>NZ_LABY01000260.1 GCF_001043975.1 Methylobacterium variabile
CCTGGTCAAGACCGCGCAGGACGCCGGCTCCCCGGTGCGCCTCGTCGAGACGGTGGTGGCGGTCAACGACCAGCGCAAGCGGGCGATGGCCCGCAAGGTGGTGGCGGCCTGTGGCGGGAGCGTGCGGGGCCGGCGCGTCGCGGTCCTGGGGCTGACGTTCAAGCCGAACACCGACGACATGCGCGAGGCGCCCTCGCTCGCGATCATCGCGGGTCTGCAGGATGCCGGCGCGCGGGTGGTGGCCTACGACCCGGAGGGGATGGAGCAGGCCCGGCCGCTCCTGCGCGAGGTCGAGTACGCTTCCGACCCGTATGCCTGCGCCCAAGGAGCGCACGCGCTGGTGATCGTGACGGAGTGGGACGCCTTCCGGGCGCTCGACCTCAGGCGCCTGCGTGCGGCGATGGCCGAGCCGATCCTCGTCGATCTGCGCAACGTCTACCGTCCGGACGACGTGCGCCGCCACGGGTTCACCTACGCCAGCGTCGGACGCCCCTGACCGGCGACGCAGCCGCCAGGTCCGTGCGAGACCGGGTGATCCGCCCGCCGCCATGCGGACGGACGACGCCTGATCTCACGCATTCGTTCCGGAATTATTCCAAGACGATATTCCGCAAACTGCCAGGAGAGAGCCGATGCAGACCTTTTTCGTCGAGATCAAGTGCCGCCTGGGGAAAACCTATACCGTGGCGAGCGCGCTGGCCGACCGCGAGATCGCCTCCGAGATCTATTCGACGGCGGGGCACTACGACGTCCTGGCAAAGTTTCACGTCGATGATGGTGTGGATATCGGGCATTTCGTGGCCGAGCACGTGCAGACCATCGCGGATATCCAGGATACCCGCACGATCATCACCTTCAAGGCGTTCTGATCGCTCCGCCCCGGACGGGCGGTTCCGGTGCGGCGCTGCCCCATTACGACCTGATTCATCGGGTCTAACGCATCGACTGCGTTCCGGCCCGGCTGCGGCCACGGCCGAGCTTAACAGGATCGTATAGCTTGCCGGACATTTCTGTCGGATGACATTGTCGTATCGTGTGGATCGGCGTTGTGCCGGGCCGCGCGGCGGGACTTTGACTGATGAAGGCATGTCACAGTTGGGCCAAGTCTTGTGCGGCCCGGGCGGTTGGGGCCGTTCGGGGGTTGGCGCGATGCAGGCCTCATACTATGGGTTGGGCTGAATGCCCGGGTGCGGCGCCGTCGCGTCCGGTCCACCGTAATGAGCGTGTAGCGAATCGAACGTGATACAGCGTCCTGACATCGCGATCATCGGTCGGGCCTGCCGGCTCCCTGGCGCTTCGAGCGTCGACAGTCTGTGGCAGATGCTCGTCGAGGGACGGTGCGCCGTCTCGCGCATCCCGGAGGACCGCTGGTCCCTCGAGCGCATGGGCCACCCCCGGGCGCAGGAGCGGGGCAAGAGCTACACCTGGGCGGCGGGCGTCATCGACGATCCCTGGTCGTTCGATCCCTCGGTCTTCGGCATCTCGCCCCGCGAGGCCGAGCAGATGGACCCGCAGCAGCGCCTGCTGCTGGAGCTGACCTGGGAGGCGCTGGAGAGCGCGGGCCTGCGGCCGTCGGCCGTCGCCGGCAGCCCGATTGGCGTGTTCGTGGGCGCTTCCTCCCTCGACTACGGCAACCTGCGGGTGCTCGATTCCGCCTCGGGCGACGCCTACGCGGCGACCGGCAACACGCTGTCGATCCTGTCGAACCGGATCTCCTACATCTTCGACCTGAAGGGGCCGAGCTTCACCCTCGACACCGCCTGCTCGTCGTCCCTCGTCGCCCTCGACGCCGCGGTCGCGGCGATCGCCTCGGGGCGGATCGACACGGCGGTCGTGGCGGGCGTCAACCTGCTGGTGAGCCCGTTCAACTTCGTGTCGTTCTCCAACGCCTCGATGCTGTCGCGCACCGGCCTGTGCCAGGCCTTCTCGGCCAAGGCCGACGGCTACGTGCGCGCCGAGGGCGGCGTCGTCCTAGTGCTGCAATCGGCGCGTGCCGCCGCCCGCAACGGGTCGACGGTGCGCGGCGTGATCGCCGCCTCGAAGGTCAACTCGGACGGGCGCACCACCGGCATCTCGCTGCCCTCCGGCTACGCGCAGGGAGCCCTCCTCGACGAGATCTACCACGAGGCCGGGGTCTCCCTCGATTCGATCACCTTCGTCGAGGCGCACGGCACCGGCACCCCAGTGGGCGACCCGATCGAGGCCGGGGCCATCGGCGGCAAGCTCGGCCGCGGCCGCTCGGCCCCCCTGCCGATCGGCTCGATCAAGACCAATATCGGCCACACCGAGCCGGTGTCGGGCCTCGCCGGCCTGCTCAAGGCCAGCCTGGCGCTCGAGCACGACCTGCTGCCGCCCTCGCTGCACAGCGCCGAGCTCAACCCGGCGATCCCGTTCGACGAGCTGAACCTCGCGGTCAACCGGGAGCTGCGGCCCCTGCCCCGCACGGGCAAGGAGCGCTTCGCCGGCGTGAACTCGTTCGGCTTCGGCGGCACCAACGCCCACGTCATCCTGACCGACCCGGCGCCGACCGCGGCGGCCGCACCGGCCGCGCAAACTCCCGAGCCCGAGGTGCTGCTGGTCTCGGCACAGACCAAGGCGGCGCTCGCCGACCTCGCCCAGGACTACGCCGCGCGCCTCGACGGGGCCGACGCGGCCGAGGTCGCCCGCGTCGCCGCGGCGGCAGCGCATCGCCGCGAGCGCCTGCCGGTCCGCGTCGCGATCCCGCTGCGCGATCCTGCCCTCAAGGGTCCGGAGGACGTGGCGGAAGCGCTGCGCGCGATCGCCGAGGGCGAGGAGAGCCCGGCGGCCGTCGTCGCCACCGCGGTCGAGCGGGCCGGCGGCGTCGCCTTCGTGTACTCGGGCAACGGCAGCCAGTGGGCCGGGATGGGCCGGGACGCCTACGCCCTCAACCCGGTCTTCCGCGCCCGCTTCGACGAGGCCGACGCCCTGTTCCGGCCCCTCGCCGGCTGGTCGCTGAAGGAGGCGCTGCACGCCGACGACCTCGAGCAGCGGCTCGCCCTCACCAGCGTGTCGCAGCCGCTGATCTTCGCCATCGAGGCGGCCTCGACGGCGGCCCTGCGTGCCGTCGGCCTGCGGCCGACAGCAATCGTCGGCCACTCGGTCGGCGAGATCGGCGCCGCCGAGGCCGCCGGCATCCTGACCCTCGAGCAGGCCGTGAAGGTCATCTTCTACCGCTCGAAGCACCAGGAGGCGACCCGCGGGCTCGGCACCATGGCGGTGCTGCTCGCCCCCGTCGAGGAGGCGCAGGCCTTCCTCGTCGACTACCCCGAGCTCGACATCGCCGCCTACAACAGCCCGAAGGCCGTGACCGTGGCGGGCCCGGTGGCGGTGATCGACGCCGCCATGAAGGCGCTCGCCCGCAAGCGCCGCCGCGGCCGCAAGCTCGACCTCGACTACGCCTTCCACGGCCGGCTGATGGACCCGATCGAGGCGGCGCTGCGGCGCGACCTCGCCGGGCTCTCCCCCGCTTCCGGCACCGTGCCGCTCGCCTCGACGGTGACCGGCGGCCTGCTCGACGGCCGCGCCTTCGACGCTGGCTACTGGTGGCGCAACATCCGCGAGCCGGTGCGGTTCAGCGCGGCAATCCAGGCCGCGGCGCAAGCCGGCGCCCGGGTCTTCGTCGAGGTGGGGCCGCGCCCGACCCTGCTGCCCCATATCGGCGACTGCCTCGAGCCGCTCGGGCTCGACGGCGCCACGGTCGGCGTGCTGCCCAAGAAGGCGCTCGACGCCGATCCGTTCCGGCGGGCGCTGGCGGCGGCGCTGGCGGCCGGCGCCGCGGTCGACGAGGACGTGGCGTTCGGGCGCGACCCGGCCGGGGTGGTGGCGCTCCCCCACTACCCCTGGCAGCGCAAGGTGTTCCGCCTGCCCGAGACCACCGAGGCGGCGAACCCCGCGAGCGCCCGGCCCTACCACCCGCTGATCGGCGGCCGCCAGGGGCCGGACGGCCTCGAGTGGATCGCCCATCTCGACGTCGCGACCCTGCCGGACCTCGACGACCACCGCATCGACGGTCAGGCGATCCTGCCCGGCGCGGCCTTCGCCGAGATGGCGCTGGCTGTCGGCCGCGAGATCGTGCGCTCCGAGAGCGTGACCCTCGCCGATCTCGAGATCCAGCAGCCGATGGTCTTCGCCGAGGACGCGGTGCGCGAGGTGCTGTCCCGGTTCGCGCCGGGCGCCAACCTCGTGCAGATCCTCTCGCGGCCGCGCCTGAGCCAGGCGCCGTGGCAGCTCCACGCCGTGGCCAAGCTGGTCGAGGGCGAGACGCCGCTCCCGCCTCGCCTGTCCGGCCGCGAGATGGCGGCCCTGCCGTCCGAGACCACGGTCGAGGGCGAGGCGCTCTACGCCCGCGCCAGGGCGTCCGGCCTCGGCTTCGGCCCGACCTTCCGCCAGGTCGCCCGCAGCGCGCGGATCGACGACGCCACCATCGTGTCCGACCTGGTGCCGGCCGAGGCGAATGCCCGCTACGGCCTCGTGCCGGCTCGCCTCGATTCCTGCTTCCACGGCCTGATCCTGCTCTTCGCCGACCTCCTCGGCGAGGCGGCGACCCGGGCCTACGTGCCGATCCGCTTCGGCGAGGTCCGGCTGCTGCGGCCGGGCGCGGCGATCGCCCGGGCGGTGATCCGCACCCGACGGTGCAACGAGCGCAGCATCCTGGCCGACTTCACCCTGGTGGACGAGGCCGGCGAGGTCGTCGCCACCTTGCGCGAGGGCCGGTTCCAGGCCCTGCGCATGAAGGCCGGCAACGACCTCGACGCCTTCGCGATCCGCCAGTTCACCGAGCTCGCCACCGAGCCGACGGCGATTGCCCTCGAGCCGCAGCCGGCCATTGCGGCGCTTGTCCGCCGGCAGGCCGGCGCGGTCACGGCCACCGGCGAGGCGGCCCTGGGCGGCGGCCACATGCTGCTCGAGGGCTGGGCGACCTCGCTCGCCGACCAGCTGGCCCGCGGCCTCGCGGCGGGCGGCGTCGTCGACGTCGCAGCCTCGCGCCGGCTGCCGACGGCCTTGCGGCCCTGGCTCGTCAACCAGCTCCTGGCGCTGGAAGTCAGCGGCCTCGCGGAAGGAGCCGGCGACGGTCGCTGGCGCCTGCGCGCCGACGTGACGCTCCCGGCGCCCGACGAGATCATGCGCTGGATCGCGGCGGACCATCCGGAGCTGTCGGCGGAGCTGCTGCTCTGCGCCGACCTCGGCGCCGTCGTCTCGCGCATCCTGGCCGGCACGCTGGCGGAGGCCCCGTCCCTGCCGCAGGCGGCGCTCGACGCGTTCTCGCTGCGCGGCGCCACCGTGCGGGCCTCGGCCGACGCGGTGATGCGGCTCCTCTCCGACAGCGCCGCGTCCCTGCCGCGCGACCGGGCCCTGCGCCTGCTCCAGGTCGGGTTCGGGCCGCTCTCGGCCCAGGTCGCGACCTTCGCGGGCCTCAACGAGGCGCGCCTGACGGTGTTCGAGGCCGACCGGCGCCTCGCCGAGCGCGCCCGCCTCGCCCTGCCCGCCGGCGTCACGGTCGTCGAGGACCCGGCGGCGCTGGGCCTCGCCGCCTTCGACGCGGTGCTCGCGAGCGACGTGCTCCACCGCGCCTCGCGCGACCTCCTGAGCCCGCTGGCGTCGAGCCTCGCGGCCGGCGGCCTGTTCGCGGCGGTCGAGCCCGGCGCCTCGCTGTTCCGCGACATGGTGTTCGGCCTGAACGCCGGCTGGTTCGAGACCGTCGGCGAGGTGCCGGTCGGGCGCCTCGACGACGTCGCCGCCTGGCAGCGCTCGTTGAGCGCCGTCGGCCTCGTCAAGGTCGCGGCCGACCGGGCGGTGACGCGCAACGGCAACGACCTGCTGCTTCTGGCCGAGGCTCCGCCGCGGCCGAAGGCCGCCGCCGGCCAGACCTTCGCCTTCGTGATCGGCTCCGAGGACGAGTTCGCGGCCGAGACCGCCTCCTCGCTGGCGACCCTGCTGGTGGCGAGCGGGGTCCACGTCTCGATCATCCTCGATTCCGAGGCTTCCCTGCGCGAGCTCGAGCGCGAGACGCCCGACACGGTCGTGTACCTCGCCGGCGCCTTCAACCGCGGCGGCGAGCCGGCCGAGCGGCTGCGCGAGCGCTGCCTCGGGCTCAAGCGCTGCGTCGAGCACCTCGGCAGCCGCCAGACCCGGCTCTGGGTCGTCTGCCCCGGCGCCACCCGCGACCGCGGCGGGCTCGCCTGCGGCGTCGAGGCCGGCATGTGGGCCTTCACCCGGACGCTGGCCAACGAGGTCGCCAGCCTCGACGTGCGCCGCATCGACCTCTCGACGGCGATCTCCTCGAAGCGCTCCGCCGAGCGCCTGCGCGACCTGATCCTGTCCGGCACGCCCGAGACCGAGATCGTGGTCGACGACGACGCCACCCGCGTGGTGCGCTTCTCGCAGGGCGCGCGTCTGGCCCGCCGGTCCGGTCCCGCAGCCCCGGCCGCGCGGCTCGAGCGCAGCACGACCGGCGGCCTCAACGAGATGCACTGGGGGCCGGCCGAGCGCGCCGCGCCCGGCGTGGGCGAGATCGAGATCGCGGTCGAGGCCACCGGCCTCAACTTCCGCGACGTGCTCTGGGCCCTGTCGATGCTGCCCGAGGAGATCCTCGAGGACGGCTTCGCCGGTCCGCGGCTCGGCCTCGAATGCGCCGGCCGCGTCGCGGCCGTCGGCGCGGGCGTGACTGCGTTCAAGCCCGGCGACCGGGTGGTGGCCTTCGCCCAGTCGGGCTTTTCCACCCACATCGTGGTGCCCGAGATGGTCGTGGCGGCGGCTCCGCAGGGGCTGTCGTCGGAGGCCGCCGCCACCACGCCGGTGGCGTTCCTCACGGCCTATTACGGCCTCGTGACGCTCGCCCGCCTCAAGGCCGGCGAGTGGGTGCTGGTCCATGGCGGCGCCGGCGGCGTCGGCCTCGCGGCGCTCCAGATCGCCCGGATGCGCGGCGCCCGGGTCATCGCCACGGCCGGCTCGAACGAGAAGCGCGCGCTGGTCAAGGCGCTCGGCGCCGAGCACGTGCTCGATTCGCGCTCGCTCGCCTTCGTCGACGACATCCGCCGCATCACCGGCGACGGGGTCGACGTGGTGCTCAACAGCCTGTTCGGCGAGGCGATGGAGCGCAGCCTCAACGCGCTCAAGCCCTTCGGGCGCTTCGTGGAACTCGGCAAGCGCGACTACGTTGCCAACACCCATATCGGCCTGCGGCCGTTCCGCCGGAACCTGTCCTATTTCGGCGTCGACCTGGACCAGCTGCTCCAGTTCCAGCCGGAGGAGGGCAAGCGGCTGTTCCGCGAGGTGATGGCGCTGTTCACCGACGGCAGCCTGAAGGCGCTGCCCTACCAGCCCTTCGCGGCGGAGGAGGTCTCGGACGCGTTCCGGCTGATGCAGCAGTCCGGTCATGTCGGCAAGATCGTGATCGCGCCGCCGAGGGCCGGCACGGTCCCGGCCGAGACCGGCAAGCCCTTCGTGGTGGCGCCCGACCGCGTCCACCTCGTCACCGGGGGCTTGGGCGGCTTCGGCATCGAGGCGGCGCGCTGGCTCGCCGACCGGGGCGCGCGTCACATCGCGCTCGTCGGCCGCAAGGCGCCGTCCGGCGAGGCCGCGCTCTCGGCCATCGCCGACCTCAAGGCCCGCGGCGTCGCGGTGCAGGTCGAGTCCTGCGACATCGCCGACCAGACTTCCGTCCGGCGCCTGCTCGCCCGCGTCGAGGCCGGGGGGCGCAAGCTCGCCGGCATCATCCACGGCGCAATGGTGCTGCAGGACGGCTTGATCGCCAACCTCGACCCGGCCGCCCTCGACGCGGTGATCGCCCCCAAGGTGACCGGCGCCGGCCACCTCGACGCGCTCACCCGCGACCGGTCCCTCGACTACTTCGTGCTGTTCTCCTCGGCCACGACCTTCATCGGCAACCCGGGCCAGGGCTCCTACGTCGCCGCCAACGGCTTCATGGAGGGCCTCGCCCGCCAGCGCCGCCGCCTCGGCCTGCCGGCCCTGGCGGTGGCCTGGGGCGCCATCGGCGACGTGGGCGTGCTCGCCCGCAACAAGGCCGTGATGGAGACGCTGGCCGGCCGCGTCGGCGTGACGCCGGTCGACGCCCGCAAGTCCCTCGACCTGATGGCCGAGGCGCTGGGGTCGCAGGGATCCGCTCCCGACGACGCGGTGATCGCCATCGCGGCGATGCACTGGGGCAAGGCGCGCGAGCGTCTCGCGACCTTGCGCTCCCCGAGCTACGCCAGCCTCGGCTCCGAGCAGCAGGCGGAGTCCGGCGGGCAGGCCGCGATCAGCATCCCGGCCCTGCTGCGCGCCCACGACCTCGACGAGGTCCGCAAGACCGTCGCCGACGCCATCGTGGAGGACATCGCCCGCATCCTGCGCCTGCCGAAGGACGACATCAGCCGGGTGCGCCAGCTCTCAGAGATCGGCCTCGACTCGCTCATGGGCGTCGAGCTCGGCGCGAGCCTGCAGGAGCGCTTCGGCCTCGAGGCGCCGCCCGCCGGCGTGTCGAGCGGCCAGACCGTGACCGAACTCGCCGATACCCTGATCCAGTCGGTCTCGGCCCCGGTCGACGAGAGCGCGGCGGCGGTGCTCAGCCTGTCGCAGCGCCATGGCGGGGCCGAGGCGGTCGACGCCGAGGCGCTGCAGTCCCTCCAGGTGCTGGTCGAGCAGAACAGCCAGGACATCAAGGTCATCACCTCATGAGCAGCGGATCCTCCAACGGCGCGGGCGGACGCGAGGCCCTGGCGGGCTTCGTCGCCGCCCGCCTCGGCAAGGCTCCCGTCCGCCCCGCGCCGGCCCGCCCGACGCCCAAGCCCGCCCTCGCCCAGGCCCAGAGCTTCGACAGCCTGCCCGCCTACAAGGAGCTGAAGCTCCAGCGCTCGGCGGCCGACCTGATCGGCCTCGGCAACCCGTTCTTCCGCGTCCACGACGCCAAGGCCGGCGCCACGACGCAGATCGACGGCCGGCCCTTCGTCAACTTCTCGTCCTACGACTATCTCGGGCTCAATGGCCATCCGGAGGTGAACGCGGCGGCGCAAGGCGCGCTCGCGACCTACGGCACCTCGGCCTCGGCGAGCCGGATCGTCGCCGGCGAGCGCCCGGGCCACCTCGCCCTCGAGCGGGCGCTGGCCGCGCATTACGGCACCGAGGCCTGCGTCGTGATGGTGAGCGGGCACGCCACCAACGTGGCGACCATCGCGGCCCTGCTCGAGCCCGGCGACGTGATCTACCACGACGCCCTGATCCACAACTCGGTGGTCACCGGGGCGCAGCTGTCGGGCGCCCAGCGCCGCAGCTTCGCCCATAATGACCTCCAGGCCCTCGAATCCCTGCTGCACGCGACCCGCCACGAGCACCGCCGGGCGCTGATCGTGATCGAGGGCCTCTACAGCATGGACGGGGACGCCCCCGACCTCGCCGGCGTGGTCGCCCTCAAGGAGCGCTACGGCGCCTGGCTGATGGTCGACGACGCCCACGGCCTCGGCGTGCTGGGCCAGGACGGCCACGGCCTGCACGAGCAGTGCGGCGTCGCCCCCGGCAGCGTCGACATCTGGATGGGCACGCTGTCGAAGACGCTGTCGTCCTGCGGCGGCTACATCGCCGGCGCCGCGGCCCTGGTCGAGCTCCTGAAATGCACCGCGGGCGGCTTCGTCTACTCGGTCGGCCTGTCGCCGCCCCTCGCCGCCGCCGCCACCGCCTCCCTCGCCCTGATGCGGCGCGAGCCCGAGCGCGTGGCGCGCCTGCGCCGCAACGGCGCCCTGTTCCTCGCCTGCGCCCGCGAGCGCGGCCTCGACACCGGCACGAGCCTCGGCCTCGCGGTGGTGCCGGTGATCCTGGGCGATTCGCTCAAGGCCGTGACCCTGTCCGACCGGCTGTTCAAGCGCGGGATCAACGTGCAGCCGATCATCCATCCGGCGGTGCCGGAGCGCTCGTCGCGCCTGCGCTTCTTCATCACCTCCGAGCACACGCCCGAGCAGATCCGCGAGACCGTGACGGCGCTCGCCGACGAACTCGACGAGCTGAACCGGGGCGGCTCGCTGGTCGAGCGGCTGATGTCGCGGCGGGCGTAATCCCTCCGCGTCTCAAAAAAAACCCTTCCATCGGCAACCCGGGGGCCGCGCAGCGGAACCCGGGATGACGTGGCGGATCCGGTTCAGGTCGGCGCGCGTCGGGACTTGCACGCCGATGGAGCCGAATCACGGCTTGAGCGACAGGCTTAGCGCCTCGCGCAGGTCCCCGGTATCGACGAGCTTCCTGCCCCGCCGCTTCAGGTCGCGCAGCTGCGCCGGCGTCGGGAAGCCGCAATAGGGCAGGACAGGGACGCTCCGCCCCTCCGGTAGCGCGCCGGCCCGCTCGGCCTCGGCCAGCACACCATCCAGCAGCGGCCGGCCCGCCTCGTGCAGCAGAATGGCGGCCCGCGAGGCGGTGACGTCGGCGGGCAGCGCCACGGCCTGCTGCGCCAGGATGCCGCCGGCATCGATCGTCGGTGCGAGCCGGTGCACCGTGACGCCGAAATCCGGCGTGTCATCAAGGAGCGCGTGCAGGGTCGGCACCGGGCCGCGGTGGCGCGGCAGCCGCGAAGGATGGACGTTGAGCCCGCCCTTCGGCGCCGCCGCGAGGGTCGCGGCGTCGAAGATCTGGTCGAAGTGGAACGACAGGATCAGGTCGGCCCGGTGCTGGCGCAGGTGCCCGGTCACCTCCGGCCCGTTCACGTCGGTGACGGTGGTGTGCGGCAGGCCGAGGCGCCGGCACAGCGTGCGCAGGGGCGTGGCCTCCGGCACGTCGCGGCTGCCGGCGAGCGCCTGCGTCGCCGGGCTTAAGCCGCGGACGAGGTCGGGCAGGCCGAAATTCACCGCCAGATAGGGCAGGAAGCCAGGCCCGGAGCGCCGGAGGTGGCGCCGCACCTGCCCGGTCAGCCCGCCGGTGCTCGGCCGCTCGGGGTCGGACAGGCCCACGAAGGCGATCCGCTCGGCGTGGTCGGCCACGAAGCGGCGCACCGCCCGGGCGTTGGGCAGGGCCTCGAGGGTGAACAGGGCAATCCGCACCGGGTCCTTCCTTCTCCGCGACGGGGCCGAGCTCAGCGCTGCTGCCGCTCGCTCATCCGGAAGCTGAAGCCGCGCATGCCGAGCCGGCGCAGGGATTCCGGCAGCAGCGCCGCGCCGCGGGCCGCGGCCGCCAGCGCCGCCGGGAAGGCGATCACCGCCTCGTCGCGGGCAAGTCCCTTGGCGATGCGCCGCGCCGCCGCCTCGGCGCTCATCTCGAGCGGGCGCCAGCCCTCGTAGTCGGCCCCCATGGCGGTCTTCACGTAGCCTGGGCAGACCACGTTCATCCGCACCCCCTTGGGCGCCAGCTTCTCGCGCAGCGCGAGGCCGTGGGCGAGGAGCGCCGCCTTGGTGCCGCTATAGGCGGGCGCGTCCGGCAGCGGCGCGATGGCGGCGAGGGAGGAGATCAGCGCGATCTGCCCGCGGCCTCGCTCCGCCATCCGGGCGACGCAGGGCAGTGCCACGTTGAGGGCGCCCATCAGGTTGACGTCGAGCACCAGGAAGGCGGTCTCCTCGGTCTCGAGGCCGCCGTCGGGATGACCGCCATTGACGCCCGCATTGGCGATGACGAGGTCGAGGCCGCGGCGCTCCGCCACGTCGTCGATCCAGGCCCGCACGCCGTCCCGGTCGCGCACGTCGAGGGACCGGGCCTCGACATCGGCGCCCTTGCGCCGGCAGGCCTCCGCCACCGCCTCCAGGCGCTCCGCGCCGCGGGCATTCAGGACCAGGGTGGTGCCGGGGGCGGCGTAGTGCTGCGCCAGGGCCGCGCCGATGCCGCTCGAGGCGCCGGTGATCAGGATGACGGGCATGGCGACTCCCTCGGGACGATCGGAACGCGGCGGCACGGCCGCGCCTGTAGCACGACGGTCCCTGCCGGGTCGCGGAAAAAGCCGGCATGCGGGGGCGGGCACGTCAGATCCGTCTTAACGAGAACCGGGGCAGGACTGACGCCCATGCACCGGAGCGCGGCCGGGATCCGGACCCGTGCGCATGCCGTGCGTGCTTGACGGGACCGGGGTGATGTGGAACGGCCCCTCCTCCGGGTTGCATCGCCTGGGCGGCACGGTCCGCAGTGAGTGAGAGGCGGATGGATCGCGGCAAGCTGAAGCGGTTGTGGCCCCGGATGCCGTCGGAGTCGGAGGGTCCCGGCCCGCGGCGCTCGCGCCGCCTGGGCAGCGAGC
Organism: Methylobacterium variabile; assembly: GCF_001043975.1. Lineage (GTDB taxonomy): Bacteria > Pseudomonadota > Alphaproteobacteria > Rhizobiales > Beijerinckiaceae > Methylobacterium > Methylobacterium variabile. Next base: position 12,218 of record NZ_LABY01000260.1, read on the forward strand.
CGACCTCGCGGCGGGTGCGCCTGAGCGACCGCTGGGACGAGGGCTTCCTGCGCCTCGGCGACGCCCGTCCCGAGCGGGCCCTGAGCTACATCATCGACGGGCTCGGCATCCACTACGACGCCACGGCGCCGAGCGAGCTCGAGGTCATGCTCGAGGAGGGCGGCTGGGAGTCGGACGAGCTCTTCGCGCGCGCCCGGGCCGGGATCGCCCGCCTGCGCGAGGGGCGGCTCAGCCTCGACAACGATCCCCGCCGCCGCGACCTGCCGGCGCGGGCGCACGGGAATGCCGCCACCCGGCGCGTCGTGATCGTCGACCAGGCCGTCGGCGACCCGACGGTCGGCTTCGGCCTCGCCGGGGCCAGCGCCTTCGGGGCGATGCTGGCGGCCGCCGCGGCGGATGCGCCGGAGGCCGAGCGCCTAGTGGTGATGGATCCCGCGGCGAAGGTGGGCCGGCGCGGCCACATCGATGCGGCCGCGGCGGAAGCTGCGGGCGCCCGGCTGGTGGTCGACCCGGTCACGGCCTGGTCAGTGGCCGAGGATAGCGACCGCGTCTACGTCGTCTCCGCCCATGCCGGCTTCGAGGCGGCGCTGGCGGGCACGCCGGTGACCTGCTTCGGCCTGCCCTTCTACGCCGGCTGGGGCTTCACCGACGACCGGCTGCACCTGCCCCGGCGCACCCGACGGCGTGAGCCGGCCGAGGTGTTCGCCGCCGCCTACCTGGTCTGCTCGCGCTACTTCGACCCCTACACGGGGGCGCCGGCCCGGTTCGAGGACGCCGTGGCGATCCTCGACCTCGTCGCGGCGCGCTGGCGCGAGAACGCCGTGCCGACCCTCTGCGTCGGCTTCTCGGCGTGGAAGCGGGACTGGATCTCCCGGACCCTGTCGGCGCCGGGCAGCCGCCCGGTGGTGCGCCGGGGCGATGCGCCGGTCACCGCCGGTGAGCTCGCGGCGGTCCGACGCGTCGTGACCTGGGCGAGCCGGATGCCGGCGGGGACCGAGGCGGCCTGTCGCGAGGCCGGCGTGCCGCTCCTGCGCATGGAGGACGGCTTCCTGCGCTCGATCGGCCTCGGGGTCGCCCTGCGACCGGGCGCCTCGCACGTCCTCGACGCCGCCGGCGTCTACTACGACGCGACGCGCGAGAGCGACCTCGAGCACCTGCTCGAGACCGGCAGCTTCTCGGCCGATCTCCTCGCCCGGGCGGCCGCCTTGCGCGAGGCGGTGATCGCGGCGCGGGTGAGCAAGTACAACGTCGGCAGCGCCGCGATGCCGCCGATGCCGCGGCCGGGACCGGTGGTGCTGGTCGCCGGCCAGGTCGAGAACGACGCCTCGATCCGCCTCGGAGCTGCGACGGTCTCGGGCAACGCGGCGCTCCTGCGCCTCGCGCGCGAGCGCAATCCCGGTGCCGTGATTGCCTTCAAGCCGCACCCGGACGTCGAGGCGGGCCTGCGGCCGGGCTGGGTGCCGCCGGACGTCCTCGCGACCCACGCGGACGTGGTGCTGCGCGACGTCTCGGCGATCGACGCCATCGAGGCGGCGGACCGGGTCGAGGTCGTGACCTCGCTCATCGGCTTCGAGGCGCTTCTGCGCGGCAAGGCGGTGACCACCCACGGTGTGCCGTTCTACGCCGGCTGGGGCCTGACCGACGATCCGGGCTGCCTCCGCCGCACCCGCCGCCTCAGCCTCGACGAGTTGGTGGCGGGCGCCCTCATCCTCTATCCGCGCTACGTCGATCCGCGCACCGGCCTGCCCTGCCCGCCCGAGGTGCTGGTGCAGCGCCTCGCCGAGGGCGACCCGGAGCTGGCGCGCCGGGCCCTCACCCCCGAGGCTCTGCTCAAGCAGGTCTGGTCGGCGGTCTGGCGCCATCTGCTGCGGCGCGGGTGATCCGAGGTCCGGAGGTCATCGTCCGGACCTCGATCGCGCGCCCGCGCGGCGCCCATGCGATGAGACGCCCTTAGATCCGGGCTGGCGCGTCGATGGCGACGGCCCCGACCGGGCGCCAGGGTGCGCCGCGGCCGGTCAGGCGGCGCTTCGCGTCCTGCAGGCCGAGGTAGAGCGACAGTTCCCGCCCGCGCAGGCCCGGCAGCGCCTTCGGGTCGAGGCCGGTCCAGGGCAGGAACGGGTTGCGGCGGATATAGGTGTGCACCGTCACCCGGGTGCTCGCCCGCAGGCTCGGGGCCCGGGCGTGGAACCCGAAGGTATCGGCGATCACCAGGGTGTTGCCCGGCACCGCCACCCGCACCGGCCGGCCGTAGCCGAGCCCGGCGAGCTCGTCCTCGGCGATCCGGAACGAGCCGGCGGCGTGGTGGCCGTTGGCGGCGCTCCGGGCGGCGATGCTCTGTGCCCGCTCCCACTCGAGCCGCTCAGGCGTCGCCCGATGCGAGCCCGGCACGTAGGTGAAGGGCCCGTCCTCCTCGGCGACGTCGTGCAGGAAGAACCAGCCCTTGGTGGTGGCGTGGAAGGTGTCGGCGTGGAGCGCGGTCTGCGGGTCGTTCGGCCCGTCGGGTTCGGCCAGCACCGTCTGGAGATAGTAGACCGGCTCGCCGGCCCGGGACGCGGCGTAGTAGGTCAGGCCCCGCAATCCCGGATGCTCGGTCAGGGCCTTCAAGTGCGGCAGCGTCGCCAGGGACCGCCCGCCGAGGGGCACCATCCGCTGCACCGCCTGGCCCTGGCGCAGCTCCCGCGCCTCGAAGCTGCGGCCGTAGATCTCGGCTTTCAGCGCCGCGAAGGCTGCCGGGTCGAGGAAGTCGCGCTTGACCACGATGCCGTCGCGATCGAAGGCGGCGCGATCGGCCGGGTCGAGGAGGCCTGCCAGCCGCGCGCGACGCTGCTCGGCCATGCGGGCGGCGAGCCGTACCCGACCGACATGAAGGCCGAGCCGGTTCAGGGCCGGGCTGCCGAGGATCGGATTCTTGGCGAAGGACTTGTCGGCCCCGGCGACGCCCGCGATCCAGAGCGGCGCCCGGACGACCGCGCCGAGGGCGCGTGCTGCGCCACGGACGAGCGACGGGGGGCCCTCGCCCCTCGAAACGGTTGAGGTCGAGATGGACGACATCGGAGCGGATCCTCCCGGTTCCGCGCGGCCGCCCTCATCGCCGTGGACGGCGGCGTCGCGCGACAAGAGCAGGTCCTCCCGCCGGCTCGCCCTCGGCAAGGCAGGAGTTTGTCTGAACTGAATCCCGCAACATTGCGGACATATACAGGACAGACAGTGAGTGCCGGCTTCCTGTCGAAGCATGCGGCGCTTTCAAACCAGCATGGGCGATGTTGATCTGGCTTTAACTTATGCGAAACCTTGAGATGGTGCGTGCGCCGACGGTGTCCGGAAACGACAACGGGGCCGTTGCCGGCCCCGTTCTGGTCTCGCCTCTCGTGCTTGCGCATTCAGGCGTTCTGAAGCGCCTCGATGCCCCCCGGCAGGTCGTCGGCCGCCTCGGGCAGGGTGCGGGCCCGGGAGCGCACCTCGAGCCAAGCGCCCTGCGTGAGGTCGAGGCGGGAGGCCGTGGCCTCCACCGCCGCCGCCAGGCCCTCGCCCTTGTAGTACACGCCGCGGATCTGGATGTTGGCCACGATCGCCTTGATGAAGGCGTCCCAGAGGTCGCGCCGGGGCGGCTCGGCCTTCGTCCAGAACGTCTCGAGCGCGCCCTGGTAGGTCAGGCCCTGGATGTCGTAGATCGCGGCACCGAGGGTCATGGTCGGCTTGTTGGCGCGCATCGACCACAGGCCGACGGTGCTGTTGACCGTGACGACGCCCCGGCAGCCTTCCAGCATGGCGCCGAGGTCGCCGCCGTCGACGAAGTCGACCCGGTCGGCGACGCCCCACTTCACCGCCGAGCGGCGCACGATGCGCGACCAGTTGCGGATGCCCGGATCGAGGGGGTGGATCTTGACCAGCAGGCGCGACTCCGCCGGCGCGTGCTCGGCGAAGGAGCGGATCACCGCGTGAATCGGCGTCTTGAGGTCGAAGAACGGCGAGTAGGCGCGCAGCTGGAAGTCGTTCTCCATCTGCAGCGGCAGCACGTAGTAGGGCGTGCCGGCCTCCCGCAGGCGGCGCACCAGGGCGTCGCCCCGCGGGCCGGTGCGCTTGGCGCGCAGGATGTGCAGGCCGGTGCCGATATAGACCAGGGCCGGGTGGTGCACCTGGTGCGACTTGTAGCCGGGATAGAGCCACCAGAGCCAGTTGCTCATCAGGTGGTAGGCCATGTCCCAGGAGGCCTGGGTGAGGAAGCTGTCGCGGTAGCGCGGCACCAGGTCGGGCTCGGGCGCCTGCGCGGCCAGCGCCATCACCGCGTCCGGGTCCTTCGGGAAGCAGCTGTCGCCCGACATGCCGTCGCGCTCGAGCGTGATCCAGTCCGGCCGCAGATAGCCGAAATCCGTCACCGTGACGTTCAGCCCACGGGCCTTGGCGGCGGCGATCGCGACCTTGTGGTAGTAGCGCTGCTCGCCGAGCAGCATCAGGTCGGTCACGCCCTCGCGGTCGATCAGGTCGGCGATGAAGGCCGGCCAGGTCTCGCGGGTGCCGCGGAAGTTGACCCCGCCGGCCCGGCGCCAGAACAGCCAGTCGCCGAAGCAGAGGTTCACCCGCAGGCAGCGATGGCCCCGTGCCTCGAGCGCGTCGGCGACCCGGGCGAAATACGGCGTGACCGGACCCTGCAGGAACAGGAAGACCTGACGACTGTCCTGGCGGTGGCCCGGGCGGACGGGCTGCCGGGTCTCCTGGCGGCTCGGTTCGACGTTTCGCGCGGGATCAGCTCTCACGGGCACACCTCGGGTCTGGGCGGGAGCCGGCGACCGCTCACGGTCTCCGGTCGGGCCCTGGGACGGCGAAGGTCCGAGCAGGCTGCTGCCAGCCCGCCCGGACGGACATTCGGGGCGCGCGAGCCGCGCGCGAGCCGCTGACGACGCGGACACTACCGGCCGAGCCCGGACGGACAATGGCAGGGCTGCAACACCTGCGGGAAATCACAGTGCTGCGCCTGAGGGATCCGGCCGTCGCGGTCGACCGCCGCCATTAGGCCGGTGATCTGGGCAGGAACGTGGAATTTCGGAAAATCATCCCCAGGATTCACGCCCGATTGCATCGGCGCCAGGGGAGCCGCGCCTGCCGCCACGCTCGCGACGCATTTGCGGCCGACGGCCCTCCCGGCAGGCCGGCCCGGAGTGGACCCGGCGCAACACCGGCGCCGCTTGTGCATGCCGACGGCCCCGGCGGCGTCCCGTTAAATCGATCGCAGCGATCCGGGATGCTAGAGGGAGGCTGGCGAAGCGTGGCCGCGTGCGGCCGCGCCCAGGCGCGTCCGCCGATCAGGGCGAATGCCGGCCCGCACGCGGCGCGGCCGGTATCGATGGAGCAGGACCGAGGGCCATCGCGGATGGCCCGACGTCGTTCGGAGGGTGGTGCATGGTGCGCGTCGGTTTGCCAGCGGTCCTGGCGGCGGCTTGCCTCATCGGGGGTTGCAGCGGCTTCCTGCCCGCGGCGGGGCCGACGGCGAGCGCGGTGGAGAAGGGCGCCGACGTGGCGACCGACCAGGGCCTGCTCGCCCGCTACGAGATCGTCGACGTCGACGCCGCCGTGGTGGAGGCCCTGCGCGGCCGCCCCCTCGACAGCCTGCTCGCCTCCTTCGGCGACCGCCGCCCCTCGGTCCAGCCGGTGATCGGCGTCGGCGATGCCGTGACCGTGACGATCTGGGAGGCCGGCAGCGGCGGCCTGTTCTCGGGCCCCGCGATCGCCGACCGCTTCTCCACGGGCTCGAAATCCTCCAGCATTCCCGAGCAGATCGTGGCCCGGGACGGGACGATCTCGGTGCCCTATGCCGGCCGCATCCAGGTGGCGGGCAAGCGCGCCCCGGACGTCCAGGCCCAGATCGAGCAGGAGCTCGCCGGCAAGGCGATCCAGCCGCAGGTGCTCGTCACCGTGAACTCGCCGCTCAGCACCAGCGTCACGGTGCTGGGCGAGGCGGCGGCGGCCGGCGGCGGCGCCCGCCTGGCGGCGGCGGGCCGCGCTGGTGGCGCCGCTCCCGTCTCCGTCCTCGGCGGCGGCCGCGTGCCGCTGACCGAGAAGGGCGACCGGCTGCTCGACGTGATCGCCACTGCCGGCGGCATCTCGGCGCCGGTGAACGAGACCTTCGTGCGGCTCTCGCGCGGCTCGACCACCGCCACGGTGCCGATGACCGCGGTCGTCTCCAACCCGCGCGAGAACATCTTCCTGCGCCCGGGCGACACCCTCACCCTGGTGCGCGATCCCCAGACCTTCCTGGCCGTCGGCGCCACGGGGGCGAATTTCGAGATTCCGTTCTCGGCCGAGGGCATCACGCTCGCCCAGGCGCTCGCCAAGGCCGGGGGCTTGCGCGACTTCCAGGCCGACCCGGCCGGCGTGTTCGTCTTCCGGTTCGAGCCGGCCTCGGTGGTGCGCCGCCTGCATCCGGCAAGCCCGCTGCTCAGCGCGAACTTCGTGCCGGTGGTCTACCGGATCAACATGCGCGATCCCAACAGCCTGTTCGTCTCCCAGGCGTTCCGGATGCGCAACCGCGACCTCGTCTACGTCTCGAACGCCCCCTTCACCGAGGTCCAGAAGGTGCTGAGCGTCTTCTCCACCGTCACCTCGCCGATCGCCTCGGGCGCCTCGCTGTACTCGGCGACCCGGTAGCCCGGTCGCACGATCCCCACACGAGAACGGGCCCCGCAGGGCCCGTTTCCTCGTCGGCGTCGTGTTCGAAGGAGGCGGCGCCGGAGCGCCGCCTCCCGCCATTCAGCGGCTGAACTTCTTGTACTTGATCCGGTGCGGGATGGTGGAATCGACGCCGAGGCGCCGCTTCTTGTCCGCCTCGTAATCGGCGAAGTTGCCCTCGAACCACTCGACGTGGCTGTCGCCCTCGAAGGCGAGGATGTGGGTCGCGATCCGGTCGAGGAACCAGCGATCGTGGCTGATGATCACCGCGCAGCCGGCGTAATCCTCGAGCGCCTCTTCGAGCGCCCGCAGGGTGTCGACGTCGAGGTCGTTGGTCGGCTCGTCGAGCAGCAGCACGTTGGCGCCGCTCTTGAGGATCTTGGCGAGGTGGACGCGGTTGCGCTCGCCGCCCGACAGCACGCCGACCTTCTTCTGCTGGTCCGAGCCCTTGAAGTTGAAGGCGCCGCAATAGGCTCTGCTGTTGATCTCGCGCTTGCCGAGATACAGGATGTCGTTGCCTCCCGAGATCTCCTGCCAGACGGTGGCGTCGGGGTTGAGTGCGTCGCGGGACTGGTCGACGTAGCCGAGCTTGACGCTCTCGCCGACGCGGATCTCGCCCTTGTCGGGGCTCTCCAGGCCGTTGATCATCCGGAACAGGGTGGTCTTGCCAGCGCCGTTCGGGCCGATCACGCCGACGATGCCGCCCGGCGGCAGCTTGAACGACAGATCGTCGATCAGCAGCCGGTCGCCGAAGGCCTTCTCCAGGTGCTCGAACTCGATGACGTTGTTGCCCAGCCGCTCGGCGATCGGGATGACGATCTGCGCGGTCGAGGGCCCCTTCTCCTGCGACTTGGCGACGAGCTCCTCGTAGCGGGCGATACGAGCCTTGGACTTGGCCTGCCGGGCCTTCGGCGAGGCCGAGACCCACTCCTGCTCGCGCTCGAGGGTGCGCTGGCGCGCCTCCTCCTCACGGCCCTCTTGTGCGAGGCGCTTCTGCTTCTGCACCAGCCAGGACGAGTAGTTGCCCTCGTAGGGGATGCCCCGGCCGCGGTCGAGCTCGAGGATCCAGCCGGTGACGTTGTCGAGGAAGTAGCGGTCGTGGGTGACGATCAGGATCGCGCCCGGGTAGGAGCGCAGGTGGCCTTCGAGCCAGGCCACGGTCTCGGCGTCGAGGTGGTTGGTCGGCTCGTCGAGGAGCAGGAGCTCGGGCTGCCACAAGAGCAGGCGGCAGAGCGCGACGCGGCGGCGCTCGCCGCCCGAGAGGGTCGCGACCGCGACGTCGTCGCCGGGGCAGCGCAGGGCGTCCATCGCCTGGTCGACCTTGGAATCGAGGTCCCACAGGCCCTTGGCCTCGATCTCGTCCTGGAGGCGGGTCATCTCGTCCGCCGTCTCCTCGGAGTAGTTCATCGCGAGCTCGTTGTAGCGATCGAGGATCGCCTGGGACTCGGCGACGCCCTCCATCACGTTCTCGCGCACGGTCTTGTCCGGATCGAGCTGCGGCTCCTGCGGCAGGTAGCCGACCCGCGCGCCCTCCGCCACGAAGCCGTCGCCGGAGTATTCGGTGTCGATGCCCGCCATGATGCGCAACAGCGTCGACTTGCCGGCGCCGTTGACACCGAGCACGCCGATCTTGGCGTCCGGGTAGAAGGACAGGTGCACGTTGTCGAGCACCTTCTTGCCGCTGGAATAGGTCTTGGTCAGACCCCGCATGTGGTAGATGAATTCACGGGCCATGGGCTGGTCTTTCTGGGATTTCTTGCCGGTTGTCTGTCGCGCGGTCTGGCCGAGTGGTCCTTGCCGGATTCGGGCCGGCTCCCGGGAGACGATCTGGACCGCCGGGTGCCGGCGCGGGCGGCCGCGCGTGGGAATGGGGAGTGCTCCCGCGCTTACCAGGGCCGCCGGGGGGGTGCAAGGCGGCGCGAGGGCGCCCCGGAACCGTCGTCCCGGGCCAAGTCACCCGAACGGATTCTTGACCTCTTTCGTCGCCACCCGGACCTCCTGCGCCCGCTCGGGCAGGTCCGCCTCGCCCTCGAGCGCCGTCACGATCGCCGCCAGCGTCTCCTTGAGCGCCTTCGCCCGCTCCAGGCTCTCCCGGTCGCGGGCGAATTCGAGCGAGCCGTGCAGCACGACCCGGGCCGTGCCGTTCTCGAGGGTCAGGTCGCCGAGGGTCTGGACCGCGGCGTCGTCGGCGAACGGGGTGAAGGTCGGCTTCGCGTGCGCGGGCATGACGGGCCTTCAGAACAGCGAGCGGAGGAAGTCGCGCCAGGCGCGGCGGGCGGCGCGGCGCAGCTCGGCGGCGAGCCAGTCGAGGAAGCCGGGCTCGCGGCGGCTGCCGGCATGCTCGTCGCGCCGGGGCTCGGGCAGGGCCATGGTGCGGCGGCGGACGGAAGCCGGCAGGTCCGGGAAGGCGACGAGGCCGCCGATCGCGGCGAGCTGGTCGAGGGAGATCGCCTCCCAGGCGTCGCCCGGGGCGTTGCGGGCGAGGTAGACCCCGGCCTCACCGCGGTTGGCGTCGTAGACCGCCTTGAACAGCCGGGTCGGGATCAGCACTCGGCCCCGGAGCGACTGCACACTGGAACCCTCGAAGAGCGGCCCGGTGACGACGAAGAGGTCGCCCCGCTCGACCGCCAGCGCCCGCACGCTGCTCTCGATCCCCGCCCAGAGCCGGCGGTTGCCGTCCGGGTTCTGCGGCACGATGTTGGCGAGGCTGAAGGACTCGGCCTGCGCGCTCGGGCTCGGCATGTCGCCCGAGGGGGCCATGTGGCCCCGGTCCCAGCCGCTGCCGGTGTAATCCGCGAGTTCGGAGCGTGTCGCCTCCGGCAGGTCGTCCTCCTCGTGGAAGGCGTCGACCCGGTCGACCCGGCGGGCGGCCTCGACCCGCGCGGCGGTGAGGTGCTCGGCGGCGTAGAGCGGCGTGCGGGACAGCCCCGAATACAGGACCGCGAAGGCTTGGTAGCACAGGAGCGTGGTGTCGGCGGAGAGCCGCGGGTTGGTCAGCGCGGGACGCGTGCCGCCGGCGAAGTGCTCCGGGCAGCTGCGCGCCAGGACTGGCCCGGGCAGGATCAGGAGGAGCAGGCCGAGGGCGCCGCGGGCGGACGGCATCGCGGCGAGGGTCACGCGCAGATCCGGACCCGCCGCGGGCCCTCCGGCGTCGGCCGCACCCGCCAGGTGCAGACGGGGATCCGGCGCCGCGAGACCGCGTCGCAGGTCCGGTCCGACGGTGGGCAGACCGGAAGATGCGGCAGCCAGGCGGGATCCAGGTTGGGGTACAGGGGTACCGCCCCCGCTTGGCTCGGCACCGCGAACAGGATGCCCAGGACGAGCCCGCGAGCCGGTATCGACCGTCTCATCTGACCTCCGTGAGGGGATGCGTATTGGCAAAATCGGCGGGCGATCTCACCGTGCCCCATCACTCTAGCGCATCCGGACGCAGCTGTCCCGCCGCGCCCGGAATTCACTTCGGGTTCAGGATGTTCTTCGGAGTTGTTGCCCTGCGCACAGCCGCAACCGTAACGCTAGCGAGCCGCGCGATGGCGCGACCGGCCGCTTGCGGTATAACGGCCGTCAGTTGCGAGGACTCCCGGCCGTCAGGCCCGAGCGGGGTCCGCCCCTGAACAGCGAGTGTCACGACTTGTCCGATCTGGTTCTCCCCCTCCTCGACCGCGTCCGCGAGCCCGCGGACCTGCGCCAGCTGCCC
>NZ_LABY01000261.1 GCF_001043975.1 Methylobacterium variabile
ACCATAGCGCGCGCAGAACTCGACCCACCCGACGATCGGCCGCGCCTGGCCGAGTTCCTGCGCGCCGGCGCTCGGCATCGGAAGGGCGGCGAGGGTCTGGGCCGCAGCGGCACCGCACTGGGCCGCCAGCAGCGCCGTCGAGGCCATCGCCGCGCCGACCAGAACCCGCTTCACCCGCTGCCCGAAACCCGTGGTCATCTGCGCCATCCCCTTCGTTACGAAGGAGAATGGCCGTCCACCTGCTCGGCCGCGCTGAAATGGATCCGCGCAATTTTATCGATCGGCCTGCCCGGGCCTCGGGTCCGCGAACAGGCCCAAGACCGCGCTAGACTGGCGCGGCGAATGCCGCCGACCGCGTTAGCGGCGCGAATACCTTAACCGGACGTTCCGGGCTGGATCGGCGCCTGGTAGGACAGCCCCGTGTCCCACGGAAAGTAGATCCAGGTGTCCTGGCTCACCTCGGTCACGAAGGTGTTGATCAGGGGCCGCCCGGCGGGCTTGGCGTAGACGGTGGCGAAGTGGGCGTTCGGCAGCATGGCCCGCACCACCTGCGCGGTCTTGCCGGTGTCGGTGAGGTCGTCGAGCACCAGGACCCCGCGGCCGGTGCCGTCGCCGACGGCGCGGATGCTCGGCGCCACGTCCTTGAGCACCTTGAGGGCGCCCTGCTCCTGGTAGTCGTGGTAGCTCGCCACGCACACGGTCTCGACCAGCCGGATGCCGAGCTCGCGCGCCACGATCGCGGCCGGCACCAGGCCGCGGGTGATGCACACGATGGCCTCGAACGGGCCGGCGCCGGCGAGGCGCCAGGCCAGGGCCCGAGCGTCGCGGTGGAACTGGTCCCAGGAGACCGGGAAGGCCTTGTCGGTCGGGGCAGCCATCGCGTCCTCAGCTCCGCTCGGCCTGAAGCCGCGCCAGCAATGCCTCGATCTCGGAGCGCGCCGCTGCAAGCGCCTCCGGCTCGCGGCCGCGCACCACGATCTGGTTGCGGAAGCCCGCCGGGGTCATCGACGGGTAAGAGCCGATCGACACGCCCGGATGCGCCTTGGCGATGGCCGCCAGCCCTTCCGCGTAGCCGCCCTCCGGCAGGTTGCCGGCCTCGATCGTCTCGGCGTTCACGCGCGCGCCGGTCTTCAGGCGCGGGGCGACGACGTCCAGCATCGCCTGCATGATCGCCGGCACGCCCGCCATCACGATCACGTTCTCGATCATGAAGCCCGGCGCCTTGGAGATCGGGTTCTCGATCAGGTCGGCCCCGAACGGGATGCGCGCCATGCGCAGGCGGGCCTCGTTGAGATCCTCCGGCTTGATCCGCTCGAGCAGCATCGCCTTCGCCCGCGGATCGACGTCGATGCCGACGCCGAGGGCCTGCGCCACGCAGTCGGCCGTGATGTCGTCGTGGGTCGGCCCGATCCCGCCGGTGGTGAACAGGTAGGTGTAGCGGCCGCGCAGGGCGTTGACCGCCGCCACGATCTCCTCGGTCACGTCCGGCACCACCCGCACCTCGCGCAGGTCGATGCCCGAGTTGGTCAGGTACTCGGCGATGTAGCCGATGTTCTTGTCCTTCGTGCGCCCGGACAGGATCTCGTCGCCGATGACCAGGATGGCGGCCGTGACTGGGGCGGGGCTGGCGTCAGGCATCGAGCGTCCTTGTATCGGCACCGCGGCCGGATGGTTGACGATCGCCTTATCGCGGCGCTCGCCGGCGCTCAAGCGTGACACCCCGGCTGCCACCGGTTAAGCGCCGGGAATGCCCATCGAACCCGCCTTCCGCCCGTGCGCTTCCCAGGCCCGCTGACCGAGGGGCGGCTGGTGCGCCGCTACAAGCGGTTCCTGGCCGACGTCGAACTCGCCGACGGCGGCCTCGTCACCGCGCATTGCGCCAATCCGGGGGCGATGCTGGGGCTCGTCGAGCCCGGCCGGCCGGTGCTGCTCTCGGCCTCCACCAACCCGGCCCGCAAGCTCGCCTGGTCGTGGGAGCTGGTCGAGGCGGACCTGCCCGGCGGGGCGCAATGGGTCGGCATCAACACCGCCCGGCCGAACGCCCTCGTCGCCGAGGCCTTCCGCGAGGGACGCCTGGCCCCGCTGTCCGCCGCCACCTCCTGGCGCCCGGAAGTGGCCTACGGCAAGGCGAGCCGGGTCGACTTCCTGGCCGGCGACGCCGCCGGCCCGATCCACGTCGAGGTCAAGAACTGCCACCTGATGCGCCGGCCGGGCCTCGCCGAGTTCCCGGACTGCGTCGCCGCCCGCAGCGCCCGCCACATGGACGAACTCGCCGACGTCGTGCGCCTGGGCGGGCGCGCCCTGGTGATCTGGGTGGTGCAGATGCGGGCCGAGCGCTTCGCGGTGGCCGGCGACCTCGACCCGGGCTTCGCGGCCGCCTTCCGGCGGGCCCGGGCGGCCGGGGTGGCCGCCCACGCCTTCACCTGCCGGGTCGATCGGAGGGAGGTGACGATCGGGGCGGAGATCCCGATCATCGAGTAAAAAGCCCTACCAGCGGCCCGGCCCGGGCTCGTCGTCCCAGTGGCGGTGGTGCGCCCAGGGCCGCGGGCCGCCCCAGCGGGAGCCGTCGCGGTAGCCGGGACCGTCCTCGCAGACCCGCACCCGGCGCACCACCTCGTCGCCGTAAGGATCGATGCGGCGCTTGACGAAGACCCGGCAGGTCTCGGGGGATTGGACGAAGCGCGGCGGGGGAGGCGGCGCCGGGCGCCAGTCGCCCCGGCCCTCGAAGCGGGGCGGCGGCTCGTCGAGGTCGGCGGCCGCGGCGGGCGCCGCAGCGGCGAGGAGGGCGAGGGCACCGAGGATGACGGAGCGCGAGGGACGCGCGGGCATGGCTGGCGACTCTTGGCTGGCAACGCTGGGGCGGTGGTGACCGCCGGCATGTCGCCATCCTCGTCGGCCCGCGTTGAACTGCGGCTGAAGCCGGTGTTGTCGAACCGACAGGTTCGCGGCGGTCCTGCGCCGCGACGCCCGGTCCTACTTCGTCGCCGCCACCACGATCCGCGTGCGGCTGACGAAGGCCCGCGGATCGGCGCCCTGGTGGCCATAGAGGTCGCGCGTCACCGTCACGGTGCGGCTCCCCAGGGCCTTGCGGCACTCCTCCTTGACGAAGGTCTCGCCGAGCGGCGTCTCGTCGCCGGTGGGCTTGCCCTCGGCGCAGGCCCAGCCGTCCTCGCCCCAGTGGCCGCGGGCCTGGAGCCCGAGGAGATGGCCCTTCTTGCGCAGGTAGAGCGGCACCGCATCGTCGGTCTCGATCACCAGCCCGTCGACCCGGGCGTCGTTGCCGACCAGCAGCGTCAGCCGCGCCGGGTGGCCGGCAACCCGGGTGCCGTTGCGGGTGGTGCCGTCGGCGTAGGCGAAGCCGACGGCGTGCCGCCCCGCGGCATCCGCCGGGCACGAGCGCCACTCGCTCCACGCCGCGAGCGGGCGGGCCGGGCCCTCCCGGCAGGCGAGGTCGGTATAGCCCGTGGGCGAGATCTCGGAGACCGGCATCCCGACCCGCAGGTCGCGCAGGTCCGGGACGTCCGGTCCCGCGGCGAGGACGGGGCCGCCGCCGCACAGGAGGAGGGCGAGCAGGGCCGCCCGCTCAATGCGAGGCCGTCGCGCCATCGGGGCCCTCCTTCTTGCGGTAGATGTCGCAGGCCCGCGAGGTCGCGCCGAAGAAGGCGGTGCACTCCTCCAGCGTCGGCTCGCCCTTGCCCTTGAGGCTGGTGACGACGTAGTTCGCCACCGCGTCGATCTCCGTCGGCCGCAGGAAGACGGCGGTCTCCGGCGGCATGCTGGTGCCCATGTCGGCCTTGAGCGAGTCGTAGCACTTCACCGTGTCGTACGCGCCGCGCAGGTGGTAGGGCATGCCGGTGCCGGGCCGGCCGCAGCGCACGACCTCGGCGACCTGCTCCTTGTCGAGCTGGGTCTTGCGCAGCGACAGGGCCTCCCCGCCATAGCCGCCCCCGCCGCCGCCGTGCCACTTGTGGCAGCCGGCGCAGGCCTTCTTGAACCCCGCGAGATCGCCCTCGCCCCCGCCGCGGGCGCCTTGTGCCCAGGCCGCGCTCGCGGCGAGCGCGAGGCCGGCCGCCAGGGCCGGCAGCAACATCTTTCGCATCCTGTCGAACCTCGTCGCCGGCGGGGCGCCCGGGCGCCCCGCCCAAGGGAAACCAGCTCAGAGCGCGAAGACGTAGAGCATCGATCCGGTCTGGATGTTCTTCAGCTCCGGGGTCGAATCGATGAACCACTTGTCCCAGGCGCCGCCGAGGCCGACCAGGATCGCGAGGTACTGCTTGCCGTCGACGGTGAAGGTCATCGGCGGCGCGTTGACGCCGCCGCCGGTGCGGAACTCCCACAGCTTGTCGAGGCTCTTGGCATCGAGCGCCATCACGCCGCCGGAGGGCTCGCCGGTGAAGACGAGGTCGGGCGTCGCCAGCATGCCGCCCAGCAGCGGGAACTGGGTCTCGTGCTTGCCGGCGACCTTGCCGGTCTTCACATCGATCGCCGTCACGCTGCCGGTGATGCGGAACGGGTTGGTCGGCCCGCCGCCGGTGAAGAACTCCCGCGGCTTCAGGCTCGCGGTCGTCATCGTCTCGTGCGTGACGCGGTTGCAGCTCTCGATGACCGGGATGTACCAGTACTGCAGGTCCGGATTGTAGGCCGTCGGCGGCCAGTTCTTGCCGCCCATGTTGCCCGGGCAGAAGTCGGCGTTCTTGTTCTCGGCGCTCGGCGTCGCGGCCGGGTTGTAGCGCTGCACGTCCTTGGTCGGGTCGTACTCGAACGGCTTGCCGGTATCGGGGTTGATGCCCTTGGTCCAGGTCACCTTCTTCACGAACGGCGTCGCCCAGACGAACTGGCCGGTGGTGCGGTCGACGGCGTAGCCGAAGCCGTTGCGGTCGGCCTCGATCGCGAGCTTGCGGCCGCCGACGTCGACGAGCAGGTTCTCCGACACGCTGTCGTAGTCGTAGGGGTCGTTCGGCGTGTGCTGGAAGTGCCACTTGATCTTGCCCGTCGTGGCGTCGAGGGCCAGCGTCGAGTCGGTGTAGAGGTTGTCGCCGGGGCGGTAGGCGTTGTCCCAGTCCGGTCCCGGGTTGCCGACGCCCCACACGATGGTGTCGGTGTCGGGATCGTAGGTGCCGGTGACCCAGGTCGAGCCGCCGCCGCTCACCGCGGCGTTGTTCGGGCCCTTCCAGGTCTCGTAGCCGGGCTCGCCCTTGCCCGGGATGGTGTGGGTGCGCCAGACCTCCTTCTCGGTCTTCAGGTCGGTGGCGGCGATCCAGCCGCGGATGCCGTACTCGGCGCCGCCGACGCCGGAGATCGCCAGGCCCTTCACGATCAGCGGCGCGCCGGTGATGGTCTCGCCCTTGTCGGGATCGGCGATCTGGCGCTGCCAGGCGACTTGGCCGGTCTCCTTGTTGGTGGCGATCAGGCGCCCGTCGAGGGTGTGGCTGACCACGAGGTCGCCCCAGAGTGCGACGCCGCGGTTGTTGACGCCACAGCAGGCGACCGCGCCGGCCCATTCCCGGTCGGTCTTGGGGTCCATCTTCCAGATCAGCTTGCCCTCGCCGCCGCGGGTGTCGATCTTGTAGACCGAGCCCCAGCCGTCGGTGACGTACATCATGCCGTTCTCGACGATCGGCGTGCCCTCGAGCCCGCCGTGGCTCCAGATGCCGCCCCCCTCGATGCCGCCGAGATGCAGCGTCCAGGCGACCTTCAGGTTCTTGACATTGTCCTTGTTGATCTGGGTCAGCGTCGCGTAGCGGTGCCCGGCGAAGTTCTTGTGGTGGTGGATCCAGTTCCCCTCCTCCTTGTCGGCGTTCAGCAGGCGCTCCTGCGTGACACCGTCAGCCGCGCGGGCGAGGGGGGCGGGGAGCGCGCCGGTCGTCAACGCGGCGAGCGAGGTTGCGGCAAGGATGCGCCGCGCCGTGCGGGACGTCGTCATGGTCGTTTCCTCCACAGCCGCCGTCTTGGGTTTGTCGCTCCGGCGCGGGCAGCCTCGCGGGCGGGCGTGAACTGGAGTGCGGGACGCCGGTCTTCCGGCGCCGGCATCGGTCCCAGGAACCGGCGTCCTAGGCACCGGCACGGGTCGTACGGACCGGCACTGGTCTTACGGACCAGCGCGGACCTCCACCGGCACCTCGAGGGAGCCGGCCTTGCGGAAGCTCGCCGCGCAGGTGAACCGCTCGCCGGCGGCGAGCGGCTGGCGGGTCTGGAGGAGCATCACGTGCATGCCCTCCGGCGTCAGCTCGGTCTCGCCCGAGGCCTTGAGGGCGATCGCCTGGACCGGGCGCTTCGAGGGCGGGCCCTCGCCGCCCTTGTCCACCGTGACCCGCTCGCTGAAATTCGCGAACGGGCAGCGGAACCGCAGCAGGGAGTCCGCCTCGGCGGCGCGGTTCAGGATCGTCATACGCAGCGGGATGTCGGCGCCGACCTTCTCGGTGGGAGCGACCGAGGCGTGGAGCACGTCGATGTCGCCGGCCAGGGCCGGGACGCAGCCCAGAGCCAAGGAAAAGGTCACGCTTTTCGCAACAACCCGGCAATAGAGCGAACGGTTATTCAACGGCATGGCGCCGCCGTGGCAGCCTCAAAGCGCGGCATGGATGCGGGCATCCATTCACCTCCCTCGGGATCAGCTTCGCCTTTTCGCGGCGAGTTGCTGACGAGGGTAGCCGGCACCGGTGTCCCGTCAAGATCCGGGAATAAAGTGCTTCTAAAAAACGTCCGCGACGGATGCACTCGGGCCCAGCGCCGGCCCCCCTCCCGCGCGGGCGCCCGCCGCGCTACCTTGAAAGGTTGTCGCCGTCAGCGAGGGAGAGGAACGATGTCCGACACGGATCCGGGGACGGCGCCGACGCGGGGCCGCTTCGACATCGGGGCCATCGCCGCCGCCCTGCCGGAGAGCGCCGCCACGATGCTGGTCGACACCTACCTGACCGACCGGCCGGCGGCGAGCGCCCGGGTCTTTCGCGTCTACCGCCCCACGCCCGCCCACTATCACGCGGGCTGCGACGAGTACCTCTACGTGGTCTCCGGCCGGGGCACGTTCTGGATCGGCGATTCCTCGGACGAAGCGGAGTTCGGTCCCGGGCAGCTCCTGTTCTTCGAGCGCGGCGTCGTCCACGCCCTGCCGCGGCTGATCGAGGAGCCGGTGGTCTTCCTCTCCGTCGACACGCCCCGGCGCGCGCCGACCGACGTGATCTTCGTCGACCCGGAGACGGGCACGGCGGAGAGCTTCATGGCCCGCAACGCGCCCGGGTCCGAGTCCGCTTGACCTCCCGGGCCACTGCCGCGATGCACGGGGCACAAGAACGGGAGGAGACCACATGACGGGTGAGAGCAGGGTGGCCCTGGTCACCGGCGCGGCGCGGGGCATCGGGCTGGCCGCGGCGCAGCTGTTTCTCGAGGAGGGCTGGCGCGTCGCGCTCCTCGACATCGACGGGGAGGCGCAAGAGAAGGCCGTGGCGGCGCTCGACCGGCCCGACGACACCCTGGCCCTCACCGCCGACGTCGCCGATCCGGACGCCGTGGCGAGCGCGGTCGCCGCCGTGGAGTCCCGCTTCGGCCGCCTCGACGCGCTGGTCAACAACGCCGGCACCGCGGTGTTCAAGCCGCTCCTCGACACGACCCACGCCGAGTGGACCCGGGTGCTCGCCGTCAACCTGACCGGCCCGTTCCTGTGCGTGCAGGCGGCCGCCCCCGTGATGGCACGGAGCGGCGGCGGGGCGGTGGTCAACATCACGTCGATCTCGGGCCAGCGCGCCTCGACCCTGCGGGTCGCCTACGGCACCAGCAAGGCGGCGCTCAAGCACCTGACGAAGCAGCAGGCGGTCGAACTCGCCCATCTGGGCATCCGGGTGAACGCGGTGGCGCCGGGCCCGGTCGACACCGCGATGGCCAAGAAGGTCCACAGCCCGGCGATCCGGGCCGACTACCACGACGCGGTGCCGCTCAACCGCTACGGCCTGGAGCGGGAGATCGCCGATGCGATCGTCTATCTGTGCGGCGCGCGGGCGAGCTACGTCACCGGCCAGACACTCGCGGTGGATGGCGGCTTCGACGCTGCCGGCATCGGCCTGCCGACGCTCCGGCGGGACCTCGCCGCCAAGTCCGGCTGACCGCCCGCCTCGGGCGGTGCAGCGCACCGGGCCGGTGTGCTGCACCGCCGAGCTGACGAGGTCAGGCTGCCCGCGCGAGGTCCTTCTTGCCGAAGGGGCAGAGCCGATCGTCGGCCTGGGGGCATTCGATGATCGGCGGCAACCGCTGCGACTCCTTGCCGAGCCGGTCGCGCACGCACGTGAAGAGCTGCCGCAGTCTCTGCACGTGGGGATGCTCCAATCTCAGCCTGATATCCGCAGTGACCATTTCGTTCGAGAGAGTCTCTGTCGATGAATCCGATTGATTCAGGATGATTCGGCCGACCGAAAGCAGCAGGTCCTTGTCGTTGCAGGCGCCGTCGAGTGCGGCTCGCTCCAAATCGAAGATCGTCCTGATACCCAGGTTCCACAATCGTATGAGTGCCCTCGGCCCGACCGAGCAGCAGAGCTGCGCCTGGGCGACCCAGTCCATGATCTGGTAGACGCCGTAGGGCGTCTCGACGAACAGCATGAGCGGATTGGCGGCCGCCAGGTTCTGCACGGCATTGATGTGGAAGTCGGCCAGCTTGTCGCGGATTTCCGTGTCGATCCCGTCGATGACTTCTACCGGGATCGCCGAGAAGCTCTTGTAGACCTCGATATCGTCCTTCTTATAGTATCTCAGGCGACTAGACCAGATCAGATTTCTCGTCGCGAGCTCAGGCATGATGCCGATGACGAACGCCGTCACGATGGCTGCGCCGAACAAGGCCGATGTGGCCGCGGATTGAGTCGATCCCCCCATCGCACCCGTTGCCGTCTCCGGTGCCGCTGCCGTTACGACGTGCATGACACCGTACACGAAGATCACCGCGACGATCATGCCTGTTGCGAGATTGAGGAATGCTCCGACGAACGACAGCGGACTAAGATCGAAGTTGTTGATTGCTCTGTAGAAGGATCTGATCATGAATATGAAGCCCCCGGCATAAGCCGTGATGACGACCCAAAAGTAAATGGGGAGGGGCCTTCCGATTGGGAATGATGCAATGTCATAGCCATAGTCGAGCCCCAAGACTCTTCTGGTAAAAATATTTGCAATCAATGCATTTATAGCGAACATGAAAATGACCAGTGGAATAGAACTTACGATCCAATGGTACAGTGCAAAATCCCCTCTCTCATGATTGTCGTCGTCGGCACGTTTGAAAAAATATTTATATTTCACGAATTCGAACGACGGAACGATATCGTCGCGATTCGGTGCCCCGGGGAGATGAAAGACAGTTTGCAGATCTTTGATGATTTCCTGCCTCTGGCGCTTGACCGACTCGCGAATTGCGATGAACACGAATGGGACAAGCAGGCTGAACAACAGAGACGGTGCTGTGATGATAAGAATGTTCATCTTACCCTCCTATTTGTTCGTTGTCTCATATCGTCTTGCGACGAGGTCGCGTGCGGCCGATGATATCCGATGGTTGAATGCTGTTTTATCAAAAATTTACATAATTATAAAATCTATACACGAGCGAATTCGGGCGATCTTAATCGCATAGAATGATTTTTCTGAGATTTTTTAATTATATCTTTCATGTTGTGAAATAAATAAAGAATGTAAATCATAAACAGATTGGACCAAGAGGCAGATTGTCTCTGGAATTTTGCCCAGTGGTACGTCTAATTTACAATGGAAAACAGGCCGCGATGTATCGAAAGTTGAAATCTATCCATCGAACGAAGTAGACCAGTCCTTCGAGAACCATGCTTTTTGTCAGGGAGGAGATGCCGGGTCGGACGAACGAGGCTCGACGCGGCGGGGCCGGTCACGGCGCCCGCGGCCGCGGATCGTTCTCTCTGAGCATCGTCGGGACGCGCCACACCCGCTGAGTGTTGTAATAACATTACATTGGACGAGCATCGTTCATCGCGAGCCTTGTGGCTCTTGCCAAGCCTCCTCGATCCAAGCCTCCTCGGCGCCGCGAATGCAACGTTATTACATCTAACAATCGAGGGTAGCCATGTCTCGATCGGGAATGTGCGGGGTGTGGTCGGCGCCGAATGCTGGCGCCGTGCTGCTAGGGGCGGCTGTCGCCCTCGCCGGCCCGGCGGCCCGGGCCGAGGACATCGCCCTCGACACGATCGACGTCGCCTCGCCGAGCCCGATCGCCAAGCCGTCCTCCGGCGGGGCAGGGGCTCCGGGCGCCGTCCCGGCCGGCGTGCTTCCCGTCGTCGCCACCACCTTCTCGCCGGTCACGGTGGTGACGCAGGCCGACATCGTGCGCCAGCAGCCCCGCACCCTCGGCGACGCCCTGTTCGACCGGCCCGGCCTCTCCGCCACCACCTACGCGCCCGGTGCCGCGAGCCGCCCGATCATCCGCGGCCTCGATACCAGCCGGGTACGGATCCAGGAGAACGGCATCGGCGTCCACGACGTCTCGGACCTCGGCGAGGACCACGCGGTGCCGATCAACCCGCTGGTCGCCAACCGCATCGAGGTGATCCGCGGTCCCGCCTCCCTGCGTTACGGCAGCCAGGCGATCGGCGGCGTGGTCTCGGCGGAGAACAACCGGATCCCGACCTTCGTGCCGCCGACCGGCCTCGCCGGGCAGGTCACCACCGGCTATTCGGCGGTCGACAACGGCCGCAACGTCGCCGCGACGGTGGATGCCGGCGGCCCGTCGGCCGCATTCCACGCCGACGCGTTCAAGACCGCGGCCGACAGCTACAACACGCCGCTCGGCATCCAGCGCAATTCCGCCAACGAATCCCAGGGCGGCGCGGTGGGAATGTCCTACCTGTTCGACCGCGGCTTCGTCGGCCTGTCCTTCAGCCACTACGACGCGCTCTACCAGATCCCCGGGGGCGAGTCCGCCGAGAGCCGCACCCGCCTCGACCCGACCCAGGACAAGCTCCAGGCCAAGGGCGAGTACCGTCCCGTCGACGGCCCGATCGAGGTGATCCGGTTCTGGCTCGGCGGCTCGACCTACCGTCACAACGAGATCGGCATCGGATCGGACGGGATCGACGGCATCCAGGCCACCTTCAAGAGCCGCGAGGCGGAGGGGCGGCTCGAGATCCAGCACGTGCCGGTGGTGACGAGCCTCGGCACCCTCACGGGCGCGCTCGGGATCCAGGCCGACCGGCGGCTGATCGGCACCGCGGGCGAGGCCGGCGGCCTGCTGGCACCGACCGATTCGCGCAACAACGCGGTCTACCTGTTCGAGGAGCTGCGCCTGGACCAGGGCCTGCGCCTCCAGGCGGCGGGCCGCCTCGAGGGCGCCCGCTCCACCGGCACCGCGACGCTGTTTCCCGGCGATTACGTCCCGGTGGAGGGCGAGGACCCGCTCGCCTACGGCCGCAGGCGGCGCTTCGCCCCGAAGAGCGTGAGCTTCGGCGCGCTCCAGGACCTGTCCAGCGGCTTCGTGGCGAGCCTCACCGGCCAGTATGTCGAGCGCGCGCCGTCCGCCTTCGAGCTGTATTCCCGCGGGCCGCACGACGCGACCGAGACCTTCGAGATCGGCGATCCCAACCTGAAGAAGGAGCGGGCCCGCACCATCGAAGCCAGCATCCGCCGGGCCGAGGGGCCGTTCCGCCTCGACGCCACCGGCTACTACACCCGCTACACCGGCTTCATCTACAAGCGCCTGACCGGTCTGCGCTGCGGCGACGATTTCGGCAGCTGCGGCAGCGACGACGAGCTCGCGCAGGTCGTCTACTCGCAGCAGAACGCGACCTTCTACGGCGCCGAGATCGCCTCGCAGCTCGACCTGGTGGCCATCAGCAACGGCTTTGCCGGCATCGAGGCGCAGTACGACTTCGTGCGCGCGACCTTCGACGACGGTTCCTCAGTGCCCCGCATCCCGCCGCACCGGGTCGGCGGCGGCGTCTTCCTGCGGGCCGACGGCTGGTTCGCGCGGCTGAACCTGCTCCACGCCTTCCCCCACACCGAGATCGCGCCCTACGAGACGGTGACGCCGGGCTACGACAACCTGCGGGCGGAGATCAGCTACACCCAGGCCTTCGACCCGGTGGTCACCGGCTGGAGCGAGGTCACCCTCGGCCTGCAGGGCACGAACCTGCTCAACGACGTGATCCGCAACTCGGCCTCGTTCAAGAAGGACGAGATCGTGCTGCCGGGGCGGAACGTGCGGCTGTTCCTGACGGCACGGTTCTGAGGCGACGGGCGGACGAAGCGTTTGTCCGGGCCCGTGCGGGGTCCGGGCAGGCTGGTCGCGTCCAGCACAGGCGTTCCGCGCTGCGGG
Organism: Methylobacterium variabile; assembly: GCF_001043975.1. Lineage (GTDB taxonomy): Bacteria > Pseudomonadota > Alphaproteobacteria > Rhizobiales > Beijerinckiaceae > Methylobacterium > Methylobacterium variabile. The sequence continues at coordinate 12,320 of NZ_LABY01000261.1, forward strand.
TGGCTGCGTCAGGCCGCGCTCACCCCTTCTGCGGCCGCAGGACGCCGTCGCTGGTCTTCGGGTCGGGCGTCGGCGCGGAGGGACGCACGGTCCCGGTCGTGTCGGGGTCGCCGGGCCGGACGCGCTCGGGCAGCGTCTCGTGCGGGTGCGGCATGTTCGGGGTCTGCTCGCGGCTGCGCTGGGGGGTGTCGGTTATCTGCGCCACCACCGGGGCGGCGGCCAGGACGGCGAGCATGAGCAGACGGCTGGTGCCCCTGGTCATCGGGTGCTCCTCCGTTGAGTGTGGCTGTATTCGTGAGGAGAAATCGCCCAGGGGCAAATCCGGTTCCCGGCCGGATCGGCGCCCCGCGAGCATCCCGGTCACCGCGTCGCGAGCATCCCGATCACCGCGTCGCCGATCAAGTGCTTGTGGCGCGCCCGCAGATCCGGGGCGTCGAGGTTGACGGAGAAGATCGCCCCGAAGGTGTGGCGGTTCGAGACCCGGAAGAAGCACAGCGCACTGATCATCATGTGCACGTCGAGGGGATCGACGTCGGCGCGGAAGCAGCCCTCGCGCTGGCCGCGGGCGATGATGTCGGTGATCGTCTCGATCACGCCGAGGTTGAGTCCGCGGATCGTCTCGGAGCCCGAGAGGTGCTCGGCTCGGTGGATGTTCTCGATGGTGACGAGGCGGATGAAGTCCGGGTGGGCGTCGTCGTACTCGAAGGTGAACTCGACGAGCCGCCGGATCGCCTCGGCCGGCGACAGCGCGCCCAGGTCGAGGTCGGCCTCGACCTGGCGGATGTCGGCATAGGCCTTCTCCAGCACCGCGAGGTACAGGCCTTCCTTGCTGCCGAAGTAGTAGTAGATCATCCGCTTCGAGGTGCGGGTGCGCTCCGCGATGGCGTCGACCCGGGCGCCGCTGAGCCCGAAGGCGGAGAATTCCTCCGTCGCGACCGCCAGGATGTCGGCCCGGGTCCGCTCGGGATCCTTGGTGCGGGGAGAGGCGCGGGGCGTGGCGGCGTCCATGATCTAACGAGCGGCACGGAGGGAAGAGCGGTGCTCTACCATCCTGGCCGGAGCGGCGCACCCACCCCGGAGGATCGATGCGCCGCGTTTTCCCGGGCCGCGTCAGGCGAGTTCCTCGCCCAGCACCTCGCGGGCCCACCGGAACGCGCCGTTCGCCGCCGGCACCCCGGCGTAGATCGCGGTCTGGATCAGCAGCGCCTGCAGCTCGGAGGGGGTGACGCCGTTGCGCAGGGCCGGGCGGATGTGGAGCTTGAACTCCTCCTCGCGGCCGAGCGCCACCATCATCGCCAGCGTGACGAAGGACCGGGTCTTCCACGGGATGCGCGGATCGCCCCAGACCTCGCCCCAGGCGGTGCGGGTGATGAAATCCTGCCACGGCCCGGCGAAGTCGCCGGCGGCCTTGAGCGAGCGCTCGACATGGGCGTCGCCCAGCACGCTCTTGCGGTTGGCGAGGCCCGACGCGAACGGCACGGCCCCGGTGGCCGCGTCGACCGTCTCGCGGTGCCGGTCGAGGAAGCCGAGGAGGTGGGCGGCCGCTGCCGCCGGCTGCTCGACGGCCAGCAGGTGGGCGGCCTTCGGCAGCACCACCAGCTCGGCCTGCGGGATGCCGGCGCAGATCTCTTCCGCCATGGCCGGTGGCGTCGCCGGATCGTCGCGCCCGGCGATCACCAGGGTCGGCGCGATGATGCGGTTCAGCACCGGGCGCAGGTCCATGCGGCCGATGGCGTTGCAGCAGACCGCGTAGCCTGCCGCATCGGTGTCGACGAACTGCTCGCGCACCGGCGCCACGGCGTCGGGGGCGGTGTCGGGGAAACCGGGCGTGAACCACCGGCCCATCGTGGCCTCGACGATCGCCGCCGTGCCCTTCGCCCGCACGGTCTCGGCGCGCTCGTTCCACGACGCCTCGCTCGGCATGAACGCGGCGGTGGCCATCAGCGTCAGGCTGATGACCCGGTCGGGGTGGCGGCTCGCCGCCGCCTGGCCGGTCATGCCGCCGAGCGACAGCCCGACCACGTGGGCGCGGGGGATGTCCAGCGCGTCGAGCAGGCCGATCAGGTCCTCGGCCAGGTCCTCGACCTCGGCGCGCTCGTCGCGGACCCGCGAGGCACCGTGGCCGCGGGTGTCGTAGCGCAGCACCCGGTAGCGTCCGCGCAGGTGGGGAACCAGCGGGTCCCACATCGCCAGCGAGGTGCCGAGCGAGTTGGAGAAGACCACCACCGGCGCGCCGCTCGGGCCGGAGAGCTCGTAGTTCAGCGTCGTGCCGTTGGCCTCGATCTGGGGCATGGGAAACCTCGGTCAGGCGGAGTGGAGGAAGGCGGCGAGGCGCGAGACCTCGGCGAGGGCCCGGTCGGCGGTGCGGGCGCCGGCCCGGATGGCCGGGCCGAGATCGAAGGCGGAGGCGAGGTCGGCGCCCGCCGCCTCGGGCCGGGCGCGCAGCACCTCCTCGAGCGAGCCCCGACCGTCGCGCACGGCGCCCGCCGCCTCCTCGACGAGGGCGTGGGCGGCCTTGGCGCCGAGGGTGGGGCTGAGCCGGCTCGCGGCGGCGTCGGCGAAGAGAAGCCCTCGCGTCAGGTCGAGGTTGCGGCGCATCCGGTCGGAGTCGGGAACCAGCCCTTGCGCGAGGCCGCGCGCCTCGCGCAGGGCCCCCGAGGCGAGGCCGAACAGGGTCGGCAGGGCGTGCCACTCGGCGTGCCAGGCGCCGGCCGGGCGCTCATGCGCCGCCGCCATCCCGTCGAGGAGGGTCAGGCTCGTGCCCTTGGCGGCGCCGAAGGCCGAGAGGATCACCGTCGAGGAGACCGGGTTGCGCTTGTGCGGCATCGCCGAGGAGCCGCCGCGGCCCGGCACGTAGGGCTCGGCCACCTCGGCCACCTCGGTGGTGGCGAGGTGCGCGACGTCGGTGGCGAACTTGGCGAGCGCCCCCATCAGCAGGGCGAGCCAAGAGCCGGTCTCGGCGATGCGGGCGCGCCGCGTGTGCCAGGGCGCGAGATCCGGGTGCAGGCCGAGCGCCGCCGCGAAGCCGTCGCCCACCGCCTCCGCCTTCTCGCCGAGGCCGGCCAGCGTGCCGACGGGCCCGCCGAGGGAGGCGGTGAGCACCCGATCGCGTAAAGAGGGCAGCAGGGCCGCCACCTCGGCGATGCCGAGCGCCCAGATCGCCGCCTTGAAGCCGAAGGTGACCGGAGCGGCGTGCTGGCCGTAGGTGCGCCCGACGCACGGCGTCTCGCGGTGCTGGCGGGCTTGTGCCGACAGGCCGTCGAGGATCGCCCGGAGATCGGCCGCGATGAGGTCGAGGGCGTCGCGGACCTGCAGCACCAGGGCGGTGTCGGCGATGTCCTGGGTGGTGGTGGCCTTGTGGAAGGCGGGCTCCAGCTCGGGCGGCAGCGCGCCCTGCACCGCCTTCACGAACGGGATCACCGGCACGCCCGACACCGCCGTGCGCCGGCCGAGGGCGGCGGGATCGAGCGCCGTCGAACTGACCGCCTCGATGGCGGGGCTGAGCCCGGCCGGCACCAGGCCGGCCTCGGCCTGCGCCCGCGCCAGGGCCGCCTCGGCCCGCAGCATCGCCGCCACCCGGGCCTCGTCGGCGAAGACGGCGCGCATCGCGTCCGTGGCGAAGAGGGGCCCGAGCAGGGCTGAGTCGAGGGCCGAGAGCGTCATGGTCAGGCCGCGGGCTTCAGATGGAGGAGGGCGCGCGCCTCGGCCGGGGTCGCGACGCGGCGGTTGTGCCGGGTCACCATCTCGGCGGCGAGCGAGACCAGCTCGGCGTTGCTCGCAGCCAAGCGGTCCTTGGTCACCCGGATGTTGTCCTCGAGCCCGGTGCGGACCGCGTCGGCGCCGCGGGCCAGCGCCCAGCCCATCACCCGGGCCTGCTCGCGGCCGATGCCGGCGGCGGTCCAGGTCGCGCCCGGGATCACCCGGCGGGTCTCGGCGAGCAGGATGTCGAGGAGGTGCTCGTCGGCCGGCATCGCGTTCTTCACGCCCATCACGAACTGGACGTGCGGATGGGCATCCATCAGCCCCTCCTCGATCAGCCGCTTGGCGCCGTGGATGTGCGAGAGGTCGAAGATCTCGATCTCCGGCCGGATGCCGTGCTCGCGCATCGAGCGGGCGAGGTCGTTCACCAGCGTCGCGTGGTTCTCGTACACGATGGTCGGGAAGTTCACCGACCCGGTCGAGAGGGAGGCCATGTCGGGCCGGTGCACCAGGGACAGGCCGCGCGCGCTCGGGTCGCGGCCCCGGCCGCCGGTGGAGAATTGCACGATCATGCCGGGGCAGTGCTTGCGCACGCCCTCCTGCACCGCCGCGAACTTGTCCGGGTCGGAGGACGGCGATTCGTCGTCGTTGCGGACGTGGATGTGGACGAGCGTGGCGCCGGCCTCGAAGGCCTGCTGCGTCGACTCGATCTGCTCGGCGACGGTGGTGGGCACCGCCGGGTTGTCCTTCTTGCGCGGCACCGAGCCGGTGATCGCGACAGCGATGACGACGGGGTTCATGGCGTTCTCCTGGTTCCTTTTGGAGCATCTCTCGACGAGGCGGAGACCGGCTCGTCGCAGACGATGCGGCACGATCAAAAACCTGGAGCAGGCCCGATCGCAGCGCGCCGGGTCTGCTCCGCGGGCCGGTCAGACGTCGAAGAAGACGGTCTCGTTCGGACCCTGGAGGTAGATGTCGAAGACGTAGATGATCTGGCCGTCGCGCTCCTCGCGCTTCGCCAGCAGGCTGTCGCGCTGCTGACCGCGCTCGACGAGGTTCAGCACCGGGTCGTCGGCATTGGCCTCGGCCTCGTCCGCGAAGTAGAGCCGGGTCTGAAGGCCGATATTGATGCCGCGGGCGGCGATCCAGAGGTTGATGTGCGGCGCCATCGGGCGGTGGCCCTTGCGGCCCTCGACCGGGCCGGGCTTGATCGTCTCGAAGTGCCAGACGCCGGTCTCGAAGTTCGAGCCGGTGCGGCCCCAGCCCCGGAAGCTCTCGTCGAGGGGCTTGCCCTCCTGGCGGTCGGCCGGGTGGTTGTAGCGGCCGGCGGCGTTGGCCTGCCAGATCTCGACCAGCACGTCGCGCACCGGGACGCCGGCGCCGTCGAAGACCCGGCCCTCGATGCGGATGCGCTCGCCCTTGGTGTCCGGCTGGCTGAGCACGTTGGTGAAGTTGGTCTCGAAGATGTCGAAGCCCGCCTGGTGCGGGATCAGCCCGATATGCACGTAGGGCCCCGCGGTCTGCGAGGGCGTCTCCTGCAGGCGGGTGGGAAGCGGCTGGACCATGGCTCAGTTCCCCTGGAGCTTGTTCTCGAACATCGTCTGCTGGCGCCCGCGCAGCACGATGTCGAACTTGTAGGCGAGCATGTCGAGGGGCACCGCGGCGCCGAGGTCGAGGGGGGCGATCAGCCGCTCGGCGGCCGAGCGGTCCGGGATGCCGAGCACCATCGGGTCGCGCCAGATCAGCGGGTCGCCCTCGAAGTACATCTGGGTGATGAGGCGCTGGGAGAAGCCGGTGCCGAACACCGAGAAGTGAATGTGCGCCGGGCGCCAGGAATTGAGGAAGTTGCGCCAGGGATAAGGGCCCGGCTTGATGGTGCGGAAGTAGTAGAAGCCGTTCTCGTCGGTGATCGTCCGGCCGCAGCCGCCGAAATTCGGGTCGATCGGCGCGAGGTAGCGGTCGTTGCGGTGGCGATAGCGCCCGCCCGCATTGGCCTGCCAGAACTCGACCAGGGTGTTGGGGACGCCGCGGCCGTTCTCGTCGCGGACGTGGCCGTGGACGAAGATCCGCTCGCCGATCGGCTCGCCCTCGCGGGCGTAGTTGAGGATCAGGTCGTTATCGAGCGGGCCGAGCTCCGAATGGCCGAAGGTCGGGCCGGTCACCTCCGACAGGGAGGATTGCAGCGAGAGCATCGCCCGGCGCGGCGAGCGCAGCACGCTGGTCTTGTAGTCCGGCGTGAAGGCCGGCGGGTGGATGGACCGGTCGCGCTGAAGAAATTCCCTGTCGGTGGTCGTCATCATCTCCTCCTGTCATGTCCGTCGCAGGTTTGACGAAGTCGCGCGCGGATGGCGGTCGCGTCGGGTTGTCAGTGGCTCGAGGCCTCGCTCTTCGCCGCCGCCGCAGCGGTAGCACCTTCCGGGTGGGCGAGCCATTTGATCAGGAGAGCCGCCGCAGAGATCAGGCCCGCTGCGGCCACGATCGTGAAGATCTCGGAAAAGCTCAGCTCGCGGCGGGACAGCTCGCCGACCAGGAACGAGCCGGCGATGCCGCCGAAGCGGCCGAGGCCGAGCATCCAGGCGACGCCGGTGGCCCGGCCGCTCGTGGGATAGAAGGCGGCGGCGAGTGCCGGCAGCGAGGACTGGGCCGTGTTCATCAGCGTGCCGGCGACCAGCACCACGACCGGCAGCACCGCGACCGCGCCGGTGGTGCGGCCGATGGCGTAGACCGCCGCCGCCGTCAGGGCGAAGCAGACCGCGATGACGAGGTTGCCGTTGAGCCGGTCCATCAGCCAGCCGGAGAGGATCGCACCGAGGCCGCCGAGGGGAAACAGAGCGGTGATGAGCGCCGCCGTTCCGGGCGTGAGGCCGGCGTCCCGGAACAGGATCGGCATCCAGTTGATCAGGGCATAGAAGATCACCAGGCCCATGAAGTAGGCGAGCCACAGCATCGCCGAGCCGACGAGGTAGGTGCGCGACAGAACCACGCCGATGCTGCCCGACCTGGCCTCCGGAGCCGGGGCGCTCTCCCGCAGGGTGAATTGGGTCGCCGAGGCGGCCGAGGCCGAGATCCGGCCGAGCACGGCGCGAATGCGCTCCACCGCGACGCCCTTGGCCACCATGTGGCGGACCGATTCCGGCAGCAGCCAGGCCAGCAGCACGACGAGCGCCAGCGGCACGACCCCGCCGAGCACCAGCACGCTGCGCCAGCCGAGATGCGGCACCATCCAGGCGGCCAGGAAGCCGCCGAACGCCGCCCCGAGGGGAAAGCCGCAGAACATGGCGTTGGTGAGCGTCGCGTGGCGGCCGTCCGGGCAGTACTCGCTCATCAGGGTGACGGCGTTCGGCATCGCGGCGCCGAGGCCGAGCCCGGTGGCGAAGCGCCAGGCGACGAGCTGCGTGAGGTCGCCCGAGAGGGCGGAGGCCAGGCAGGCGGCGCCGAAGGCCAGCACCGAGACGACCAGCACGGCCTTGCGCCCGAAGCGGTCAGCGAGGGGACCGGCGGACAGCGCGCCGAAGGCGAGGCCGAACAGGGCCGCGCTCAGCACCGGCGCCAGGGCCGGGCGCGCGATCCCCCACTCGGTGATCAGCGAGGGCGCGATGTAGCCGATCGCCGCCGTGTCGAACCCGTCCAGCAGGACGATGAAGAAGCAGAGCCCGAAGATCGTCCACTGGAACGCCGAGAACGGATGTTCATTGATGAAGGCTTGAACATCGACGTTGTTGCCTCGTGACACCTTGTTTCCTCCTGGATGTGATCTCGATTCGCGATTGATCCGGCCTTCTGCGGGCCGCTCGCGTGCGTCTCGGCGAAAGGGGCTATTCCCGCCGGACCGGCTCCGGGTGTCTCCGGGCGCTGCCGCCCAGCGCTCCGAGATATTCGGAGAAGGCGCCGACCGAGGACAGGTCGGCGGCGGCCGACAGGAGTTCCGGGGCGATCGCGTCGCGCTGCGCCTCGGTGAGGCGCAGGCTCGGGCCGGCGACGCTGAGGTTGCCCACCGCCCGTCCGGTCTGCGGATGCACGATGTTGGCCGCCATGGCGGCGGCGCCCGGGGTGTTGGTGTCCTGCACCCAGGCGTAGCCCCGGGCCCGCGCCTCGGCCACCAGGACCATCAGCGCGGCGACGGTGCGCGGCGCGTTGGGGCCGCACTCCTCGGGCGCGCCGAGGCCCTGGCGCATCACCAGTTCGAGGGCCTCCTCGTCCGAGAGGCTGGCGAGCCAGGCGATGCCGGTTGAGGTCGTGGAGAGCCGCGCCTCCGTGCCCATGTCGCCGTCGAAGCGCAGGCCGGTGCGCGCCCCCTGCGCCTTCGCCACCCAGACGAGGCGCGGGTAATCGACGACCGCGAGGCGCGCCAGCTCGCCGCTGAGATCGGCGAGACGGTTGAGCACCGACTGGGCGATGTCGACCACGCCGGTGCGCGAGAGGTGCTTGAGGCCTAGCGTCGCGAACTTGGTGGTGAGCAGGTAGCGGCCGGTCTCGACGTCCTGGACGGCGTAGTGGTGCTCGACCAGTTCGGCCAGCAATCGGTGGGCACCGCTCTTGGGGATGGCGAGCGTGTCAGCGATACTCTGGAGGGGTAATCCTCGCGGGTAGTTCGCGAGCAACTCCACCAGGTCCAGGATGCGTCGCAGCAGGGAGCCTGCCATCTCTTGTGCTCAAATATGGAACGCAGTTCTGGATTTGAACGAAGTTCCAATTTATGTCAAGGCGAGGTTGCGGGGCCGGCAACCCGGGGGAGGGCGGGAATGCGCGGAACGGGCCAGCGGGAGACCCTGATCGGCATCGCGCTGATGGTCGGCGCGGTGGCAGGCTTCGCCGGCATCGACGCCTCGGCGAAGTTCCTCACCGG
>NZ_LABY01000262.1 GCF_001043975.1 Methylobacterium variabile
CTCGGCCTCGCCGGCCTCCTCGCCGGCCGGGCGGAGATCACCGGGCTCGTCCTCGAGCGGGCCCGGATCGCCCTGCCGGACGGCGACGACGGCCGGAGCGCGGACTGGGCCGACCCGGCCGCACGGCTCGTCGCCGCCGGCCGGGGCCGGCACCTGCGCCGCCTCGTCCTCGTCGACGCGACGCTGACCGGCCGCGACCCTCGCAGCGGTGCCCTCGAGCGGATCACCGGCGTGAACCTGGTGGCGAACTGGCCGCGCCCGAGCGCCGGGCTCGACCTGTCCGCCGCCTTCACCTGGCGCGGCGTGCCGGCGACGCTGACGCTCAGCGGCTTGCGCCCGCGCGAGGTCGCGGCCGGCGCCGAGAGCCCGGTCACGGCGGTCCTCACCTGGGCGCGGGCCGGCGGGACGGGCGCGCCCGCGGCCGAGGGCAGCGCCGAGATCGACGGCAGCCTGACCTGGGTCAGGGACGCGGGTGCCAAGGGCGCGGGTGCCGAGGATGCAGGTGGCAAGGATGCGGGTGCCGGGGACGTCGCGGCCGCGGGCCCGCGCCTGTCCGGCCAGGGCCGCTTCGCCACCCCGGCCCTGTCCGGAACCTTGGCCTGGCTCGGGATCGAGCCCGGCCCCGCCGCCCTCGCGGGGCCGGTGAGCCTCGAGGGCCGCCTCGTCGCCGGTCCCGGCGGCGTGGAATGGCCGGAGATCCGGGTGCGGGTCGGCGACAACCAGCTCGAGGGCGCCGGTGCCGTGGCGCTGGCGCGGGGGCACATCGCCGTCTCCGGCACCCTGGCGGCCGAGCGGCTCGACCTCTCGGGCCTCGTGCCCGCCGCGGAGCCCGGGGGCGGCTGGAGCCGCGCGCCGCTCACCCTCGACGGGCTCACCCGCGGCGACCTCGACCTGCGCCTCTCCGCGGCGTCCGCCCGCCTCGGCCCGGTCGAGGCGCAGGACGTCGCCGCCGGCCTCCTGGTGCGCGCCGGCACCGTGGAGGCGACCCTGGGGCGCGCCACCGTGCAGGGCGGCACCGTCAAGGGCCGGGCCGTCCTGGCGACGCTGCCCGCCGGCCTCGACGCCCGGCTCCAGGGCAGCGCCGACCGGATCGACCTCGGCGGCCTGTTCGCCGATCTCGGCTGGCCGCGCTGGATCCTCGGCCGGGCGCAAGGGTCGGTCGCCCTCGACAGCGCCGGCTCGAGCCTCGCCGACCTCGTCGGGCGTCTCGGCGGGCGGGCCGCCGCCACGGTCGAGGGCGGGGAGATCCTGGGCCTCAACCTCGCCGACCTCGCCCAGAAGCCCGAGACCGCCGCCACCGCCTTGCGCCGGGGCGGTCGCACCCATTTCGAGCGCGCCCGGGTCAGCCTCACGGTGAGCGACGGCGTCGCCGAGATCGGCCAGGGCCAGGTTCGCGGCGCGGCCCTGACGGCGAGCCTCGGCGGCCGGGTCTTCCTGGCCGAGCGCCGCCTGGGCGCCGAGGCCCGGATCGAGCCCCTGCCCGACGGGCGTCCGGCCGGGAGCTTCGCCATCGAGGGGCCGTGGCTGCGCCCGACCGTCCGGCCCCTCGCCGCCCGCACGCCCTCCCCGGCCCTGCCGGCCGCCGCCAGCGCCTACGCACCCTGACCGGACGGCCTCACCGGCGCCGGCCGTCCCGCGCGGGGCGGCGCGTCACTTGCGATAGGCGGTGGCCTTGAACGTCCATTGCCACCGCTCCAAGGGCACCTCGCAGCTTCCAACAGGCTCGTCCTCGCAGGTTCCCTCCGGCGGCTCGTGGGTGAGCCCGAAGATGATCCGGCGGTCGCCTTTCCGGTATCCTTGCAGCGTCGACCCCGGTCCGTCGGCCGCGACCCCCGGGAGATCCTTCCAGTCTTTCACGATCCGCCGCAGACGACCTTCGGCATCGCCGAAATCGTGCCGGATCCCCGTGGCCTTGGCCGAGAAGAGGCAGGCCGTGCCGGCGGGCGCGTCATCGGCGACGGCCTTCGGCGCCCCGACGGTCGCGGTGACCGGGAAGCCCAAGGCCTCGGTGAAGTCCTTCGCCAGTGTTGCGCAGAGATCCGGGGTCCAGGGCTTGGCCGGCGCCGCCCGGGTCGAGCCGATGCCGGCGACCGACAGAAGGATAGCCAGGGCGATCCGATGCATGTGCTGGCTCCCGGTCGCGCCGCCGCAGACCTGCACTCCGGGACATCGGTGCAGGGGCGGCGCCTGTACGATCACACCGCTGCGTGAACAGGAAATCTTCACGCGAGGCAATATGGCTTCACGACAGCGAAGTCTCGGACTGGCAGGATTGAGACGCTGCGCTTTATGATTGAGACGGCCCGCACGGCCCGTCTCATCCCCCTGCACGCCGAGGAGCCGTGATGGAACACCCGATGCGACCGCGCCGCCGCGCCGCTCCCCGGGCAGCCCTGTGGGCCGCGGCGACCGGCTGCCTCGCCGCGCTGCCCTGTGCCGCTGCGCCGGCCCAGCCCGCTCCGCCCGCCCCGACCCTGCCGGCCCCGCCGGAGGCACCGCCCGCGGCTCCGCCGGGCGGGTTCCCGGCGCTGAACGCGACGCCCTACTTCCGGATCGTGCCGATGAACGAGGCCCGCACCATCGGCTTCTTCACCAGCCTCTTCCCGGACTGCTCGTCGCAGGGGCCGGTGGTGGCGCGCCTCGTCGACGGGCCGAAGCACGGCAGCGTGCGCTTCGCGTCCGAGGCGTCCTTCCCGCGCTACAGCCCCGGCTCGCCCCTCGCCTCCTGCAACGCCCGCAAGGTCGAGGGGCTCAAGATGACGTTCGAGGCCGCCGAGGGCTACGAGGGGCTCGACGCCTACCGGGTCCTGATCATCTATCCGGACGGCTCGGCCACCAACCTCGACGTCAAGGTCTCGATCCGCTGATCCGTCCTCATCCCGGGTCCTTCAGGAGCTCCGCCACGAAGGCCGGCACCGCCCGGGTGGCCGCCTCGAAGGTGCCGGCGGTGTCGGAGGGGGCGAGGTTGATCTCGTGGGTCGGGATCCCGGTCGCCCGGGCCCGGGCGACGAAGCCCGCCGCCGGATAGACCGCCCCGGAGGTGCCGATCGCGACGAAGAGGTCGGCCGCGTCGAGGGCCGCCGCGATGGCGTCGAGGTGGAGCGGCACCTCGCCGAACCAGACCACGTCCGGGCGCATCCCGCCCCGGCGCCCGCAGGCCGGGCAGGCCGTGTCGACGGAGAGGTCCTCGGCCCAGGGGCGCCCGCGGCCGCAGGCGGCGCAGCGCGCCCGCATCAGCTCGCCGTGCATGTGCGTGACCGCCCGCGAGCCGGCGCGCTCGTGCAGGTCGTCGACGTTCTGGGTGCACAGGAAGAGCCGGCCGCCGCAGGCGGCGAGGCCCTCCTCCAGGCGCGCCAGCGCCGCGTGGGCGGCGTTGGGGGCAGCCTCGCGCACCCCCTGGCGGCGCAGGTTGTAGAAGGCGTGGACCTCCTCGGGCTCGCGGGCGAAGGCCTCGGGCGTCGCGAGGCGCATCGGGTCGAACCGGCGCCACAGCCCGCCCGGGTCCCGGAAGGTGCCGAGCCCGCTCTCGGCCGAGATCCCGGCCCCGGTGAGCACGAAGACGTTCACGCGCCGCCCTCCCGCCCGATCCGCGATACGGGCGACGACTGGGACACGATTGTATCAAAGCTCGCGCCGGCATTGTTCTGTCGGGCACGAGACCATCCGGATGCCGTCACTGTGACCTCCGTTGAGACTTTATCAATTCTTGGCATGGACAATCCCCTTCACCCATCCTAAGTGAGGATCGTGCCCGCGCGCATGGCCGCGGGCTGCTGATTCCGAACAGATCGCTTCAGGACATTCAATGACGCGCCACCGCGCGAGACCGTCATTCACGGTCGAGATCAAGCGCAGCCGCACCTCTCCCCTGATCGCCCCGGCCGACAGCGAGCGGCCCCAGAGCGAGCGCCCCGCGAACAAGCCCCCGGCGAGCGCGCCCGCGAGCGAGCCCGAGCGCAGGCCCTCCGCCGGCCGCAATCTCTGGGCCGGCACGGGCCTGCTGGAGGAGGCCGCGGCCGCCAC
>NZ_LABY01000263.1 GCF_001043975.1 Methylobacterium variabile
CCGACGGGCCCCCGGGTGTGCCTCGATCCGCGCACGTGGGGAGCACATGTGCCGCCTCGCGAAGCGCGACCGCGCCTACGCGGCGACGGCGCTCGGGCTCGCGGGCGCGGCGCTCCTGGCGCTGGCCGGACGCCCCCTCGTCGGCGAGCCGGCGCTGCTCGCCGCGGCCGCCGCCGCGGCGGCGATCGGCCTCGGGCTGTTCGACTATCAGGCGGCCCTCGCCCGGGCCCGCTTCGTCGGCGGGCTCTACCTGCGCCTGGTGCTGGTCAAGAACGGCCTGGCGCTGCTGCTGATGGTCGGCACCGCCTGGGCGACGGCGGATGCCGCGGCGGTGATGCTCGCCGGCGGCCTCAGCCAGTTCCTCGCGGCGCTCATCGTCCACCGCGCCCTCAGCGATCCGCCCGCCGCCCACGCGGCGGCCCGCCGCCGCGAGGCGTTGCGCCTGTTCATGGGCTACGGCCTGCCGGTCATCGCCGCCAACGTGGTCTACCAGCTGATGCCGTTCGCCAACCGCAGCGCGGTCGCGGCGGCGGCGGGCTTCGCGGAGGCCGGCTACTTCTCGCTGGCGGCGGATATCGGCGGGCGCATCTTCAGCACGCTGGGCGCTGCCCTCGACCTGCTGCTGTTCCAGATCGCCGTGCTGGCGGCGGAGACCCACGGCCACGAGGCCGGGGAGGAGCAGGTCGCCCGCAACGGCGCCGTGGTGCTGGCCCTGATCCTGCCGAGCGCCGCCGGATTCTGGGTGCTGGCCCCGGCCCTCGAGGCCATCGCGGTGCCGGAGGCCTATCGCGGCCACTTCGTGCACTACACGCTGCTGCTGCTGCCCGGACTCGTCGCCCTGGCGCTGATGAACTTCGCCCTCAACCCGATCTTCCAGATCCGCCGCCGCACGCTGCCGCTCGTCGCCGCCGGCGGCGTGGGCGCGCTCGTCAACCTCGTCGCCGCGCTGGCGCTCGCAAACCCCTTCGGTCCGTCCGGCATCGCCGCAGCGCAATCCCTCGGCTTCCTCGCCGCCATGCTGTTCCTCGGCCAGCGGGCGCTGACCGGGCCGGACCGCCTGCGCCTGCCCTGGCGCGACCTCGCCGCCGTCGTCCTCGCCACCACGGCGATGACCGCTGCGATCCTGCCCTTGCGTGGCCTGTCCCCCTGGCTCGCCCTGCCGGCCTGCATCGGCCTCGGCGGCCTCGTCTATGCCGCGCTCGTCTGGCGCTTCGACATCGCGGGCCTGCGGACCACCGTCGTCGCGCGCCTCGGCCGGGCGGCGCCGGCGGAGTAGGCTTGCGGCCTCGTCCGGCTTCGGCGCACAATCCGGCCCGAGGACATCCCATGACCCAATCTGCCCGCTGCGCCGACGTGCCGGAGGCCCTGAGGCCCCTCGTCGCCTGCATCGTTCGGGATGCGGCTTCCCCTCGACATCTGGCTGTTCGGTAGCCGAGCCCGGGGGCAGGCACGGGCTGACAGCGATTGGGACCTGCTCGTCGTGCTCCCCGACGACGTGGACGACGCCTTGCTCGACCCGGCCTTCGGCTGGCGCCTTCAGCGCGACAGCGGCGTGCGTGCGGACGTGCTCACGGCCACGCAGGGGGACCTCGGCGCGGTCTGGGGCGTGCCGAACACCATCGGCTACGTGCTCTCCCGGGACGGCGTCCGCCTCAATGTCGGTCGATAGGGTCGTCGCCGCCCTGCTGCGGATCGCTGCGGCCGATCTTGCCGATGCCCGCATCCTCGCGGGCGTTCGGTCCCGCAACGCGCCGTACCTCTGTTCTCAGGCGGCAGAAAAGATCGTGAAGGCTGTCCTCACCGTCGAGCGCATCCATGCCGACCGGAACATCGCTCACAGGATCGACCTGATGGTCGACCTTCTCCCTGAGGCCAACACGTTCAAGGCGCGGTTCCGCAAGATCGAGCGCCTCGCATCGTACGCGACGAGCGACCGCTATCCGACGGCCACGGGCCGGGTCCCGGCGGATTCCTCCGCCCGATGATCTGGCCGTGCTGATCGACGAGACGGGCAATCTGCTGCGGGACGTGGCCGGCGCGTACGGCGTGAACCTCGCCTCACGTCCCCAGCCTCCGCTTGCAACCGTCCGCGGTTGCCCCCAATGATCCGCGCCTCCCCGCGCGCCCGCGCGGCCACTCCCGGCGAGCGAGCCCCATGAGCATCTACCAGCCCCGGAGCGAGGCGGAGGCCGCCGCCCTGATCGGTGCGGCGGCGGCGCGGCGCGAGCGGCTGCGGGTCGTCGGCGGCGGCACCCGGACGGGGATCGGCAGGCCGGCGCAGGACGAAGCGACCCTGTCGGCGGCGAACCTCACCGGCATCACGCTCCACGAGCCGGCCGAGCTCGTCATCGCGGCCCGGGCCGGCACGCCGCTGGCCGAGGTCGAGGCGCGCCTCGCCGAGGGCGGCCAGATGCTGCCCTTCGAGCCGATGGACCATCGCCCGCTCCTCGGCTCCACCGGCGAGCCGACGATCGGGGCGGTCGCCGCCGGCAACATCTCCGGGCCGCGGCGCATCGCCGGCGGGGCCGCTCGCGACAGCCTGATCGGCGTGCGCTTCGTCAACGGGCGCGGCGAGGCGGTGAAGTCCGGCGGCCGGGTGATGAAGAACGTCACCGGGCTCGACCTCGTGAAGCTGATGGCCGGCTCCTGGGGTACCCTCGGCTTCCTCACCGAGGTCACCTTCAAGGTGCTCCCCGTCCCCGAGCGCACCGCCACCCTGGTCCTGCCGGGCCTCGACGACGGTCGCGCGGTCGAGGCGATGAGCTTAGCCCTCGGCTCGCCGTTCGAGATCACCGGGGCGGCCCACCTGCCGGCGGGCATCGACGGGCCGGCCCGCACGCTCCTGCGCATCGAGGGGTTCTCGGCGTCCATCGATTACCGCCTCGGCGAGCTCAGCCGCCTGCTGCGCCGCTTCGGACGCCCCGACCTCCTCGAGGGCGAGCCCGCAGGCCGGCAGTGGGCGGCCGTGCGCGACGTCCTTCCCTTCGCCGGCGGCGATGAGGCGGTCTGGCGCCTCTCGACCGCCCCGGGGCGCGGCCCCGCCGTGACGGCGGCGGTCGCCGCCTCCCGGCCGGCGCGCTGGTTCTACGACTGGGGCGGCGGCCTCGTCTGGCTCGCCACCTCCGGCACCGGCGATGCCGGCGCCGCGGCGGTGCGGGCGGCCCTCGGCTCGGGCGGCCACGCCACCCTGGTGCGGGCACCCGACGCCGTGCGGGCGGCGGTGCCGGTCTTCGAGCCCCTGTCCGAGCCGCTGATGCGGATCACCGCCGGCCTCAAGGCCGCGCACGACCCCGGCGGCCTGTTCAACCCGGGGCGGATGTACGCCGGGATCTGACCGCTCCCTCGCGGTGCGGGGCTATCGACGAAGACGGCATGGCGCGGGATCCCCCCTCCCGCGCGGGTAGAGGGCAAGCGCGCCGGTCTCAAGGTCCTTGCGCGAGCGAGATCGGGCTTTCATCGAGGACGTGACATGCGGGCAAGGGCAGGCATCCACCATCGCGCAGGGCCGAGACCATGAGCGTCATCTCCCACGTCTGCCTCGGCACCGTCGACCTCGCGCGCGCCGTCGCCTTCTACGCGCCGATCCTCGAGGAACTCGGCCTGAAGGTCCGCTTCCACGAGCCGGAGCACGGATGGGCCGGCTGGATGCCCCGGGACGCCGACCGGCCCCTGCTGATCGTCGGGCGGCCATGGAACGGACAGGCGCCCGATCCGGGCAACGGGCTGATGACGGCGCTGACGGCCGGATCGCGGGCGAGCGTCGACCGCTGCCACGCCCTGGCACTCGCGGCGGGCGGCACCTGCGAGGGGCCTCCCGGGCTCCGGCCGCACTATCATCCCCATTATTACGGTGCCTATTTCCGCGATCTCGACGGCAACAAGCTCTGCGTGGTGTGTCATGAGGCCGAAGGGGATGCGTGACGGCCCTGTCCGCTGCTACGGCGGAGTGCGGGCTGCGACGACGGTGCCGCGGCCCTGACCTCCTCCGACGCGTTCTCGCCTGTGATGTTCCGCCTCGCCCACCTCACCGACCCCCATGTCGGGCCGCTGCCCCGCCCGCGGCTGCGCCAGCTCATGAGCAAGCGCGCCACCGGCTGGGTGAACTGGAGCCGCGGCCGCAAGCTCACCCACGACATGGAGATCCTGGCCGCCCTGGTGGCCGATCTCCGGGCCGCCGCGCCGGACCACATCGCCTGCACTGGCGACCTGTGCAACATCGGCCTGCCGAGCGAGTGGGAGACCGCGCGGCTGTTCATGGAGGGCCTGGGCGGTCCCGACCTCGTCAGCTTCGTGCCCGGCAACCACGACGCCTACGTGCGCGGCTCGCTCAAGGGTCTGCTCGACGCGGTCGGGCCCTGGACCCGGGACGATGCGGGCCAGGACAAGCGCTTTCCCTACCTGCGCCGACGCGGGCCGCTCGCCCTGGTCGGGCTCTCCTCCGCGATCCCGACCGCGCCCTTCGTGGCGAGCGGGCGCCTCGGCGGGGACCAGATCCGCACCGCCGAGCGGATGCTGGCAGGCCTCGCCGCCGAGCCCGACCGCCCGTGCCGGGTGGTGATGATCCACCATCCGCCGCATGTCGGCGGCGCCAAGGCGGGCCGCAACCTGACCGACGCCCACGCCTTCGAGGCGATGATCGGCCGCGTCGGCGCCGACCTCGTGCTGCACGGCCACAACCATGTCGGCTCGGTCGCCTTCGTGATGGCGCCGGGCGGCCGGCGCGTGCCGGTGATCGGCGCGCCCTCGGCCTCGGCCCGGGGCGGGGCGCTCAAGCACTGCGCCGGCTACCACCTCTACGAGATCGAGCGGACCCCCACGGGCTTCACCCTCACCGCCACCCTGCGCGGCCTCCTGCCGGATGGCGGCCTCGGCGACCTCGGCACCCTGACCCTCAGGGCCTGACAGGCACCGCAACATTTCCTGGCAAGAGGCGTTCTCCCGCCAACGCGCGGCCTCGTCGGGCGGCGCCGGAGTTGCGACTGGGTCAGGGTGGCGTGGCCGTCCGCCGGCGGTACCCCGTCCGCGGCAGGGCCGCCCGCCCCGAGGAGTGAGGTCACCCCATGGCGGACGAAGCAGGCGGCGTGAGAGCGCAGGTCGCGAACGCGCGAGCGGAGGACGTGGGCCGGGGCGTCGCCCGGGTCAGCGCCGCGGTGCTGAACAGCCTCGGCCTCCAGGAGGGCCAGCCGATCGAGATCATCGGCAAGCGCCACACCACGGCGCTCGCCATCGCGCTGGGCCAGGAGGACGAGGGGCTGAGCATCATCCGCCTCGACGGCCTCCAGCGCGTCAATGCCGGCGTCGGCTCTGGCGACCACGTCGAGCTGCGCCGGGCCGAGGTGCGGCCGGCGACCCGGGTGGTGCTGGCCCCGGCCCAGAAGAACCTGCGCCTGCAGGGCTCCGGTGAGGCCCTGCGCCGCACCTTCTACCGCCGTCCCCTCGTCGCCGGCGACGTGATCTCCACCTCGGTGCCCTCGCGCTTCAACCGCGAGCAGGTGCCGGAGGAGCTGCGCTCGATGTTCAACCTGCCGGCCTACGGCCTGCAGGAGATCCGCCTCGTGGTGGTCTCGACCCAGCCGGCCCGCGGCATCGTCCAGGTCACGGCGGAGACCGAGGTCGAGCTGCGCCCGCTCTACGAGGAGCCCAAGGAGGTGCGCCGGGCCGACGTCACCTACGACGACATCGGCGGCTTGGGCACCACCGTCGACCAGGTCCGGGAGATGGTGGAACTGCCCCTGCGCCACCCCGAGCTATTCCAGCGCCTCGGCATCGACCCGCCGAAGGGCGTGCTGCTCTACGGCCCCCCCGGCACCGGCAAGACCCTGCTGGCCCGCGCGGTGGCGAACGAGACCGAGGCGCAGTTCTTCCACATCGCCGGCCCGGAGATCATGGGCAGCCAGTACGGCGAGTCCGAGCAGCGCCTGCGCCAGATCTTCTCCGAGGCGCAGCGCAACGCACCGGCGATCATCTTCATCGACGAGATCGACTCGATCGCTCCGAAGCGCGAGGAGGTCCGCGGCGAGGTCGAGCGGCGCATCGTCGCCCAGCTGCTCACCCTGATGGACGGCCTAGAGCCGCGCCAGAACATCGTGGTGATCGGCGCCACCAACCGGCGCGACGCCATCGACGAGGCCCTGCGCCGCCCGGGCCGCTTCGATCGCGAGATCATCATCGGCGTGCCGGACGAGCCCGGCCGGCGCGAGGTGCTGACCATCCACACCCGCGGCATGCCGCTCGGCGACAACGTCGATCTCGACGAGATTGCGCGGACCACCTACGGCTTCGTCGGCGCCGACCTGTCGGCGCTGGCCCGCGAGGCGGCGATGGACGCGCTGCGCCGGGTGCTGCCGCAGATCAACCTCAAGGAGGGCATCCCGCCGGAGATCCTGGAGAAGCTCCAGGTCTGCCGCGAGGATTTTCTCAACGCCCTCAAGCGGGTGCAGCCCTCGGCGCTGCGCGAGATCATGATCCAGGTCCCGAACGTCACCTGGGACGATGTCGGGGGCCTCGGCGAGGTGCAGACCAAGCTGCGCGAGGGCGTCGAGCTGCCCCTGCGCAATCCCGGGGCCTTCCGCCGCATCGGTATCCGGCCGGCCAAGGGTTTCCTGCTGTTCGGTCCCCCCGGCACCGGCAAGACCCTGCTCGCCAAGGCGGTCGCCCGGGAGGCGCAGGCGAACTTCGTCGCCACCAAGTCCTCCGACCTGCTCTCGAAGTGGTACGGCGAGTCCGAGCAGCAGGTCTCGCGCCTGTTCGCCCGGGCCCGCCAGGTCGCCCCGACGGTGATCTTCATCGACGAGATCGATTCGCTCGCGCCCGTGCGCGGCGGCGGGCTCGGCGAACCGGCGGTAACCGAGCGGGTGGTCAACACGATCCTCGCCGAGATGGACGGGCTCGAGGAGCTGCAGGGCGTGGTGGTGATGGCCGCCACCAACCGGCCGAACCTCGTCGACCCGGCCCTCCTGCGCCCCGGCCGCTTCGACGAGCTCGTCTACGTGCCGGTGCCGACCATCGCCGGGCGGCGCCACATCCTCGGCATCCACACCCGCGCGATGCCCCTCGCCGACGACGTCGACCTCGACGCGCTGGCCGAGCGCACCACGCGGTTCACCGGCGCCGACCTCGAGGACCTCACCCGCCGGGCCGGCCTGATGGCCCTGCGCGAGAACCTCGCGAGCGAGCGGGTCACCCAGGCGCATTTCGACGCGGCCCTGCACGAGACCCGCGCCTCGGTGACGCCCGAGATGGAGCAGGACTACGAGACCATGCTGCGCACCCTCAAGCAGGAGGGTCCGCAGCGCCAGCCGATCGGCTTCGTGCCCCTGCGCCAGGCGGCGGAGTAGCGCCGCACGGCCTGTGGCGCGGATGCACCACGGGCCGCCCCACGATCGTTTCTGCCATGTTATGGCCACAGCCCGGCGGCCAACCCCGCGATCAGGTTTGATCGGGAGGGGGATGATGACCCGTCGTGCTGCGCTGAGGCGCTTGATGAGGCCGCTCGTGGCGACCGCGTTGCTGGCCGGGGCCGCCCCGGCCCAGGCGGTGAGCCTGCTCGACCGCGGGCCGGTCGCCGATTTCCTGACGATCTTCCGTCAGCAGGGCGTTCCGCGCCAGACCATCGGCTGGAACAGCCCCTACAAGCCCGGCACGGTGGTGATCTCGACCAGCCAGCGCCGGCTCTACTACATCCTGCCGAACCAGGAGGCGGTGCAGTACGGCGTCGGCGTCGGCCGCGAGGGCTTCTCCTGGGCCGGCACCAAAACCGTGACCATGAAGAAGGAATGGCCGGCCTGGCGCCCGCCGGAGCAGATGCTGAAGCGCCGCCCCGACCTGCCGCGCTACATGGCCGGCGGCAACGACAACCCGCTGGGCGCCCGGGCGCTCTACCTCGGCTCCAGCCTCTATCGCATCCACGGCTCGAACGAGCCCGAGACGATCGGCGCGGCGGTGTCCTCGGGCTGCATCCGCATGACCAACCGGGACGTGATCGACCTGTACGATCGGGTGAAGGTGGGGACGAAGGTGGTGGTGCTGCCGTAGGATTGATGCCTTTTGATCGGATTTCACCCGGATGCGAAGCGGCTGACATATCGAGCCGCTTCGCATCAGGCACAATCTGCAGCTTAAACCGCCACCACCTTCCCCGGATTCATGATGTTGTCCGGGTCGATCGCCCGCTTCAGCGTCCGCATCAGGTTCAGCGCCTCGGGCCCGTGCTCGAGCTCCATGAAGCGCATCTTCTTCTGGCCGATGCCGTGCTCGCCGGTGCAGGTGCCCTCCATGGCGATGGCGCGGGCGACCAGGCGCTCGATGAAGCCGGTGACCCGGGCGATCTCGTCGGGATCGTCCATCATCACGAGCGGCGAGGTGTGGAAGTTGCCGTCGCCGACATGTCCCGCGATCGGCGCCGTGATGCCGCTCTCGACGATGTCGCGCTTGGTCGCGTCGACGCACTCGGCGAGCCGCGAGATCGGCACGCAGACGTCGGTGGCGATCACCCGGGCGCCGGGGCGCATGCCGACCGCCGCCCAGTAGACGTCGTGGCGGGCCTGCCAGAGCCGGGTGCGGTCCTCCGCCCTGGTGGCCCACTCGTAGGGACCGCCCTCGAACTCCGCCGCGATCTCGCCGAAGCGCTCGGCCTGCTCGCGCACGCTCGCATCCGAGCCGTGGAACTCGACGAGGAGCAGCGGCGTCTCGGGCAGGGTCAGCTTGGAGTAGGCGTTGCAGGCCGCGACCTGCACCTCGTCGAGGAGCTCGATGCGCGCCACCGGCAGGCCGGACTGGATGGTCACGATGACGGCGTCGCAGGCCGCCTTGATGCTCGGGAACGGGCAGACGCCGGCGGAGATCGCCTCCGGGATGCCGGCGAGCTTGAGCGTCAGCTCGGTGATGATGCCGAAGGTGCCCTCCGAGCCGACGAGGAGCCGGGTGAGGTCGTAGCCGGCCGAGGTCTTGCGCGCCCGGGGGCTGGTGCGGACGATGTCGCCGTTCGGCATCACGGCGGTGAGCGACAGGACGTTGTCCTTCATCGTGCCGTAGCGCACCGCATTGGTGCCCGAGGCCCGGGTCGCCGCCATGCCGCCCAGCGACGCGTCGGCGCCCGGGTCGATCGGGAAGAACAGGCCCTGGTCGCGCAGGTGCTCGTTCACCGCCTTGCGGGTCACGCCGGGCTGGACCACGCAGTCGAGGTCCTCGGCGTGGACCGCCAGCACCTTGTTCATGGCGCTCATGTCGATCGAGATGCCGCCGTAGGGCGCGTTGACGTGGCCCTCAAGCGACGTGCCGGTGCCGAAGGCGATGACCGGCATCCTGTGGGCGGCGCAGACCCGCACCACCGCCTGCACGTCCGCGGTGCTCTCGGCGTAGACCACCGCGTCCGGCGGCTGGTTGGCCACCCAGGTCAGGGTGCTGCCATGCTGCTCGCGCACCGCCTGCGAGGTGACAACGCGGTTGCCGAACTGGGCCGTCAGCTCGCGAATCACGGCCTCGACGGTCTCGGGGGAGGGGCGCTCGCGGGTGGGAGCGGGGCTCTGGGCGTTCATGGGGACTTAACCTCCCGGACGGATTCTGACGGACGGGCGCCGCCCGGCCTTTTGCCGGCCACTCTAGCAGCCGGCGTCGGCCCGGCATATCCGGCGCCTCGGTCACGGAGAAGTGCGCCCGGCGGCCGGCACCTTGCCCCAAGGTGCAAGGCATCCGGGGGTGCATCGTCCGGCGGAGCGTGCTACGTGCCAGGGCGCCCTTGTCATCCCGCCTGCGCCTGATCGGGAGCCCCACAATGGCTGACGACCGTCCCGCATCGGTCTTCTTCTTCGCGCCCTTCGTGTCGTCCACGATGGCGATCGAGCCGGGCTGGATCGATTATAACGGCCACCTGAACATGGCGTACTACCACGTCCTGTTCGACCGAGCGGTCGACGAGGCGTTCGGCGTCGTCGGCCTCGGGCCGGACTACATGGAGGCCGGACGCGGCACGACCTTCGCGGCCGAGGTCCACGTGCGCTACCGCCGCGAGCTGGTGCTCGACGATCCGGTGCGGGTGACGCTCCAGCTCATCGCCTTCGACGAGAAGCGGCTGCACTTCTACGCCGAGATCCGGCACGCGACCGAGGGCTGGGTCGCCGCCACGTCCGAGAACCTCTCCCTCCACGTCGACCCGGTGTCCCGGCGCGTCGCGCCGTTCCCGGACGACATCCTGGCCAATCTCGGGGTCATGCTCAGCTCGCACGCCCGGTTGCCCCGCCCCGACGACCTCGGCCGCGTGATCGGCATCCCGGCCCGCGGCCATGCGCGGCCGGACGCCGTGGCCTTCGCGGCCGCCGGCGCCCGGGTCAGGCACTAGCCAGGCGCGGCGGCGCGGTCAGCGCAGCGGGGCGATCGGCGCGACGGGCGGCGGCAGGCTCTGCTGGCGCTGGATCTGCCCCTGGAGCTGGTTGGTCTCGAACCGGTTCTGCTGCTGGATGCCGCGCAGCTCGCCGCGGGTCTCGATCGACCGGTTGATGCCTTCGACGGTCCGCTCGGCGCGGTTGCTCGGCACCTGGTTCTGAGCCAGCGCCGGCAGGGGCGCGGCGGCGAGCGTGACGCTCAGGATCAGGAGGCTGTGGGCACGCATCGTGTCTCTTCCCATGGGCGAGGGCCTGTACGTGGAGAACGACGCCGGGGTCCAGGCAAGGTTCCGCCGTCTCACGAAGACGTATGCGCCCGCCACCCTCGACGCCGTTCGCGTTTTGGTCCAGTGATGCCCGCATGACTCGCGAAACCGCCGCAGGGACCGCCGGCCCGGCTTCCACCTCGATCTCCGCCCGCGCCCGCGCCGCGGTGGTGCCCCAGGACGCGTCCTACCTCGCCGGGCTCAACCCCGAGCAGCGCCGCGCCGTCGAGGCGACGGAGGGGCCGGTGCTGGTGCTGGCCGGGGCCGGCACCGGCAAGACCCGGGTGCTGACCACCCGCATCGCCCACCTGATCGCCACCGGCCGCGCCCGGCCGTTCGACATCCTGTCGGTGACCTTCACCAACAAGGCCGCCCGGGAGATGAAGGAGCGCATCGGTGCGCTCATCGGCCCCGCCGGGGAGGGGATGCCGTGGCTCGGCACCTTCCACGCCATCGGCACCAAGATCCTGCGGCGCCACGCCGAGCTCGTCGGCCTGCGCTCCGACTTCACGATCCTCGGCACCGACGACCAGCTGCGCCTGCTCAAGCAGGTGATCGCGGCGGCCGACCTCGACGAGAAGCGCTGGCCCGCCCGCAGCCTCGCCGGCACCATCGACGGCTGGAAGAACCGCGGCCTCGGCCCTGAGCAGGTGCCGGCGGGCGAGGCCGGCGCCTTCGGCTTCGGCAAGGGCGGGACGCTCTACGCCGCCTACCAGGAGCGGCTGAAATCGCTGAACGCGGTCGATTTCGGCGACCTGCTGCTGCTCTGCCTGCGGCTGTGGCGCGAGAACCCGGATATTCTGACCAACTACCAGCAGCGCTTCCGCTACATCCTGGTCGACGAGTACCAGGACACCAACGTCGCCCAGTACCTCTGGCTGCGCCTGCTGGCGCAGGGCCACCGCAACGTCGCCTGCGTCGGCGACGACGACCAGTCGATCTACGGCTGGCGCGGTGCCGAGGTCGACAACATCCTGCGCTTCGAGCACGATTTCCCGGGCGCCCTGGTGGTGCGGCTCGAGAACAACTACCGCTCGACCGGCCACATCCTGGCCGCCGCCTCGACGCTGATCGCCCACAACGAGGGCCGCCTCGGCAAGACCCTGCGCACCGACAGCCCGGAGGGCGAGAAGGTCACGGTCACCGGCGCCTGGGATTCGGAGGAGGAGGCGCGGCTCGTCTGCGAGGAGATCGAGCGCCTCCAGGCCAAGGGCCACAAGCTGTCGGAGATCGCCGTCCTGGTGCGGATCTCCGCGCAGATGCGCGAGGTCGAGGACCGCTTCGTCCAGCTCGGTCTGCCCTATCGCGTCGTCGGCGGCCCGCGCTTCTACGAGCGGGCCGAGATCCGCGACGCGCTGGCGTATCTTCGCATCGTCGCCAACGGCTCCGACGACCTCGCCTTCGAGCGGATCTTCAACACGCCCAAGCGCGGCTTGGGCGACGCGACGCTCCAGGCGCTGCATGGGCTCGCCCGCCGCGCCGGCGTGCCTCTGCTCCAGGCGGCGCGGATGATGAGCGAGACCGAGGAGCTGAAGCCCAAGCCCCGCTCGACCCTGCGCGCCCTGTGCCAGAGCTTCTCCCGCTGGGCGAAGCTCCTCGAGGACCAGCCGCACACCGAGGTCGCCCAGACGATCCTGGAGGAATCCGGCTACACCGAGATGTGGCAGAAGGAGCGCACCGCCGACGCCGCCGGGCGCCTGGAGAACCTCAAGGAGCTGGTGCGCTCGATGGAGGAGTTCCCGGACCTTGCCGGCTTCCTCGAGCACGTCTCCCTCGTCATGGACGCCAACGAGGCCGAGGGTGGCGACCGGGTGAGCCTGATGACGCTCCACGCCGCCAAGGGCCTCGAGTTCGACACCGTCTTCCTGCCCGGCTGGGAGAACGGCCTGTTCCCGAACCAGCGCGCCCTCGACGAGAGCGGGCGGGCCGGCCTCGAGGAGGAGCGGCGCCTCGCCCATGTCGGCCTGACCCGGGCGCGCAAGCGCGCCAAGATCTCGTTTGCGGTCAACCGGCGCATTCACGGCCTGTGGTCCTCGACCGTGCCGAGCCGCTTCATCGACGAGTTGCCCGAGACAAGCGTCGCGGTCATCGACGCGCCGGCGAGCTTCTCGCAAGGGCCGTCGCGCTTCGACCGGCAGGCCCCCGCCTTCGGCTCGTCCTACACCACGCCGGGCTGGCAGCGGGCGCAGGCCGCGACCGCCGGCCAGGACCGGTTCGGCGGGGGAGGGCGGAGCGCCGCGCCGGGGCGGCGCGGGCCGCAGCAGATCGAGGGCACGCTGGTGGCGAAATCCACCGGCACCCCGTCCGCCTACGAGGCCGGCGCCCGCATCTTCCACACCAAATTCGGGCCCGGCTCGGTGGCCGCCGTCGACGGCAACAAGCTCACCGTTGACTTCGACAAGGCCGGCCGGAAGATGGTCCTCGACAGCTTCGTCCAGCCGGGCTGAGGCGGTCCCGCGCGCTCCTGCCCGCGTGGACGAACGAGGAGCGGCGATCAGGTGGCGACCTCATCCGGCCCGCGGGTCAACGGCGATCCGCGCCGCATCCCCGGGAATGCCGCGCCCCCTTCCACCCCTGTGTGGTTTTCATCACAAGAACCCGGCTCCTCTTCGTCACCCGGCGTTTTGCCGGTTCATGGTGCGGCGCGAGAATTGCTCGTTCACCATCGGCTGCTTACCCTCTCGGTCGAGACGGGCGGACTTGTCCACCGCCTGCGTCATCCCCGACCGGAACCGTTGTGGCCCGTGAGGCTTTGAGTCGTTACAAGAACAAAGGAGATCTGGGACACGAGAGGGCACACGATAGTCGGCACCGCAAGTCCAGTGGGAGTGTTGATCCATGAAGAGACGACGCGCACGACTTGAACTGGTTGAAGACCGTCCGATCCGGGTGCACCGCACCCGTTTCGAGGAAGAGCGTAATCCGCCTCCGATCCAGCCGATGACGGCCCGCCAGGCCGAGTATCTGGAAGCCCTCGGGTCCCACCCGCAAGTCATCGTCCTCGGCCCCGCCGGCACCGGCAAGACCTACATCGCCGGAACCCGCGCCGCCGACCTGCTGCGCCAGCGCCGCGTCGCCAAGGTGGTGATCACCCGGCCGAACGTTCCCTCCGGTCGATCCCTCGGCTTCTTCCCCGGCAGCCTCGAGGAGAAGATCGCCCCCTGGGTCGCTCCCCTCACCGAGACCATGAAGGAGCGCATGGGCGACGGCGCCTTCGAGATCGCCGTCAAGGCCGGCGAGATCGAGGTCGTGCCCTTCGAGGTGATGCGCGGCCGCACCTTCAAGAACTGCCTGGTGATCCTCGACGAGGCCCAGAACACCACCCCCGCCGAGATCAAGATGTTCCTGACCCGGATCGGCGACGACACCCAGGTCATCATCAACGGCGACGTCTCGCAGACCGACCTGCGCGAGACCTCG
This sequence comes from Methylobacterium variabile, assembly GCF_001043975.1. Lineage (GTDB taxonomy): Bacteria > Pseudomonadota > Alphaproteobacteria > Rhizobiales > Beijerinckiaceae > Methylobacterium > Methylobacterium variabile. The sequence continues at coordinate 14,066 of NZ_LABY01000263.1, forward strand.
GGGCTCCGCACCGTCATCCACCTGGTCAAGAGCCGGATGATGCCGATCCCGATCGTCGAGTTCGGCCTCGACGACATCGTCCGGTCGGGCATCTGCGCCGAGTGGGTGCGGGCCTTCGAGGAGGCGCGAGTTTAACGGTGGCCTGCCGCTCCGGGCGATCCGGAGCGGCAGGCTGTCAGCGCGATGTCCTGCCGGCGAAGTCGCTCTGGAAGTCCTTCAGCTCGCCGGCATTGAGATCCGACACGGCACGGAAGGCGAGCCCGCTCTGGTCCCAGGCGATGACGGTGTAGCCGTCCCGGGTCGCGTCGTGAGGTGGTCGCCCGTCCGCCGGCCAGACGAAGAGATTGATGACGTGCTGGTGCCGCCGGTAGATCAGCGCGGCCACGACGCGCCCGCCGACGTAGTCGAGGCGGCCGCCGACGAGCGGGAATCCGCGATCAGCGAGGTCGACGACCGGCGGCGAGAAGTCGATCCGACCGGCGAACCACGGCTTCACCGTGTGCTGGTCGGTGCTCTCGACATCCGTGAGATGGCTTGCCAGGAGCGAGCGGACGTGGCCCGCGACGAGGTCGGCCGCGAGATCGGCGCCCGGCTCGGGCCGCGTCGTAACGACTGCGAGCAGGATCGCAACGGCGACGAGGCCGGCGGGCAGGCCCGCTACCGCCCGCAGCCGCGCGAGGAGGCCCGGGAAGCGGGCGAAGCGCCGCGGCTCCTGCGCCAGCTCCTCCCGCGCCAGAGTGGCGGCGAGCCGCGCGCGCAGCGCCTCCGGGGCGCGCCACGCGACGTCCTCGCCCGAGAGGCGCGCGCGGAGCGCGCGCAAGGACGCGAGCTCGCGGGCGCAGGCCGGGCATTGCGCGACGTGCGCCTCGCACCGCAGCGCGTTGGCCGCGTCGAGCTCGCGGTCGATCAGGGCGTGGAGCAGGATGGCTTCGTCGCAGGGAACCTCGCGCCGCTCCGTCATGGCCGGTCCTCGCCGCATCGGCGGCGCCACGCCGTCGCGAGCATGTGCCGCGCCCGGGCGAGGCGCGACATCACCGTCCCGATCGGCGCCGCGGTGACCGCCGCGATCTGCTTGTAGGACAGGTCGTCGAATTCCCGCAGGATCAGCACCTCGCGAAACTCCTCCGGCAGGGCCTCGATCAGCCGGCGGATGAACGCCGCCTCGCTGTCGCGGACGAGCGAGGCCTCCGGCGTCGGCTGGTCGGGGTCCCAGATCTCCTGCTCATGCGATCCGGGGGCCGGGCGCTCGTCCGGCGGCACGCCGCATTCCAGCGGCGCGTGGCGCGCCCGGTCGCGGACCCGCGCGCTCGCCCAGTTCCGCGCGCAGTTGCGCACGATCGCCAGGAGCCAGGCGCGGGCATCGCCACCGCGATAGGTCCCGAAGGCCCGGAAGGCGCGCAGGAATGCCTCCTGCACGACGTCGTCGGCGGCGTCGGCGTCCCGCGTCAGGAAGCGGGCGAGGTTGTAGGCGGCGTCGAGATGCGGCAGCGCGACCTCGCGAAACGAGCCGGGGGGCGGCCCGGCCGCCGCCTCCGGCGTTGCGGCCTCGCGCGCCGGCGAAGGGCGATCGGTGCATCCGGAAGCCGCCGCCGCCTGATGCGCCAGGACCGCCGCGATCCGGACCCACAGGCCGGCGCCCGCCGGCCTCCACCGGACCGGGCGGCCGGTCGCGACGGCGGCCGCCGTCACGAGACCCCTCCCGGGTTCGTTTGCGCAGCCATGCGGGTCACCCCGGTGGAACCCGCACCACGACCGTGCCGGTCATGTGCGGGTGCAGCGAGCAGAAGTAAGGATACTCCCCGGGCACCGAGAAGGTGAAGGAGAAGGACTCGTCGGTGTCGAGCGCCCGCGAGCGGAACTGGCCGGCCGTCGCGACCACGGTATGGGGAATATCGTCGCCGTTGCGCCACGTCAGCGTCGTCCCCGGTGCGACCGCGACGACGGCCGGGCTGAAGGTGAAGTTGTCGATGCGGACGACGACCGCTGCGGCGGGTGCGGGCGATTCGGCGGCGGCGCCCGCGCCGAGCAGCAGCGCCGCGATCAGTGTTGCCGCGAAGGCCGCCTGCCGGCCGCGACGGAGGAGCGGGGCCGGGGAGGGGCCGGCCTGCGAGGAAGAGGGCATGGAGCCATCGCGCTCACCCGGCGAGCGGCGCGTCGACGATCGCCAGCGGCCCGGTCCCGCGCACGAGCGAGACCTGCGTGATGCCGAGCAGGCCGCGCAGCTCGCCCGCCGGCACCGTCAGCGGGCCCGGAGAGGCAGCGGCTCCCGGCGCAGGCTGCGGGAAGGCGGTCGAGCGGGCGGTGTGGAAGGCGACGCTGCCCTCGACCTTCTGGATGATCTGGTGGACGTGCCCGTTGAGCACCGTCACCGAGCCGAAGCGGCGGAGCAGGGCGAGCGCCCGGCCGCCGTCCTGCGTGCCCCAGCCCCATTCGGGATAGACCGTCCAGAGCGGGATGTGGGCGAACACCACGATCGGCGTGCTCGCGGACAGGCCCGCCACGTCGCGCTCCAGCCAGTCCAGCTGCTCGGCGCCGAGCGTGCCGAGGCCGCCCGCCTTCAGGTCGACGACGTTGACGAGACCGACGAAGTGGACGCCGTTCCGGTCGAAGCTGTACCAGCCTGCCCCGCGCGAACCCTTGCCGTAGCGGCTGAGATAGGCGCGGCCCTGCCCGTCGTCGAGGAAATCGTGCTCGCCCGGCACGAAGAACAGCGGGACCCCGGTCTCGCGCAGGACCTGGTCGGCATCGTCGAATTCCCGCTCCTTCGACAGGTGGCTGACGTCGCCGGTATGGATGATGAAGGCCGGCTTCTCCGGCAAGGCCTGGATCTTGCGGACCGCCTCGCGGAGCGTGCCGATGGCGTCGGGGTTTGCCGGCTTGCTGAAGCCGATATGGCTGTCGCTGATCTGCAGGAAGGTGGAGGGCGCCGCCCCCGCCTCGGCCGCCAGCGCCCGCTCCAGGCCCAGGGCGCGCGGGAGCCCGCCGCCGAGGGACCAGAGCAGCCCGGTGCCGGCCCAGACCATGCATTCGAGCGCGAAGCGGCGGCTCGGCCCGGCGGCTGTCTCGTTCTCGATCTCGTTCGAAGGCTTGGCGTCCGGCATGATCCGGCTCCGTGGCGATCCGGGACGTCGGCGTCCCTGAGCACCGGACCGACGCGACGCGGGCTTTATTCCCGGCCGCGGACGAAAATCGCGCCGGTGCCGGCCGAGCCGGAAATCTGCCGCAACGCGAGCAACCATCCCGCGCCGTGACGTTTCTAGGGTCTGCTGCCCCACGCACCCGCAGGACGCACCATGGCCCACCTCCTCGTCATCGGCGCCAGCCAGGGCATCGGCCTGGAGACGGTCAAGGCCGCGCTCGCCGCCGGGCACCGGGTGCGGGCCTTCGCCCGCTCGGCGGGCAGGATTGCGCTGTCCGACCCCAACCTCGAGCGCTTCCCCGGCGACGCTCTCTCGGCGCCCGATGTCGCCGGCGCGCTCGAAGGGATCGACGCCGTGGTGCAGGCCCTCGGCGTGCCGTTTCGCGACCTGTTCGGGCCGGTGCGGCTGTTCTCGGACGCGACCAACGTGCTCGTCCCGGCGATGGAGACGGCGGGCGTGAGACGGCTGGTGGCGGTGACCGGCTTCGGCACCGGCGACAGCCGCGCGGCGATCGGCCCGCTGCAGCGACTGCCGTTCCGCCTGGTCTTTGGCCGCGCCTACGACGACAAGGACGCGCAGGAGATGCGCATCCGCCGGTCCTCCCTCGACTGGACCTTCGTGCGCCCCGGCGTCCTCACCGGCGGGCCGGCGACCGGCCGCTACCGGGTGCTCGACCGGCCGTCGTCATGGACGAACGGGCTGATCGCCCGGGCGGACGTGGCGCAGTTCATCGTCCGGGAGATCGTGGAGAACGGCCACGTCGGCCGCGCTGTCGTCCTCGTCAGCCACCCGCTCCCGCTCTGAGCCCGATGGACAAGCTCCTCTACTACGCCGTCACCCTGATCGAATCGGTCCTCGGGGTCTTCGGGGTGCGGTCGTTCTACGACCAGCCCCGCTACGCGGTCGTCGAGTGGCTCGACCGCGGCGTCGAGATCCGGGCCTACGAGCGGCGCGTGGCGGTCGAGACCGACGCGCGGGGCCAGGGCGACGGCGAGGCGTTCGGGCGGCTCTTCCGCTACATCACCGGGGCGAACCGGGCCGGCGACCGCATCGCCATGACGGCGCCGGTGGAGGCGGGCGGGCAGCGCATCGCGATGACCGTGCCGGTGGAGCAGGGCACCGGGGGCACGATGCGGTTCTTCCTGCCCCACGCCGTCGCGGCGGCCGGGGCGCCGGAGCCGACCGAGCCCGGCGTGCGCCTCGTCGAGGTGCCGCCGGAGCGCATCGCGGCCCTGCGCTTCTCCGGCCGGATCACGCCCGAAGCCCGGGCCGGCCAGGAGCGGGTCCTCGTCGAGGTGCTGCGGGAAGCCGGGCGCGCGCCGGCCGCGCCTCCGTTCTTCATGGGCTACGACCCGCCCTTCGCGCTCCCCTTCCTGCGGCGCAACGAGGTGGCGGTCAGGCTGGGAGCGTGACCCCGGGCGACCTCACCGCCCGTCGGCCCGGGCCACCGCCCGCTTGATCACCTGCTGCACCTCGACGTTCGACAAGAAGAGATCGTGGTTGATGAGGCCGCTGCCGTAATCCGAGGCGTCGGCGACCCGCACGCCCAGAGCTTCGAGGCGGCTGCGGTCCGCCGCCCCCGCCCGCAGCACGCCGCCCGCGATGGTGCTCGACAGTTCGAGCGCCCGGTCGTTGGTGGAGGAGATCACGGTGATCTTCTGGGCGGCGGTGCCCAGGCGCTCGATGCCGTTGGTGAACAGGTCGATGTCGATGTCGGGCGCGGCCAGCACCACGGCGCCGATCTTGTCGAGGGCCGCCTCGCCGGCATCGGCGCGCAGCATGCGCAGGGTCTCCAGGGTGAGCAGCGTGCCCATCGAGTGGGCGACGATGTGGATGCGCCCGCCGGAGGTCTGCGACGCCGCGAGCGCCCGCAGCAGGTCCTCGAAGGCGTCGCGGGACCACAGCGCGCTCTCGCGGTCGTAGCCGTAGTCGAAGGTCTTTCCCGCCGAGGGCCAGGTGAACAGGCCCGAGACGCCGCGGAAGCGGATGCCGTCGGAGAGCTGCGCGGCGCTGATCGCGGCGGTCTCGAACGACTCGCGGTAGCCGTGGACGTAGAGCAGCACGTCGCGCCCGAGCGCCGCCTCGGCGAAGGCGGTGGCGGCCTCGGGGCCCGTCACCACCCGGGGCACCGCGGCGATGCGCCAGTCGCCGGTCACCACCGACGAGACCTTGCCGATCAGCGAGCGATCGGGCGCGGCGAGGCGCACGGGCGCAAAGGCGAGGCCGCGGCCGCGCTGGTCGGTGAAGTAGGGCGGGCGGCCGGCGGGCTCGGCCGGGCGCCGGGTCGTCGCGACGAGCAGCAGCGGGCTGACGTCGAGGGCCGATTGCTTCTCAGGGCCCGCCGCCTCGCCGAGCAGCCCGTCGCCGAGGCAACCGCCGAGGGCGAGGCTCGCGAGGGCGGAGAGGCCGAGGCGGGCGAAGCCCCGGCGCGTCGGCGCGGCGGTCAATGTCATGTCGTCCACTCGGTCTCCGGCTTGGCCGGTCAGTCGCGACGGCTTTCAGGCCGACGATGCGGCATGATCGTGGCCGCGCCGCGTCGCACCGAGGCGAAGCCGCCTCTGTTGCCCGAAGGTCACGCCTGCCGGCCATCGGTCCACAGGCCGGGCTCTCGACGGCCGGGCGGCGAGCCGGCAGAAAGGCCCCATGACCGCTCCGGCCCCCGACCTCGCCCAGCTCCTCGCCGGCAACCGCGCCGCCCTCGCCCGCGCCATCACGCTGGTCGAGTCGAAGCGGCCCGACCACCGGGCCGCCGCCCGCGACTTGCTGGACGCGGCCCTGCCGCATGCCGGCCGGGCGGTGCGGGTCGGCATCACCGGCGTGCCGGGAGTGGGCAAGTCGACCACCATCGACGCCCTCGGGGCGAACCTGACGGCCCGGGGCCACAAGGTCGCGGTGCTGGCGGTCGATCCGAGCTCGTCGCGCACCGGCGGCTCGATCCTCGGCGACAAGACCCGCATGGCGCGGCTCGCCGTCGATCCCAACGCCTTCATCCGGCCCTCGCCCTCCTCCGGCACCCTCGGAGGCGTGGCGGCCAAGACCCGCGAGACGATGCTGCTGTGCGAGGCGGCGGGCTTCGACGTGGTGCTGGTCGAGACCGTCGGGGTCGGCCAGTCCGAGACCGCGGTCGCCGACCTCACCGACTTCTTCCTGGTGCTGATGCTGCCCGGCGCCGGCGACGAGCTGCAGGGCATCAAGAAGGGCATCCTCGAACTCGCCGACATGATCGCCGTCAACAAGGCCGACGGCGAGGAGGGCATGCGCCGCGCCACGGCCGCGGCGGCGGAGTACCGGGCGGCGCTCCACATCCTGACGCCGGCGAGCGCCACCTGGACGCCGCCGGTGACGACGATTTCCGGGCTCGCCAACCAGGGCCTCGACGCACTCTGGGACGCGGTGCTCGACCACCGCCGCAAGCTCACCGCCTCGGGCGAGATCGCCGCCAAGCGCCGGGCCCAGGACGTGAAGTGGATGTGGGCCCTCGTCCACGAGCGGCTGCACCAGCGCCTCACCGGCAGCGCCGAGGTGCGGAAGACGACGGCGGAGGCCGAGCGGATGGTGGCGTCGGGCGAGCGCTCGCCCGCCGCGGGAGCAGACCTGATCGCCGAGCTGATCGGGCTCTAAGCAGACCTGCGTTGGCAGACCACACGATACCCGACAGTGGCCCTTTCAGGCTCCCCAATCCCTTTCCGGGCCCGGAACGGGCCTGCACGACTGCAGTGTCAGCGGAAGGAGGATCCGGGATCCAGCAGAGGAAGTGCCGCGAGGCGGCTCCTTGGCGGCACCGTTACAGGGACACAGACGCTTCGCGCCTTTTTGCGCTGGATCCCGGATCTCCTTCCACTTCGTTCCAGTCGTCCGGGAAAGGGGGGAGAGGCGGAAAACGGGCTGTCTGAGTGGTGAAGCTTAGCCTTATCTCACTGTCGTGTACCGTGGCAGGCAAACGCTTCGTCCGCTTAGCGTCTTGTTGTGTCGGAGGTTTTTGCCGCAAGACCGGCGGCCGCTCTCGCGAAACCTGCTTAGCCGCCCGCCGCGCCCCGCAGCGCGCGCAGGAGGCCGCCGCGATCGCCGAACAGGTGCGTGCCGTCGAGACCCCGACCTGTCTCGCCGCCGACCACGAGGGCCGGCACGCCGTGCAGGCCGTGCCGCGCCATCGCCGCGCGTCCCTCTGCCATGCGGCGGGCGGCCGCGTCGTGCAGCGCGGCGTCGGCCTCGCGCAGGCGGAGGGCGGCGGGCGCGAGGTCGTGCCCGTCCAGGACCTCCGCCAGGGTGGCGAAATCGGCGATGTCGCGGCCCGCGACGTAGCGCGCCGCCTGGATCGCCGCGGCGGCCTCCTGCTCCCTGTCGGGTGCGGTGAGGTGGACCGCGGTGAGCGCCAGGGTCGCCGGCCCCGAATCGACCCTGCCGCCGCGCGCGCCCAGCACACGCGTCCGGTAGGCTTCGCCGAAGGGCTGGCCCGTGAGCGCAGCGATGCGCTGGTCGGCCGACCAGGCGTGCGCGGCGAAACCCGCATCCATCGGGAAGGCGCCCCGGCCGGCGAACAGCCCGACGGGCAACAGGGCGAGGGCCACGTCATCGCGGCTGTGCAGCCAGGCCAGCGCCGGATGGGCGCCGTAGCACCAGCCGCAGAGCGGATCGTACAGGCAGGTCACGGTGATCCGATCGGTCATGGTCCCTCGCCTCGCTCGTCCCGTCAGTAGCCCACGGTGAAGCGCTGGCGGATGTGGGCCGGGCGCTCGATCTCGTCGACGAGGGCCACCGCATAGTCCTCGTAGGAGATCCGGCTGCCGTCCTCGCCGACGAGCAGGCTGTCGCGTCCGAGGCGGAAGCGGCCGGTGCGCTCGCCCGGTCCGATCAGCGCCGAGGGCGACAGGAAGGTCCAGTCGAGGTCGGTCACGGCGCGCAACGCGTCGAGGAAGACCGCGCCGCGCAGTGCCTCCTCCTTGTAGGCGGCGGGGAAGTCCGGCTGGTCGACCAGCCGCTGCCCCGGCGCGACCTCGAGCGAGCCGGCGCCGCCGACCACGAGGTAGCGCGTCACTCCGGAGGCACGCACCGCGTCGATCAGCGCCGCGGGGTCGCTGTCGCCGAAGCGCACGGCGCTGACCACCGCGTCGTGCCCGGCGAGCAAGCGGCTCAGGCCCGCGGGATCGCGCACGTCGCCGGCAACCGCCTCGACGCCGTCGGGGAGGGCGCTCCCCGCGGGATTGCGGGCGATCGCCGTGACGCGATGCCCCCGCGCCGCGAGTTCCTTGACGAGACGCGTGCCGACGTTCCCGGTCGCGCCGATGACGGCAACCCTGGCCATGATGATACCTTTGTGTGGTTTCGCGATCTGGTCTACTTTCCAGACCATTGAGAGCTAGCCCTCCGCGATCGGCTGCGCAAGACGTCATCGCCTCGGGACTAGGTCAGCGCGCAATGACCAAAGGAATGACCAAGTGCTCCACCGATGCAGGCCGGACGACACCTCTGACACTTCCTGCCCGATCCGCGACGTCCTCGACCGGATCGGCGATCAGTGGAGCCTGCTGGTGCTCGCCGCACTGGAGCCGGAGGTGAAGCGCTTCAGCCAGCTCGAGCGGGAAATCGGCGACATCTCGAAGCAGATGCTGTCGAAGACCCTGCGCCGACTCGAGCAGGACGGCTTCGTGGCGCGGGAGGTCCACGCCGAGGTGCCGCCCCGGGTCGAGTACCGGCTGACGGCGCTGGGCTGCTCGTTCCTCGCGCCGCTGCGGGAGCTGATCCGCTGGGCGGAGGCGAACCACGCGGCGATCCTGGCGGCGCGGCGGCAGGGAGCGGCGTGAGGGACGAGCTCGTCGGACGATCCCCGATGCACCCGGGCCCTCACTCGGGCTTGGTGTCGAGAGTTCGAGATGCATCGGCATCCTGGCCGATTGGGATCAGGTCCGCCGGTGTGACCTACCCCGCCTCGTCCTCCCCCGCCGGCTCCGGCAGCGCCATCACCCGCGGCGGGTGCCCGGTCGCCTCGAGGAAGCGTACTAGGTCGCCGGGCGCGACCGCCGTGGTGGCGCCGTTGTGGAGCGGGTGGAAGTTGACGGGGTCGTGGGCCATCAGCCCGGCATCGAGGATCACCGCGACCGTACGGTCGCGATCGTTGACGAGCCCGAACGGCGTCACCGAGCCGGGACGCACGCCGAGGCGCTCCCAGAGCAGCTCTGGCGAGCCGAAGGAGAGGCGGCCGGTGGCGCCGAGCGGCCCGTGCAGGCGCTTCAGGTCGATCCGCGCCTCGGCTTCCGCGACCACGAGGAAGAGCCGGCCGCGCTTGTCCTTGAGGAAGAGGTTCTTCGAGTGCCCGCCCGGCATCGCCGACTTGAGGTCGCGGGATTCCGCCACCGTGTGCACGGGGACGTGCTCCACGGTGGCGTGGGCGATGCCGAGGCGGTCGAGGAACGAGAACAGCTCCTCCGGGGTCGCAGCACTCATGCGAGTTGGCTCATCCGGCCCGGCTCACGCGGCGAGATGGCGGGCGAGCGCCGCCGGATCGACATTGCCCCCCGACAGGATCACGCCGACGCGCTTGCCCGCGACCGGCACCGCGCCCTCGAAGGCCGCGGCCGCCGCGAGGCAGCCGGTCGGCTCGACGACGAGCTTCATCCGCTCGACGAAGAAGCGCATAGCCGAAACGAGCTGCGCGTCCGTCGCGGTCACGATGCCGGCGACCTCGCGCCGGATGATCGGGAAGGTGTGCTGGCCGAGATGCGTGGTCAGCGCCCCGTCGGCGATCGAGACCGGCACCGGGATGCGCACCACCTCGCCCTTCGCGAGCGATTGCTGACCGTCGTTGCCGGCCTCGGGCTCGACGCCCCAGATCTCGACCTCCGGCGACAGCGCCCGGGCCGCGAGGCACGAGCCGGCGAGCAGCCCGCCGCCGCCGAGGCAGACGAGGAGCACGTCGAGCGGCCCGACCTCCTCGATCAGCTCACGCGCCGCCGTGCCCTGGCCGGCGATCACGTCCGGGTGGTCGTAGGGCGGGATCACCGACAGGCCGCGCTCCTCGGCGAGCCGGTGGCTCACCGCCTCGCGGTCCTCCTTGTAGCGGTCGTACACCACGATCTCGGCACCGTAGCCGCGGGTGGCCGCGACCTTGATGGCGGGGGCGTCGTGCGGCATCACGATCACCGTCGGCACGCCCTGGAGCGCGCCCGCATAAGCGATCGCCTGGGCGTGGTTGCCCGACGAGAAGGCCAGCACCCCGCGCTTGCGCTGCTCGGGCGAGAGCGCCGCGATGGCGTTGCAGGCGCCCCGGAACTTGAAGGCGCCGGCGCGCTGCAGCGGCTCGGCCTTGAAGAACAGCGTCGCGCCCGTCCGCGCGTCGGCGGTGCGGGAGGTGAGCACCGGGGTGCGGTGGGCGATGCCTTTGAGGCGCCCGGCCGCTGCCTCGACGTCGGCGTAGGTGAGGCTCATCAGCGGTTCTCGAAGTTCGGCTTGCGCTTCTCGACGAAGGCCCTCATGCCTTCCTTCTGGTCGTGGGTGGCGAACAGGCCGTAGAAGACCCGGCGCTCGTAGCGGATGCCCTCGGTCAGCGTGGTCTCGAAGGCCCGGTCGACGCTCTCCTTGGCCACCATCACGGCGGGCAGCGACATCGACGCGATGGTCTCGGCCGCCTTCATCGCCTCGTCGAGGAGCGTGACCGCCGGTACCACCCGGGCGACGAGGCCGGAGCGCTCGGCCTCCGCGGCATCCATCATCCGGCCGGTGAGGCACAGCTCCATCGCCTTGGCCTTGCCGACGGCGCGGGTCAGGCGCTGGGTGCCGCCGGCGCCGGGGATGACGCCGAGCTTGATCTCGGGCTGGCCGAACTTCGCGGTGTCGGCCGCCAGGATGAAGTCGCACATCAGCGCCAGCTCGCAGCCGCCGCCGAGCGCGTAGCCCGCCACCGCGGCGATGATCGGCTTGCGGCGCCGGCCGACCTTGTCCCACTCGCCGAACGGGTCGGCCATGTAGAATTCGGGGTGGGTGCGGTCCTGCATCTCGCGGATGTCGGCGCCGGCGGCAAAAGCCTTCTCCGAGCCGGTGATGATGATGCAGCCGATGCCGTCGTCGCGCTCGTAGCCGTCGAGCGCGTGGTTCAGCTCGGCGATCAGCGCGTTGCACAGGGCGTTCAGCGCCGCCGGGCGGTGCAGGGTGATGAGCGCCACCCGCCCGCGCGTCTCGACCCGGATGTTCTCGTAGTCCACGGCGTTCCTCCCGCTCGTCTCGCCTGCTTGGCTAGGGGAGGGCAGCGCGACGCGCAAGCGCCCGCGTGAGCGCTTCAGGCCGGCGGCGGCGGGTCGGGCGCCTCGACCACGTCCTGGCGCTGGAGCTGGAGGGCGACGAACCAGCAGAGCGAGGCCCAGGCCGCACCGATGCACCAGCCGGCCAGCACGTCGCTCGGCCAATGGACGCCGAGATAGACCCGGCTCGCGCCGACGAGGAGCGTGGTGACGACCCCGAGACCGATCACGAAGAGCTTCACCCGCCGCGAGCGCTCGACCCGGGCGAGCAGGATCGCCAGCGTCAGGTAGGCGATCGCCGACAGCATGGCGTGGCCGCTCGGGAAGCTCGCCGTGAAGGTCTCCATGCCGTGGGGCACCAGGTCCGGCCGCGGCCGATGGAAGAAGAGCTTCAGCCCCGTCGACAGGATCTCGCCGCCGCCGATCGCCACCACGACGAACACGGCGGCGCGGCGGCGCGCCGTGATCGCGAGGTAGAGCACCACGCAGGCGGTGACGTAGACGATGCCGAACACGCTGCCGAAGGCGGTGATGTCCCGCATCGTCTCCGGCAGCCAGTGCGGACCGATCGGCTTGGCGAGGTCGCCCGGCACCCGCAGGGCGAGGAGCAGGCGGTCGTCGAAGCTGAAGGAGTCGCCGTCCCGGATCTCGCCGGCGAGCTTCACGAACCCGAAGCCGAACAGGCTGACGGCGAGCAGCGAGGCGAGCGGCCCGATCTCGTTGAGGCGCAGGCGCCGCCAGACCGCGGTGGCGTGGCGCTGGAAGGGAATCGGGATCTCCCGCATCAGGCGCCTCCGAACCGGAAGCGGCCCCGGGCCTCCCAGGGACCGCCGAGATAGCGCCACAGCAGCAGGCCGGTGCCCGCGATCTCGCGCGGCACGAAGGCGGCCTCGAGCTCGCGGTGGAGCGCCCGGGCCTCCTCGGGCGAAACCTTGTTCTGGACCGTGACGTGGGGCCGGTAGCCCTGCCGGTCCTGCGCCGTCAGCCAGGGTGCGAAGGCCGCCGCGAGGCGCCCGCGCAGGGCCGAGAGGCGGGAGGATTCGAGCGCGTAGGCGACGCCGCGGCCGGTGAAGCGCAGGCCCGTGACGGCAACCGGCATCGACCCCTCGGCGCGCACCTCCGCGGCCAGGGTCTCGACGACACCGCGCTCCTCCTCCCCCGGCAGGTGGTGGAAGAGGGTGACGTGGGCCGGGATGCGGTTGAGCGCCTCCGGGAAGTGGCGGCGGCGCTGGCCGTCGAAGTCCGCGAAGGCGGCCTCGTCGAGCTCCAGGGTGAGGATCAGGGGCGGGATCGGGGAATCTTGCGGCATCCTTCCGGCGAAATGGCGCGGCGGCCGGGATTGGCCAGGGTCCGCGGCGCTCGCCGCTGTTCAGGTCGATCCCGGCCCGCTACACGGCGCCATGCGCGACAGCACCGACATGGTCCATCTCGGCCGGGACGGCTGGCTCTTCCTGACCGGCGGCACCAACCGGGTGCGGCAGCAATACCGGGCGAGCTTGAGCATGGCCTGGCGGCTGTGGCGCTGGCGCCGGCTGATCGAGGCCCGGAGCGCCAGGGCCGCGGCGCTGGGCATGCGCGCCTTCCACGTCGTGGTGCCGGAGAAGCTCAGCATCTACGACGACCGCCTCGACGGGCTCGTCATCGATCCGGCACTGTCGCCGGCCCGCCGCCTCGGCGCGCGCCTCGCCCGCTCGCCCGCCGCCCGGGCCTGGATCGACCTCGTCGGCCCCTTGCGGGCGGCGCGGGACGCCGAGCCGCCGCTCTATCTTCGCACCGACACCCACTGGAGCCAGGAGGGCTGCCGCCTCGCCTTCGGGGAGATCATGCGGGCGCTGGGCGCCGCGGTGCCGGCCGACATCGCGACGCGGCCGTTCCACGACCACGACGGCGTGCGCGACCTCGGCGCCAAGCTCGACCCGGCGCCGACCGAGACCATGCGGGTCTACCAGGTCCAGCGCGACGCGGTGCGGGTCTACGCCAACCCCCTGGTTGAGGCCTACGAGGCGCGGGGCCGGGCCGCCGACCTGCATGCCGGCGCCCACGTGGTCTTCCGCAACGCGAGCCCCGCGGCCGATCCCCGGACCCTGATGCTGTTCGGCGATTCCTGCTCGCACTTCCACCCAATCTTCCTCACCGGGCTCCTGGCGGAGAGCTTTCGCGAGTTGCACTTCGTCTGGTCGGCGAGCCTCGACTGGTCCTACGTCGAGCGGGTGCGGCCGCACCTGCTGCTCGTCGAGGTGGCGGAGCGCTTCCTCGCCCGGGTGCCGGTGGACGGGTTCGACGTCGTGTCGGCGGGGACCGCGCGCCTCGCCCGGCTCGACGGCGCGGCGGCGGAGCCGATCTGACCGGCCCCTGGGCAGTCGCCCCCTCCCGCCCCACCTTCGCGAGCGGACGAGCGAGGGAGGACACGATGGGGCTTCTGGTCGACGGCGTCTGGCACGACAAGTGGTTCGACACCAAGGAGACCGGCGGGCGCTTCGTGCGCAAGGACGCGGCCTTCCGCAACTGGGTCACGCCGGACGGCGCGGCGGGCCCGAGCGGGGAGGGCGGCTTCCCGGCCGAGGAAGGGCGCTACCACCTCTACGTCTCGCTCGCGTGCCCCTGGGCGCACCGCACCCTGATCGTGCGGGCCCTCAAGGGGCTCGCGGACGCGATCACCGTCACGGTGGTCGACCCCCACATGGGCCGCGAGGGCTGGGTGTTCGGCGACAGCCCCGGCGCCGGCCCGGATATCGTCAACGGCGCGAGCCGGCTCTACGAGGTCTACCTCAAGGCCGACCCGCACTACAGCGGCCGCGTCACCGTGCCGGTCCTGTGGGACAAGGTCCGCGGCACCATCGTGTCGAACGAGTCGGCGGAGATCATCCGGATGCTGAACGGGGCATTCGGCGCCTCCGGTCCGGACCTCTACCCGGACGATCTTCGCTCCGGAATCGATGCCGTGAACGCCCGGGTCTACGACCGGGTCAACAACGGCGTCTACAAGGCCGGCTTCGCCACGACCCAGGAGGCCTATGCGGAGGCGGTGACGGCGCTGTTCGAGGAGCTCGACGCCCTCGATGCCTGGCTCGGCACCGGCCGCTACCTGATGGGCGACCGGCTGACCGAGGCCGACATCCGGCTGTTCACCACGCTGGTGCGGTTCGATCCGGTCTATGTCGGGCACTTCAAGTGCAATCTGCGCCGGATCGCCGATTACCCGAACCTCGCGCCCTACCTGCGCGACCTCTACCAGACCCCCGGCGTCGCCCCGACCGTCGACCTCACCCACATCAAGCGGCACTATTACGAGAGCCACCCGACCATCAACCCGACCGGCATCGTGCCGCTCGGGCCGGTGCTGGACTACGATGCGCCCCACGGACGGGCGGAGCGGTTCAAAGCCTGACAAGCGATTGAACCCATCCGTCCTGCCGCGAGGCATCCATCTCACAAGGTCATTCCGGGGCTCGCCGAAGGCGAGAACCCGGAACCCATAACCGCTCACGGTCGCGAAGAGGGCGGGCTGCGTTCCGCCTCATCCTGCACCGTCAGCGGTTATGGATCCCGGGTTCCGCTGCGCGGCCCCGGGATGACGGTGGAGGGTGCCAGCTCTCGATGGCGATGCTTACGCCGTTGCCGAGAACACGTCCGGCAGCGACGGCAGCCTCTGCCGCAGCCGCAGCAGCGCGATGGTCTCGATCTCGGCGAGCGCCCGGGCCTGCTCCGCGTCGGGCGGGGTGTCGAGGCGCTCGGCGAGTTGAGCCAGGATCTCATCCGGCCCCTTGCCCCGCACCGCCATCACGAACGGGAAGCCGTGGCGGGCGCGGTAGCGCTCGTTGAGGTCGAGGAAGCGGGCGCGACCCTCCTGGTCGAGGGCGTCGAGCCCGGCCGAGGTCTGCTCGGCCCGGGATTCCGGCGCGAGGTCGGCGGCGGCGACGCGGCCGGCGAGGTCGGGATGGGCGCGGATGAGGGCCAGCTGCCGCTCCGGCTCGGCTCCCCGCATCACCTCGACCATGGCGGCGTGGAGGCCGTCGGCGCTGTCCTGCATCGCGGAGAACCCCGCGTTGTGCGCGCCTTCCGCCACCCAGGGCGAATGCTCGAACACGTCGCCGAAGGCCTCGACGAACAGGGCGCGGCCCATCCGGCTCGGGGTCAGGCCGGCGGGCGCGTGGTGTCGCGCCCAGTGCCGGGCGATGTCGATGCGCCGGGTCACCCACACGCCGTCATGGGCCGCGACGTGGTCGAGGAAGCGGGCGAGCGCCGCGATGCGCCCGGGCCGGCCGACCAGGCGGCAATGCAGGCCGACCGAGAGCATCCGGGGGGTCTCGGCGCCCTCGGCGTAGAGCACGTCGAACGAGTCGCGCAGATAGGCGAGGAACTGGTCGCCGGCATTGAACCCCTGCGGCGTGGCGAACCGCATGTCGTTGGCGTCGAGGGTGTAGGGCACGACGAGCTGCGGCGCCCGCGGTCCCTCGACCCAGTAGGGCAGGTCGTCGGCATAGGAATCCGCCGAGTACAGGAAGCCGCCCTCCTCCATCACGAGGCGCAGGGTGTTCTCGGAGGTCCGGCCGGTGTACCAGCCGAGCGGCCGCTCGCCCGTCACCTCGGTGTGGATCCGGATCGCCTCGCTCATGTGCGCCTTCTCCTCCTCGTAGGAGAAGTCGCGGTAGTCGATCCACTTGAGCCCGTGGCTGGCGATCTCCCAGCCCGCCTCGCGCATCGCGGCCACTGCCTCCGGGTTGCGCTGGAGCGCGGTGGCGACGCCGTAGACCGTCACCGGCAGGTTCCGCTCGGTGAACAATCGGTGCAGGCGCCAGAAGCCGACCCGCGAGCCGTACTCGTAGATCGATTCCATGCTCATGTGGCGCTGGCCCGGCCACGCTTGCGCGCCCACGATCTCCGACAGGAACGCCTCCGAGGCCCGGTCGCCGTGCAGGAGGCAGTTCTCGCCGCCCTCCTCGTAGTTGATGACGAACTGCACCGCGATGCGGGCCCCGTCCGGCCACTCCGCCCGGGGCGGGGTGCGGCCGTAGCCGACGAGGTCGCGGGGGTAGGAGGAGTCGGTCATGGATTCGCGTCCGATGAAGGCCTGAGCCGCGCCTGACCCGGCAACGGCGAAGCGGGAGGGCCTCGTGGGGAAAAAATCCTGGCGACCTTAGCCGTGCGTCAGCCCCGGCGCAAAACCGGCCCGTCAGACCGCCAGCGCCGCGAGCGCCGGCTCGACCCGGGCGAAATGGTCGTCCCAGCCCGGTGCCCGGTAGCCGGCGAGGCGCCCGGCCATCTCGGCACGCAACGGCGATCCCGGCGCCGCCAGCGCCTCGACCGTCCGCATCCAGCCGAGGCCGTCGAGGGGATGCAGGAACTCGGCGAACGACCCGGCGATCTCGCGGTGGACCGGGATGTCGGAGGCGACGACCGGCAGGCCGCTGGCCGCGGCCTCCAGCACCGGCAGGCCGTAGCCCTCGGCGAAGGAGGGCATCAGGAGTGCGGTGGCGCTGCCCATCAGCCGCACCAGCCCGGCGGTCGAGAGGCCCGAGACCTCGGTGACGTGCCGGCGCACCGCCGGGCAGCGCTCGAGCAGGTCGACCACGTTCTCGCTCTCCCAGCCCCGGCGCCCGACGACGACGAGGCGCGGCGTCGCGTTGCCGTGCCCGAGGCTGAGCTCGCGCCAGGCGGTGAGGAGCGCGATCAGGTTCTTCCGCGGCTCGATGGTGCCGCAGACGAGGAAGGTCGGCCGCGCGGGTGGCGTCGCCGGACCATTGGGCGCGCGGAAGGCGGCCTCGATCCCGAGCGGGCCGACGGTGACCGGCGGCACCGGGCGGCCGAGCCCGGCGAGATGGGCCGCGAAGCGCCGCCCGACATCCGCCGAGTTCACCAGCACGGCGCGGGCGTGGCGGGCCACCGTCTCCATCCGCACGCCGTGCCGCTCCGCCTCGCCCGGGCGGCCGTATTCGGGGTACTCGATCGGGATCAGGTCGTGGACGAAGAAGGCCGGACGGATGTCGGGCCGGTCGTAGAGCCAGTCGAACCGCGCCGGCAGGTCGAGGCGCAGGTGCGAGGTGTGGAGGTAGAGCGTGTTCAGGGGCAGGCGCGCCGGGCCGGGCGCCCGCAGAACCGCGATCCGGGCCCGCAGCTGCCGCTCGCGGCGGCGTCGCGCCCCGTTCGGGGCCGGGGAGGCGCGGCCCGTGCCGGGCGGCGGCAGGCCGAGGGCCGCAGCCAGGTCGCGGTAGACCGGATCGTCCTCCACCGCGACGGACTCGGTCCAGGCCTCGACCGCCGCCTCCACCAGCCCGGCCATCTGCCCCCGGTCGAGGACCTTCGGGCCAAGCGGCGTGGAGACGAGGCCGAAGCGCTCGCCCGGCTGCGCCAGCAGGTGCCGGGCATAGGCGAGATCGACCCGGTCGATCCCGGTCGGGCTCGCGTGCCGCAGGCGGGTGATGAGGCGGGTGAGGTCGAAGGCGACGGGATGCGCGGGCATGGAATCCTTCAAGGCGCGGACTTGGGTAAGACGCGGACACGGGCTCGGCGGCCGTCCTACACAGCCGCCCGTCCCGGCCCAACCCGGCGCCGTCCTGTGCGGCAGCGCACAAGACGGCGTTCCGGGCGGCAATCGTCACTCTTGCAACGCTGAGCGATGATGATTTATCGCATTCGTCACCGCTCCGTCGCGTCGCGGTGACAAGCGTCGGGCGCGCCGCTTATTATGGCGGGTCGGCGAGGTGTCGACGTTCGGGTGAGACAATGGCGATCGTCGATCTGGATCGGGATGCAGTGAAGAGCGGTCTGGCGGACGGTTCCGTCCTGCTGATCGACGTGCGCGAGCCCAACGAGTTCGCCGGCGGGCACATCCCGGGCTCGGTCTCCTTCCCGCTCTCGGCCTTCGACGTCGAGCGGCTCCAGGCGCTGATCGCTGCGGACGGTCGCCGCCCGGTCCTCTCCTGCGCGGCCGGCGTGCGGTCCGCCCGGGCCCTGCAGTATCTCCAGAGCCAGGGCGTGCCCCTGGCCGAGCACTATGCCGGCGGGTTCAAGGACTGGGCCAATGCCGGCGAGGCCATCGAATAGCTGACGCGAGCAGCTGACCATGGGCCGGTCCGCCGGCCCCGCATTCCCGCCCGCGGGCGGTTCGACATCCCCGGCCCCGGGAGGGCCGCGCCGAGGGCGGCGCGGTTCCCGTCGCGGCCAGCCCCTCGACGCGGATGGGCGCCAGCCCATCTCTCCGCGCGTCCGACGGGCCGCATGCACGAGATGAACGGGAGAGTGAGTATGCGCAGGCTGAGGCTGGCGGCGGTGATCCCGGCGCTCCTGCTGATGGCCGGAATCCCGGCGCGGGCCCAGGCTCCCGGCGGCCCGCCCCCCGCGGTCACCGTGGCCAAACCCGTGGTGAAGGAGGTGGTGGAGCACGACGACTTCACCGGCCGCTTCGACGCGATCGAGTACGTCCAGGTGCGGGCCCGGGTCACCGGCTACCTGCAGAAGATCCACTTCCAGGACGGCGCCGTGGTCAAGAAGGGCGAACTGCTCTTCACCATCGACCGGCGGCCCTACAAGGCCGCCCTCGACCAAGCCCAGGCGGCCCTGTCCTCGGCCCAGGCCCGCCTGAACTTCACCCAGACCGACCTCGAGCGCGCCCAGACGCTGAGCCGGTCGGGCAACATCTCCGAGCAGGTCACCGACCAGCGCCGGCAGAACTCGCTCACCGCCCAGGCCGACGTCGACAGCGCCACCGCGGCCCTGCGCCAGGCCCAGCTCAACTACGACTTCACCGAGGTGCGCTCGCCGATCGACGGGCGGATCTCGCAGCGCCTGGTCACCGAGGGCAACATCGTCATCACCGACCAGACGATGCTGACCACGATCGTCTCCCTCGATCCGATCTACTTCTCCTTCACCGTCGACGAGCGCTCGTTCCTGTCCTACCAGGGCACCCTGCGCATCGGCATGGGGGCGACCCAGAACGAGCACACGGTGCCGATCCTGGTGGCGCTGACCGGCGAGGCGAAGCCCACCCGCAAGGGCGTGCTCAACTTCGTCGACAACCGCGTCGACGAGGCGACCGGCACCGTGCTCCTGCGGGCGACCGTCGAGAACCCGGACCGCTTCATCAAGCCGGGCCTGTTCGGCATCGTCAGCATGCCGGCGTCCAAGCCCTATCGCGGGATCCTGATCCCCGACGAGGCGATCGCGGCCAACCAGGACAAGCGCCTCGTCTACGTGCTCGGGCCCGACAACGTCGTCCAGCCCCGCAACATCCGCCCCGGCCCGAAGATCGACGGCTACCGGGTGGTGCGCGACGGGCTGAAGGGCGACGAGACCATCGTGATCGTCGGCCTCACCCGCGTGCGGCCGGGTGCCAAGGTCACGCCCGAGGTCAAGGAATTGCCGCCGGTCCGCGAGTGAACAAAAGACGCGCCGCCGTGATGGCGGCGCTTCCGTCAGGACGCCAGTGCCCCGTGAGGGGTGCCACGCCCGCGTGAGGGCGCGAGAGGCCCACCGATGCGTTTTGCCCACTTCTTCGTCGACCGGCCGATCTTCGCCTCGGTGACCTCGATCGTCATCCTGATCATCGGCTACGTCTCGTACATCTCGTTGCCCGTCTCGCAGTACCCGGAGATTGTCCCGCCGACCGTGGTGGTGCGCGCCTCCTATCCGGGCGCCAACGCCGAGACCGTGGCGGCCACCATCGCGACGCCGATCGAGCAGGAGATCAACGGCGTCGACAACATGCTGTACATGTCGTCGCTGTCGACCAACGACGGCAACATGCAGCTGACCGTCACCTTCGCGCTCGGCACCAACCTCGACATCGCCAACGTGCTGGTCCAGAACCGGCTCTCGGTCGCCCAGCCGCGCCTGCCCGGCGACGTGCGCAACCTCGGCGTCACGGTCCGCAAGTCCTCGCCCGACCTGATGATGGTCGTGCACGTGCTGTCGCCCGACGGCACCTTCGACCAGAACTACCTCGCCAACTACATCTACCTGCGCCTGCGCGATCCCTTGCTGCGCCTCAACGGCGTCGGCGACATCACGGTGTTCGGCGGCTCGGAATACGCGCTGCGGCTCTGGCTCGACCCGAACAAGCTCGCCTCCTACCAGCTCTCGACCACCGACGTGATCAACGCGCTGCAGGAGCAGAACGTCCAAGTCGCGTCGGGCGCGCTCGGCGCGCCGCCGGCGCCCTCGACCCAAGCGTTCCAGCTCACCGTGCAGACGCAAGGGCGGTTCCAGGACCCGAGCGAGTTCCGCAAGGTGATCGTCAAGGCGTCCGACGGGCGGCTGGTGCGGGTCTCGGACATCGCCCGGGTCGAGCTCGGGCAGAAGGACTACACGACGAAGTCGTTCCTCAACGGCCAGCCGGCCATCGGCATCGGCGTGTTCCAGCGCCCCGGCACCAACGCGCTGGAGGCGGCCGAGCAGGTCCAGGCGCTGATGAAGACGCTCGCCAAGGACTTCCCGCCCGGCCTCGAATTCAAGATCGCCTACAACCCGACCGAGTTCATCGCCGAGTCGGTGCACGAGGTCTACAAGACCCTGGGCGAGGCGGTGGTCCTCGTCGTGGTGGTGATCCTGGTCTTCCTGCAGAGCTGGCGCACCGCGATCATCCCGATCATCGCGATCCCGGTGTCGCTCGTCGGCACCTTCGCGGTGATGGCGCTGCTCGGCTTCTCGCTCAACAACCTGACGCTGTTCGGGCTCGTGCTCGCCATCGGCATCGTCGTCGACGACGCGATCGTGGTGGTGGAGAACGTCGAGCGCAACATGGCCGAGGGGCTCTCGCCCGGCGAGGCGGCCCACAAGACCATGGACGAGGTCGGCGGCGCGGTGGTGGCGATCGCCCTCGTGCTGTCGGCGGTGTTCATCCCGACCGCCTTCATCCCGGGCATCTCGGGCCAGTTCTACCGGCAGTTCGCGCTCACCATCGCGGCCTCGACCATCATCTCGATGTTCAACTCGCTGACGCTGTCGCCAGCGCTCTGCAAGCTCCTGCTCAAGCCGCATTCCGAGCACCACCAGCCGCGCTTCTTCCTGGCCCGGTTCGGCGCCTGGGCGGCCAACACCTTCAACCGCGCCTTCGACGCGACGGCGAACGCCTACGCTGCGACGATCCGCTTCCTCACCGGGCGGCTGGTGCCGCTGCTGGCGATGCTCCTGCTCTATGCCGGGGTGATCTACGGCGTGCTGCACCTCGCCCGCATCACGCCGACGGGCTTCATCCCGCTCCAGGACCAGGGATACCTGCTCGTCGTGGTGCAGCTGCCGCCGGGCTCGTCCCTCGAGCGGACGACCGCGGTGGTGCAGGAGGTGTCGCGCCGCTCGCTCGACATCGACGGCGTCGGCAACACCGTGGTGATCGCCGGCTTCGACGGCGCCACCTTCACCAACACCACCAACGGCGCGGTGATGTTCCTGCCGCTCAAGCCCTTCGCCGAGCGGCTGGCCAAGGGCCGCACGGCGGGCAAGATCCTGCAGGACGTGCTCGCCAAGACCGCCCCGATGCAGGAGGCGCGGATCATCGCGATCCCGCCGCCACCGGTGCGGGGCCTTGGCAACGCGGGCGGCTTCAAGATGCAGGTCCAGAGCCGCGAGGGGTCGGACATCGCCCGGCTGCTCCAGGTCTCCGGTGATCTCATCGGCGCGGCCAACCGTGACCCGGCGCTCACCCGCGTCTTCACCACCTTCGGCAACGACACGCCGCAGATCTACCTCGACATCGACCGCACGGTGGCGCGGATGCTGAACGTGCCGCTCGCCAACGTGTTCTCGACCCTCCAGGTCAATCTCGGCGGCGCCTACGTCAACGACTTCAACACCTTCGGGCGCATCTACCAGGTCCGGGCCCAGGCCGACGCCAAGTACCGGATGGAGAAGGAGGACATCGAGCGGCTGAAGGTGCGCTCCTCCACCGGCGCGCTCGTGCCGATGGGGACGCTCGCCAGCATCCGCGACATCTCAGGTCCGCAGATCGTCCAGCGCTACAACCTGTACTACTCGATCCCGGTACAGGGCGACTCGCGGCCGGGCGTGTCCTCGGGCCAGGCGCTCGACGCGATGGAGAAGCTCGCCCGCCAGACCCTGCCGGACGGCATGAGCTTCGAGTGGACCGAGATCGCGTTCCAGGAGAAGGCGGTCGGCAACACGGCGATCTACGTCTTCGCGCTCGGCGTGCTGCTGGTCTTCCTGGTGCTCGCCGCGCAGTACGAATCCTGGGCGCTGCCGCTCTCGATCCTGCTCGTGGTGCCGACCGGCGTGCTCGCGGCCTTGGCCGGCGTGCAGTTCCGGGCGCAGGACAACAACATCCTGACCCAGATCGGCCTGATCGTGCTCATCGGCCTGGCGGCCAAGAACGCGATCCTGATCGTCGAGTTCGCCCACCAGATCGAGGAGAGCGAGCGCCGCGGCCCGGTCGCGGCCGCCGTCGAGGCCTGCCGCCTGCGCCTGCGGCCGATCCTGATGACCGCCTTCGCGTTCATCCTCGGCGTGGTGCCGCTCGCCTTCGCGACCGGTCCGGGCGCCGAGATGCGCCAGGCGCTCGGCACCGCGGTGCTGTTCGGCATGCTGGGCGCGACGATCTTCGGCCTGTTCCTGACGCCGGTGTTCTACGTGGTGATCCGCAACATCCTGATCCGGATCAACCGCTGGCGCGGGGTCGACGACCACCATGGCGAGCCGGAGCCGGCGCGGTAGCGCCCGCTTCCGATCCTCGGCCTCTCTCAGCGCCCCCGGACGGCACCGTCCGGGGGCGTTTCTCGTCGCGGTGCGTCACCGCCGCACCCGAACCGTCCGGCCGCTCTCCGCATTGCCCGGCTGCATTTTTGAGCCGTGGGAGGTGCGCGTGGCGCGGGTGGCGGTGGTGACGGGCGGCACGGCGGGGATCGGTCTGGCGACCGCCCACGCCTTCGCCAGGGGCGGCTGGTCGGTCGGGATCGTCGCCCGCGACGAGGAGCGCCTGCGCGACGCGGAGGCCGCGCTGCGCCGGCACGGCGGCGCCGTGCTGGCGATCTCGGCCGACGTGGCGGACGCGACGGCGGTGGATGCCGCCGCCGACCGGTTCGAGGCCGAGCTCGGGCCGATCGACACCTGGGTCAACAACGCGATGTCGTCGATCGTGGCGCCCGCGCCCGAGATCACGCCCGAGGAGTGGCGGCGCGTCACCGAGACCACCTATCTCAGCCAGGTCTGGGGCACGCTCGCTGCCTTGCGCCACATGCGGACGCGCAACCGCGGCACCATCGTGCAGGTGAGTTCCGGCTTAGGCCTGCGGTCGATGCCGCTGCAAGTGCCCTATTGCGCCGCCAAGCACGCGGTGACCGGCTTCACCGACGGCCTGCGCTCGGAGCTGCTGCACGAGGGCGTCGATATCAACCTGACGGTGGTCTACCTGCCGGCGGTGAACACGCCGCAATTCGGCTGGGCCCGTACCCGCACCGGCGCCGAGCAGGACATCCCGGCCCCGGTCTTCGACCCCCGGCTCTGCGCCGACGCGATCCTGTTCGCCGCCCACAACCGGCGCCGGGACATCTGGGTCGGCCGCTCGACGGTGCAGATGGGTCTGATGCAGGTCGCGTCGCCGGCGCTCTCCGACCGGTTCATGGCCCGCGGCTGGGACGCGCAGATCGGCGAGGCTTCGCCCAACAAGCCCGGCAACCTGTTCGAGCCGGCACCAGGCCCGGCGGCGATCGACGGGCGCTTCGCCGACAAGACCACGCCGACCCGCACCGAGTTCTGGACCGACCGGCAGCGCGACGTCCTCGTCGGCGGCCTCGCGGCGCTCTGCCTCGGCGGCGTGGCGGCGCTCGCCGTCGGTGCCGGGGCGATGCGCCGGCTCGGCCGCGGCAGGCACCGCATCCTGCCGCATCTCTGAGGAGGCGAAGGCCGCATCGCCGAAGACCGGGCCCGTCCTATATCGGGCGTCACCCTTCCGCCGTCAGATCAGGTCTCGCGCGTGCCCGGTTACCTGCCCTTCGCGGGCGCCCTCAAGCTTCCCAGCTTCGTCTGCGACAATTGCGGCTTCTGGCAGCGCCACTTCGCGGCCCCGCCGAGCTGCCCGATGTGCCTCGACGCCCGCCACGTCGTGCCGCAGGACGGCTGGCGCTTCCGCGACGTGGCGGAGGCGCAAGCCTCGTTCCCGTGCCACTGGGACGAGGTCGAGCCCGGGGTGTGGAAGTTCTGGAACGAACCGGTCACCGGCATCGGGCCGAGCGCCTACCTGATCGTGCATCCTGAGGGCAACATGGGCTTCGAGGGCTGCCCGGTCTTCAGCGAGGCGGCCCTCGACCACATCGCCGCGCTCGGCGGCATGACGGTGCTCTCGGCCTCGCATCCCCACAGCTACGGCGCGCTGCCCCAGCTCCAGGACCGCTTCGACCCGGAGCTCTGCCTGCCGGCCGCCGACTTCACCTGGAGCGCAGCGCTCCAGGTGTCCTGGCCCTACGACGACACCCTCGAGCCGCTGCCGGGGCTCACGCTCCACCGCACCGCCGGCCATTTCGACGGCCACGCCGTGCTGCACGACCGGGCACGCGGCATCGTGTTCTGCGGCGACGCCCTGAAGTTCGAGCTCGACCCGGAGAACCCGCGCGAGGCGCTGACGATCTCGGCCCACAAGGCCTTCGTGCGCGGCGTGCCGCTGACCCACGCCGAGCTCGCCCGCTACCGCGCGGTCTTCGCCGCCCTCGACTTCCACCAGACCTGGACGCCGTTCGAGCAGGCGGCGAATGTTGGGCGGGAAGAGGTGCTGGCGCTCATCGACGCGATGCTGGCCGGCCGGCCGCACGCCTATCCGGTGAAGGTCACCGCGCTGCGCTGAGCAAGTTTCGCAGAACGAAAGCCTGAGCAGACCTGGGTCACAGCCCGAACTGCGCGCCCGTATCCCCCGGGGTGACCAGGCTGCGGGCCCGGCTGCGCGACGGCAGGAAGGCGAGGCCGGCGCAGGCGGCGCCGACGCTGTCGCAGAGGCGCTCGACCGCCCGCACCACCTCGGGCGGGCCGGCGACGTGGACGCTGTCGCTCGGCCGCAGGGACGGCAGGTGGGCGGTGACCGGGCCGTGGCGCACGTCGGCCTGGCCGCGGCGGTCGCGGCTCGCCGCGAGCGTGATCTGCTGCACGCCGGTGCCGCGCAGCCAGGCGAGGGCCGGGCGCATGTAGAGGTCGTCGGCGTCGTTCGCGCCGGCGACCACCACCATCTCGCGGCCGGTCTCGAGGTGGCGTGCCGCCCGGGCGATGGCCCAGATCGGCGCGAAGCCGGTCTCGGCCGAGACGAGGATGAGGCGCCCGGGACCGGGCCGGTACGGGGTACCGCCGGCCGGGCCCTTGATCCGCACCGCGTGGCCGGGATGCACCGCCTCGCCGAGGGCGGCGCCGAGCGCCCCGCCGTCGCGGCGCAGGTGGAAGACGAGTTCGTTGAGCTCGGTGTTGCCGTCGATGCGCTGGGTCGGGCAGTACGGCCGGGCGGGAAGCCCCGCGAAGGCGACCTCCACGGCCTGGCCGGGGGCGACGTCGAGGGCGCGCGAGACCGTGACCACCACCTCCATCACCGCGCCCGAGAGCGGGGTGGCCGAGAGGAGCGTGCCGGCGCGCCTGGCCGTCCGCAGCGCGGCGAGGGGGGAGGGGGCGGTGATGGAGGTGGTGGTCACGGT
>NZ_LABY01000264.1 GCF_001043975.1 Methylobacterium variabile
AAGTGTCTACTCCCCCTTGCCCGCACGACTGGAGCGAAGGGGAAGGAGATCCGGGATCCAGGGGAGAAGCACCGCGAAGCGGCTCTATCTTTGCAACGTGCAGTTTGCAGAGCCGCTTCGCGGCAAGTCTCGCGGCTGGATCCCGGATCTTCTTCCGCTGACGCTCCACTCGTCCGGGAAAGGGCGGATGCTTGCGCGGTAGAAATCGCGGATCGGCGACACCCTCCGCCCTCAATGCGCCTCCTGCCAATTCGTCGCCGCCTTGGCCTCGACGGCGAGCGGCACCCGCAAGGTGACCGCCGGGTGCGGCGCCTCCTCCATCACCCGGGCGATGATCGGCAGCGCCCGCTCGACCTCGTCGTCGGGCGCCTCGAACACCAGCTCGTCGTGGACCTGGAGCAGCATCCGGGTCGCGAGGCCGGCCTCGGAGAGCGCGCCCTCCATCCGGGCCATCGCCCGGCGGATGATGTCGGCCGCCGTGCCCTGGATCGGGGCGTTGATCGCCTGGCGCTCGACCGAGGCGCGCTCCTGCGGGTTGTTGGAGCGGATCTGCGGGTAGTGGCAGACCCGGCCGAACAGGGTCGTGACGTAGCCCTTGTCGCGGCAGATCTTCTTGGTGTCGTCGATATAGGCGCGGATGCCGGGGAAGCGCTCGAAATACTGCTTGATGAAGGCCGAGGCCTCGGATTGCGGGATGCCGAGCCGGTCGGCGAGGCCGAAGGCCGAGATGCCGTAGATGATGCCGAAATTGATGGTCTTGGCGCGCCGGCGCAGGTCCGGCGTCATCTGGTCGAGGGGCACGCCGAACATCGCCGACGCGGTGGCGGCATGAATGTCGATGCCGTCCTCGAAGGCCTGGCGCAGCTGGGGGATGTCGGCGATGTGGGCGAGGAGCCTGAGCTCGATCTGGCTGTAATCGGCCGAGATCAGCTTGTGGCCGGCATCGGCCACGAAGGCCTGGCGGATGCGCCGTCCTTCCTCGGTGCGGATCGGGATGTTCTGCAGGTTCGGGTCGGAGGAGGACAGCCGCCCGGTCGTGGTGGCGGCGAGCGCGAACGAGGTGTGGACCCGGTCGGTGCCCTGGTCGGCGTGCTCCTGCAGGCTGTCGGTGTAGGTCGATTTCAGCTTCGAGAGCTGGCGCCACTCGAGGATTCTTCTCGGCAGGTCGTGGCCCTGTCCGGCCAGCTCCTCCAGGAGCGTCGCCGGCGTCGCCCACTGGCCGGACGGCGTCTTCTTGGCGCCGGGCAGGCCCATCTTGCCAAACAGGATGTCGCCGATCTGCTTCGGGGACGAGACGGAGAACTTTTCCCCTGCCATCTCCTGGATCTCGTCCTCGAGCCGCGCCAGCGACTGGGCGAAGTCGCCCGAGAGCCGGCTCAGCATCTGGCGATCGACCTTGATGCCCTCGCGCTCCATCCGCGCCAGCACCGGCACCAGCGGCCGCTCCAGGGTCTCGTAGACCGAGGCGCGGCGCTCGGCGGCGAGCCGCGGCTTCATCAGCCGCCACAGCCGCAAGGTGACGTCGGCGTCCTCGGCGGCGTAGGCGGTGGCCTTGTCGAGGGCGACGCGGTCGAACGTCACCTTCTGGCGCCCGGTCCCGGCGACGTCCGCGAAGGTGATCGGCTGGTGGCCGAGGTGGCGGCGGGCCAGTTCGTCCATGCCGTGCGAGCCCTTGCCGGCATCGAGCACGTAGGAGATCAGCATCGTGTCGTCGAAGGGCCGGACCTCGATGCCGTGGCGAGCGAGCACCAGCCAGTCGTACTTGATGTTCTGGCCGACCTTCAGCACCGCCGGGTTCTCGAGGAGCGGCTTCAGGCGCTCCTTCACGACCTCCCAGGACAATTGCCCCGGCAGCAGGCCGCCGCCGAACAGGTCCTCGCCGCCGCGGTGGCTGAGCGGGATGTAGGCGGCGCGCCCCGGCGCGGTGGCGAGCGAGACGCCGACGAGGTCGGCCTTGCTGGCGTCGAGCGCCGTCGTCTCGGTGTCGACCGCGACGACCCCGGCCTCGACCGCCTCGGCGATCCAGGCCTCCAGGCTCTCGACCGTCGTGATGGTCTCGTAGGCGGCGGTGTCGAAGGGCTTGACCGCCTCGGCGGCGCGGGCCGCGACCAGGGTGGTGGGGGTCGCGGCAGTGGGAGCCCTGGGCTTCGGCGGCGCGTCCGGCAGATCGAGGTCGGCGAACGGATCGACCTCCGCCTTCGCCTCGGCGGCTGCGTCCGGCGCGTCGCCGAAGAACGGCGTCACGTCGCTGCCGCCCTTCTCGTTCGAGAAGCCGGTATCGGCGCCCTCCGGCAGCAGGGCGGGATCGGGCCGCACCGCCTCGGGATCGACGTGCAGCATCTGGGCGATGCGGCGCGTCAGGGTGTTGAACTCCATCGCCTTGAGGAAGCCGACGAGGCGCTCGGGATCGGGCTTCGGAAGACCGAGGTCGTCGAGGGGCACCGGCACCGGCACCGCCTCGTCGAGGGCGACGAGGCGGCGCGACAGCCGCGCCTGGTCGATATGGCCGAGCAGCGTCTCGCGGCGCTTGGGCTGCTTGATCGTGGCCGCCTTCTCCAGGAGCGCCTCGAGGCTGCCGAACTCCTTGATCAGGGCCGCAGCGGTCTTGAGCCCGATGCCCGGCACGCCCGGCACGTTGTCGGAGGTGTCGCCGATCAGCGCGAGCGCGTCGCCGATCTGCTCCGGGTTCAGCCCCTCCCAGCGCTCGATGATCGCCGCGCGGTCGAGGTTGCGCTCGGGCCGGTAGCCCGGCTTGCCCTTCTGGCCGGACTCGAAGTCGTAGAAGCGCACGAGGTCGCCGACGAGCTGCATCAGGTCCTTGTCGGACGAGACGATGATGACGCCCGCCCCCCTGGCTTCCGCCTGGCGGGCGTAGGTCGCGATCAGGTCGTCGGCCTCGTAGCGCTGCAGCTCGATCGGATGCAGGCCGAAGGCCCGCACCGCGTCGCGCATCAGCGGCATCTGGCGCTTCAGGTCCTCGGGGGCGTCGGGCCGGTGGCCCTTGTAGTCCGGAAAAATTTCTTTCCGGAACGAGCCCTCGGACTTGTCGAACACGATGGCGAGATGGGTCGGCATCACGCCGGCCGCGCCCTCCTGCACGAACTGCGCGAGCTTGGCGCAAAACAGCCGCACCGCCCCGGTCGGCAGCCCGTCGGAAGGGCGGAAGTTGTAGCGCTCGGGCTGGTTGATCGATTGGAAGTAGGCCCGGAAGATGAAGGACGAGCCGTCGACCAGGAGCACCTGATCGCCGGGGCCGACGGGCTTCGTCTCGGGGGCGGTCTCGGTGCTCATGCGGGCGCGATTTCTGTTCCGGCAGCTGTGAGACCCGTCTTAGTGCGTCGCCGGGGCGAGGCAAACCGCGGCCGACGCGCGCTCCCCGGGAATGGGTGTGCCCTCGGCACACCAGGCCCCGCGAAAGCGCCGGGGCACGGGCGCGGAAGCTTGACTTGGTGCGGGCGGAAGCCTGGTGTGCGGGGCAGAAGAGCAACCGTCATTCGCTCGGGGACCAGGGCGCCGCCTTCGGGCGGGCGCCGCCCGGGCCCAAGGACCGGCCCATGCGCAAGACACCCCTCCTCGCCACCCTCCTCGTGGGTCTCGCCACCGCCGCCGGCCTGTCCGCCGCGCAGGCCCGCTCGGCCCGCCAGGAGATCGCCCCGGCCGAGGAGCGCGAGTTCCCGTTCGACGCCCAGATCCCGGGCTGCCAGGACGCCGGCGTGCTGGAGAAGATCACCTACCAGTTCGCCGAGAAGGAGGCGAAGTTCTGGAACTCGACGCTGACGATCACCGCCTACGACAGCATCGAGCGCACCGCCTGGCGCCCCTGGGGCGTCGACTTCTATCCCCGCCGCTTCTGCTCCGCGGTGGCGACCACCTCGGACGGGGTGCGCCGGCGGGTCGACTACTCCGTGCGCGAGAGCCTCGGCATCATCGGGGCGACCTACGGCGTCGAGTTCTGCGTCCACGGCCTCGACCGCAACCTCTCCTATGCCTACGCCTCGGCCTCGTCCTGCCGCGAGGCCCGGCCCTGATGCGTGCGGCGGCCGGACCGCTCCTCGCGGCAGCCCTCATGGCGGCTGTCGCCGCCGGCCCGGCCGCCGCGCAGGGGCGCGGGGGCGGTGAGCCGGGCGTGTTCGACTTCTACATCCTGGCCCTGTCCTGGTCGCCGACCTACTGCGCGCTCACCGGCGAGCGGCGGAACGACCGGCAGTGCGAGACCGGCCGCAACCCGGGCTTCGTGGTCCACGGCCTGTGGCCGCAATACGACCGCGGCTATCCGAGCGAGTGCGGCGCCTTTCCGCGCAGCCCGAGCCGCCCCGCCCTTGCCGAGGCCGAGGGCGTCTTCCCGAGCGAGGGCCTGGCCCGCCACGAGTGGCGCCGGCACGGCACCTGCTCGGGCCTCGACCCCGCCGCCTACTTCCGCGCCACCCGCAAGGCCCGCGAGGCGGTGACGATCCCTGCCGCCCTCTCGGGCCCGGGGCAGGAGATGCGCGCCGCCCCGATCGACATCGCCCGCCAGTTCGTCGCCGCCAATCCGGGCCTGCGCCCGGACATGATGTCGGTGACCTGCAAGGCGGGTCAGCTCGAGGAGGTGCGGATCTGCTTCACCAAGGACCTGCGCGGCTTCACCCCGTGCCCCGAGGTGGCGCGCCAGAACTGCCGCGCCGGCGAGGTGACGGTGGGGGCGGGGCGCTGAGGTCTCATACCCTCGCGCCTTGGCATCGACACGTCGATGCCAAGGCGTCCGGCGCATCAGTACCGGCGCCCGTTCGGGCTTGCCTTGCGCCTCCGAACGAGTCCGTTCGAAGGCGCGGCGGCAACCGGCCGCCGATGCGCCGTCGCATTAGCGGTGATGGAAATCGGCTTCGTCAAAGCCCCGCGCCGGCAGA
>NZ_LABY01000265.1 GCF_001043975.1 Methylobacterium variabile
CTGAACCGCTCCGGGATTTTCGGAGGCTGATTGGCTTGGGTCAGGCGGCCAGGGCTTGGTCGCCGACGTGAGCATGATAGCGCGCTTCGGCCTCGGCGGGAGGGACGTTGCCGATGGGCGCGAGGAGGCGACGGTGGTTGTACCAGTCGACCCACTCCAAGGTGGCGTACTCGACGGCCTCGAAGGAACGCCACGGGCCACGCCGGTGGATGACCTCCGCCTTGAACAAGCCGTTGATCGTCTCCGCCAAGGCGTTGTCGTAAGAGTCGCCGACGCTGCCGACCGACGGTTCGATCCCTGCTCCAGCCAGGCGCTCGGTGTACCGTAGAGCCAAGTATTGCGAGCCGCGGTCCGAGTGGTGCACCAGCCCGCTGCCCTGACCAGGACGACGCTCGTGCAGGGCCTGCTCCAGAGCATCCAGAACGAAGCTCGCATGAGCGCTACGTGAGGCCCGCCAACCGACAATGCGCCGGGCGAACACATCGATGACGAACGCCACATAGACGAAGCCCGACCACGTCGCCACGTAGGTGAAGTCGCTCACCCACAAGGCATTCGGCCGGGGAGCCTTGAAGTGGCGGTTGACCCGATCGAGCGGGCAAGCTGAGGCCGGATCGGGGATCGTGGTGCGTACGGTCCTGCCACGCACCACCCCCGCCAAGCCCAATCGGCGCATCAGCCGCGCCACCGTGCAGCGAGCGGCCACGATCCCCTCCCGGGCCAGTTGCCGCCAGATCTTCCGCACGCCGTAGACGCAGAAGTTGGCCTCAAACACGCGCTGGATCTCGATCATCAAGGCCGCGTCGCTGCGGGCACGAACCGTCTGCTTCTCGGGATCGGCACGCCGGGCGGCATGCAGGTAGTAGGTTGACGGGGCGATCGGCAGCACCCTGCAGATCGGCTCGACCCCGTAGACCTCCCGATGATCGTCGATGAAGCTGATCATGGCCGCGACCGGCGGTCGAGCTCCGCCATGGCGAAATATGCGCTCGCCTTGCGCAGGATCTCGTTGGCCTGGCGCAGCTCGCGAACCTCTCGCTCCAGCGCCTTGATCCGCTCGCGCTCGTCCGTCGTCTGGCCGGGTCGCACACCTTGATCACGCTCGGACTGGCGCACCCAGTTCCGCAGCGTCTCGCCCGAGCAGCCGATCTTGGCCGCAATCGACTGGATCGCCGACCACTGCGAGCCGTGCTCGCCCTCGTGGTCGCGCACCATCCGCACCGCGCGCTCGCGCACCTCGGGGGAAAACGGGGCTGTTCGCTTCGTCATGGCTCCATCCTCTCAGAAGTTGGAGCCTCCGGGAAACCCGGAGCGGTTCA
>NZ_LABY01000266.1 GCF_001043975.1 Methylobacterium variabile
ATCGGTATAGTAGACATCGCATGACAGGCGAAAGGTCCCCCTGCTGAACGTCATCGACGAGTTCACCAGCGAGTGCCTGGCCATCCGGGTAGCGCACAAGCCCAAGGCCCCGGACGTGATCGATGTGCTCTCGGACTTGTTCATCCTGCGTGGCGTATCTGCGCGCGTTCGCTCTGACAATGGACCGGAGTTCATCACCCAATCTGTGCAGAAGTGGATCACCGCCGTGGGCGCAAAGACGGCCTACATCACGCCTGGCTCACCGTGGGAGAACGGCTACATCGAGAGCTTCAACGCGAGGCTACGGGACGAGTTGCTGAACGGGGAGATCTTCTACTCTCTGCGGGAGGCGCAGATCCTGATCGAGAGCTGGAGGAGACACTACAATGGAGTTCGGCCGCACGCCTCGCTTGGCTATCGCCCGCCGGCACCGGAGGTGTTTGTGCCAGCCTTAACCGCTTGGCCGGCTGCGCTCGCCCGACCGGCTCCGCCGGCCAAGCTACCTGTGGTGGAAAGGCCCGCGATCCACTAAAATTCCACGCGGGCCACCTCGTGGGGGCTGACCAAGTGCAGTCACTCGGTATCTAAGAAGCAGTAGGCCTTGGTATCACATCCTAACCCGGATCTTGCTAGCCAAACCACTCGCCCCCTAGCTCGTGCCGCAAATGGCTGAAACGGTGTCAACGTGATACCACCGCGCTTCCACGCTAGAACCTATTTATCTGTGGAATAACCTCCTTCGAGTGGGTCGCTGAGACACTCTCTTTTTCATAAATGCTCTATAATAACCGCAATTTATGTAGGTTAGTTGAGGTCGATTGCTATGAATATTTGGAAATAGCACGCAATGACGAGTTGATACTCGCCATTAATAATCATCTGCATAGTGCAAAAGGAGCAAGCCGCCGATGTTGGCTGATGAGCTGATTGTGGATCGTACTCTCCGCCAACTCGGCGAAGGGCATAAACGTCTCGCCCGAGACCTCCGGGAGGCGCATCGCTTCGACCTAGATCAAGAGTTCGCGATTGCCGCCGATGCCATCGGTACGTCGCGACCGTCTGCTTTTGAGCAAGCGCTTCACCTCTGTCGCCTACCTTACCCCCTCACATGGTTCGAGGTTTCAAATGTGCATCGTAGACGTTTCCAGGAATATAATGCAAAAGACGATTTGATAAAACGTATTGGGTGTCTTTTCTTTAGCGGTGTAAACGCCGATGGTTGGTTAGCTCATCTCGCTTGGAGCTTTCGGGACGGGGAGGTAAATGTTTGCCCGATGGCGATATTTTTCAACTTCGGAAATGGACACAAGTCTAAATCCGCCAGCCAGATCGTCGATCGAATCAGTCTTCAGCGTGGCATGCAAGATGCAGGCGTTCGGTGGCACAAAGAACCCCAAGAAATCGAAAGTATTGCTAAGATAACTGAGCGAATTCAGCCTATGCCTTCGCTTTATCACCTTGCAGCGATCGCGAGCCATCCAGATCCTACCTATTCAGTAGACGCGGGTCAGCGGCTCATCGATCGCGGCATGGCGGACTGGCAGAACGAGAGTCCATTTTGGCTCGGCGCCCTAGCACTCCTGAACAGTCATAACGCAAGTGACTCAGTAGATGGACCAAACTTCACGCAGCTTAATAAGATCCGGAACAAGAAGGGGCAGCTTGGTCTCCTTAGTTTCCGAACGTGCCGGATCGCTCCACGTTTGAAAACGAAGATTGCGTTTGAGCGAGACAAGGGGAATGCAGAGGTCCGGGCCCATTTCGTACGCGGCCATTTCAAGGTCAGGAGGTCGGGTGTCTTCTGGTGGTCACCTCACCTTCGCGGCGATCAGCAATCAGGGTTTGTCGCGAAAAATTATCGAGTGACCAGCAATGTGCGCAAATAAAATACTAAGTTATTATCATTAAATTTAGCGTGGCTTTGGGCAATCGCGCTTCATTAC
>NZ_LABY01000267.1 GCF_001043975.1 Methylobacterium variabile
GGGCCCGGGCCCCCCCGCCGGGCCCCCCCGCCTCGGCCTCGACGTCGTGGTGCTCGACCATCACGGCGCCCCCGAGGTGCTCCCCCAGGCCCGGGCCGTGGTCAACCCGAACCGCCTCGACGACCTGTCGGGCCTCGGTCATCTCTGCGCCGCCGGCGTGGTCTTCCTGACCCTGGTGGCGCTCAACCGGCGCCTGCGCCGGGACGGCCTCGCCGTGCAGGACCTGATGGCCGGGCTCGACCTCGTCGCCCTCGCCACGGTGGCGGACGTGGTGCCGCTCCACGGCCTCAACCGCGCCTTCGTGCGCCAGGGCCTCGCGGTCATGCGCGGCCGGGGCCGGCGCGGCCTCGCCGCCCTCCTGGATGCCGCAGGCCTGTCCGAGGCGCCGCAGGCCTGGCATCTCGGCTTCCTGCTCGGGCCCCGCATCAATGCCGGCGGGCGCATCGGCGATTCGACCCTCGGCGCCCGCCTGCTGCTGTGCGAGGACCCGATCGAGGCCGCCGGCATCGCGGCCCAGCTCGACGCCCTCAACCGCGAGCGCCAGGCGATCGAGGCCGCCGCCGTGGCCGAGGCCGAGGCCGCGATGGCGGTGCGCCTCGAGCGCGACCCGGACCAGCCGGTGCTCGTCGCCGGCAGCCCGGACTGGCATCCCGGCGTGGTCGGCCTGATCGCGGCGCGGCTGAAGGAGCGCTTCGGCCGTCCGGCCTTCGCCTTCGCCTTGCGCCAGGACGGCACCGCCACCGGCTCCGGCCGCTCGATCCCCGGGGCCGATCTCGGCCGGGCGGTCCGGGCCTGCGTCGAGGCCGGGCTCGCCGCCAAGGGCGGCGGCCACGCCATGGCGGCGGGCGTGACGCTCGCCGCCCTCGACCTCGACCGCTTCCGCGAGGCCCTGTCGGCCGACCTCGCCGCCTCGGTGGCCGAGGCGCGCCTCGGCGAGGCGCTGCTCGTCGACGGCCTCGTCTCCGCCGGCGGCGTGCAGCCCGACCTCGCCGACGCCGTCGAGCGGGCCGGTCCCTTCGGCCAGGGGGCGCCCGAGCCGGTCTTCGCCCTCGCCCGCCACCGCGTCGCCGACGCGCGGGTGGTCGGCACCGGCCACGTCAAGGCGCAGCTGCGCGGCCGGGACGGTGTCGCGGTCGGCGCGATCGCGTTCCGTGCGGCGGAATCGCCGGTCGGCCGGCTGCTGCTCTCCCACATCGGCCGCGACGTCCACGCCGCCGGCACCCTGTCCCGCGACCGCTGGCGCGGCAGCGATCGGGTCGAGCTGCGCCTCTGCGACGTGGCGGAGGCCGACTGACCCGGCGCATCTGAGCCGGCCATTCAACCCGGCTTGACACCTGCGGGGAGCCAAACCATAAGAGCCGCGTCGCCGACACGGCGGCCCCTGCCGGAGACGGCAGCGTGGGGGAATGTCCCGAGCGGCAAAGGGGGCGGACTGTAAATCCGCTGGCTATGCCTTCGTAGGTTCGAGTCCTACTTCCCCCACCACCCATCCTCACTTATAACTCTTGTATCGCAGACGCAGGATTGCGGCGGGGCTGCAAAGCCTTGGCGTGATATCGCCCACGGTGAGCCTCTCGCGGGTCGGTTTCGGCAGTTGCAAGGCCCAGGATGTCGGGCGTCCTCTCACACTCAGGATATCGCGCTTCCGCTGCTTTCTGATGCTGTTGTCCAGAGACGGGTTTGATCACGTCTCTTGAGGCGGAGAAACGCTCACCTGATCCTCCCTCGGTTTCGCGGACACCTCTGCTACGCTCGTTACGGGCGGGGAAGGTGTTTGATGGCGAAGACACGACGCGAATTCACCCCCGAGTTCAAGCGCGAGGCGGTCGCCCTGCTCGAGAGCAGCGGCCGGTCGCAGATGCAGATCGCGCCGAGCTCGGGATCCAGCCCTCCATGCTGCGCCAGTGGCGAACCGTGCTGATGGACGGCTCCCCGCCAAAGCGACCCG
>NZ_LABY01000268.1 GCF_001043975.1 Methylobacterium variabile
GTCGCGCCCGGCGGCGGCGAGCCGCGCGGTCTCGGCCTGGAGGCGCAAGGCGCGGCGCGGTTCGGCGTAGGCGCCTCCGCCCGGCACCGCGTGGCCCCGGCGGTCCCAGGGCCGGCGGGGATCCGGATGGGCGAGGAGGAAGGCCGCCGCGGCCGCCACCAGCGCCTCCGGGTCCGGGACGAGGCCGTCGAGGAGGCCGAGGGCGAGCGCCTCCCGGGGAGGCATCAGCCTGCCGCCGAGGACGGGATCGAGCGCCGCATCGAGCCCGATCATGTGGACGAGGCGCAGGAGACCGCCGGCCCCCGGTACGAGGCCGAGCGTGACCTCCGGCAGTCCGAGGCGGATCGCCGGGTCGTCGAGGCAGAAGCGGGCGTGGCAGGCGAGGGCGAGCTCGAACGCACCTCCAGCCGCTAACCCGGCCAGGCAGGCCGCGAACGGGATGCCGGCAGTCTCGATCCGGCGAAACAGCGCCTTGATGCGCTGCGCGTCCGCGAGGCTCGCTGCCGGGCCGGTGCGGGCGAGGGACGCAATCTCGCCGAGGTCGCCGCCGACCCCGAAACCGGCCTTGGCCGAGGCAAGGATGACGCCGCGCGGGCGCTCGGCCGGGTCGGCAGACTCGATCCCGGTGAGGACCGCGTCCAGCTCGGCCTTGAACAGCGCGCTCGTGCGGTTGGCGCGGCTCTCGGGATCGTCCAGTGTCACGACGAGGAGGCCGTCGGGTCGCCGATGGGAATGCAGGTAGCGCATCACGCCGCGATCCGTTCGAGGATGGCGGCGGAGGCCATGCCGGCGCCGATGCAGAGCGTCGCGAGACCGTAGCGCTCGCCACGCCGGTCCATCTCGTCGACCAGCGTCCCGACCAGCATGGCGCCAGTGGCGCCGAGGGGATGGCCCATGGCGATGGCGCCGCCGTTGACGTTGACCCGGTCCGGATCCACCCCGGTCTCGGCCAGGAAGTGGAGCACGACCGATGCGAAGGCCTCGTTGACCTCGAACAGGCCGATCGCCCCGAGGGGGAGGCTCGCGAGGGCGAGCGCCTTGCGGGCCGCGAGTGCCGGCCCGGTCAGCATGATCGTCGGCTCGCAGGAGATCGTGGCGACGGAGACGATGCGGGCCCGCGGCGTCAGGCCGTAGGCCGCCGCGGCGCGCGGACTCGCCACCAAGGCGAGGGCTGCCCCGTCGACGATGGCCGAGGAATTGCCGGCAGTGTGCTCGTGCTCGATCGCGGCGGCGCGGTCGCCGTACCGGCGCAGGGCGACGGCATCGAAGCCGCTCCGGCCCGCCTCGGCGAAGACCGGCGCGAGGGTGGCGAGGGATTCGGGCGTCGTGCTGGCCCGGATCGCCTCGTCGCGTGCGAGCAGAACCACCCCAAACTCATCACTCACCGGCACGACGGAGCGTGTGAAGCGTCCCTCGTCCCAAGCCTGCGCCGCCAGGCGGTGGGAGCGGGCTGCATAGCGGTCGAGGTCGGCGCGGGAGAAGCCGCCGAGGGTCGCGATCAGGTCGGCGCTGATTCCCTGCGGCACGTAGTCGAGCGCCGCCGAGGTTCCGGGATCGAACTGCCAGGCGCCGCCATTGGAGAACATCGGCACCCGCGACATCGATTCGACGCCGCCGGCCAGGACGACCTCCTCCCAGCCGGAGCGTACCTTCTGAGCGGCAAGGTGGATCGCCTCCAGGCCCGAGGCGCAGAACCGGTCGATCTGCAGGCTGGGCGGAGCGGAGTCCCGGCCATTGAGCAGGGCGGCGGTTCGTCCGATCGGCCCGCCCTGCTCGCCGACCGGCGAGACGCAGCCGATGACGATGTCCTCGATCGCCGCTGGATCGAGGCCGGTGCGCCGGTGCAGCGCCTGCATCAAGTCGGCGAGGAGCCGCGCGGGCTTGATTGTCGCGAGGGCGCCCCCGGTGCGGCCTCGGCCGCGCGGAGTGCGGATCGCCTCGCACAGCAAGGCATCGGCAACGGGCGGCATCCGGGCTTCCTCCGGCGGCGGGAAGGCCGGTCTGTGCCATGGATTTCTACTATTTGCAAATTTATTCCGAAATACGATAGATTGCCGTGGGTGGTCAGGGGCCGCCCGCCGCCGGAGCGCCCGATGACCGAGTCCGTGGAGCCACCGCCCGCCGCCCGCTTCGCGCGGATGGAGCATTATCTGCGCCACCACGCGGCGACGCGGGGCGAGGCGCCGGCCCTGCTGTTCTACGGTGCGGTCCTGTCCTACGCCGAGACTTGGCGGCGCGCCGCCGCCCTCGCCCGACACTTGGCGACGGCCGCGGGGATCCGGCCGGGCGACCGGGTCGCGATCGCGCTGCAGAACAGCCCCCACCTCATCGTCGCGTTCCAGGGGGTGCTGGCGGCAGGGGCAGTGGTGGTGCCGCTCAATCCGATGTACCGGGAAGCCGAAATGGCGGCGATCCTGGAGGACAGCGGCGCCCGCCTGGCGATCGTCGGGGCCGAGTTGATCGGCCGCTTCCCGGCGCACCTGCCGCTGATCGCCGCCGTCTACGCCGACGCGCTCCCGGCCCGGCCCCTGGGACCGCTGCCGCCGGTCCTGGCCGAGCCCGCGGCGGTCCCGGCCGAGGCACGGATCACCGCCTTCGCGGCGGCAATCGCCGGGGAGGGATCGCGGAGTGGCGGCCAGCACGACGCCCGTGAGGGCGGGGTGATGCCGTACACCTCCGGCAGCACCGGCCGCCCGAAGGGCTGCCCGCACGAGCACGCGGCGGTGGTCCACACCGCCGAGACCCAGGCGCGCTGGTATCGTCTCGACGGCGACAGCGTGGTCACGGCGGTGCAGCCTCTGTTCCACGTTGCCGGAATGCAGGGCTCGATGCATGCCGGGCTGGTGGCCGGCGCGGCCCTGCTCGTCATGACGCGCTGGGACGCGGCGGCGGCCCTACGGCTGTTCGCCTGGGCCGGGGTGACGTTCTGGAATGCGCCGCCGACCATGGTCATCGACCTGCTCGCCCGGCCGGATTTCGATCCGGCGGCCTTCGCCCGGCTGCGGGTGATCACCGGAGGCGGCTCTGCGATGCCGGGAGCGGTGGCAGCCGAGCTCGCGACGCGGTTCGGCCTCACCTACGTCGAAGGCTACGGCCTGAGCGAGACCATGTCGCCGACCCATCTCAACCCGCTCGACCGGCCGCGGGCCGGCAGCATCGGCGTGCCGATCGACGGCACCACGGCGCTGATCGTCGATCCCGACACGCTCCTCCCTTGCGCGGACGGTGAGGTCGGCGAGATCATGGTGGCGGGTCCACAGGTCATCGCCCGCTACTTCTCGAACCCGCGCGCTGACGCCGAGGGCTTCGCCACCCTGGCGGGGCGCCGGCTCTTGCGGACCGGCGATCTCGGGCGGCGCGACGCGGACGGCTACTTCTACGTCGTCGACCGGCTGAAGCGCATGATTAACGCCAGCGGCTTCAAGGTCTGGCCGAGCGAGGTCGAGGAGGTGCTGCACCGCCACCCCGCCGTGCGGCTGGCCTGCGTGGTGGGCGCGCCCGATCCGTACCGGGGCGAGACCGTGCAGGCCTACCTTGTGCTCAAGGACGGCGCCGCTGCGGATCCGGAGGGAATCGTCGCGTTCTGCCGCACGCACCTCGCCGCCTACAAGGTGCCGCGTCGCGTCGCCTTCGCCGAGTGCCTGCCCATCGGGCCGTCGAACAAAGTCGATTGGCGGGCCCTGAGCTTCAGGGCCCAGGTGGAGGCCGGGGTGATGCGGGATCGTTGAGCTTGTGCAACCGACCGACGATCCCGCGCATCTCAATCCAATCCGGCAAGACGCCCAATCCGGCAAGCCTCCGATCTTGGGCAAATCCAGCCGGTATCTATGCCTCCAGCGCCGAAACCGCCTGTGATGCCACTCCAGCCATTGGCCCGCTAAACATCGGCGCAGGGGTCGGCAACGCGCTGCAGCGCTTGCAGGCACCGTCACATAACCGCGATGCGCGCCGCGGTCGCCTGGTCCCGGCGGGGCGCCACCAGCGCTCCGGCGATCGGCCGGAGGGCGAGCAGCATCAGGATCCGGCTGGCCCGGCGCGTCTGCGCGGCCGCGGCCGCCCTCGCGAGGAATGCCTCCATCCGGTCGACCACGCCGTGCAGGGCCCGGACGCTGGCGAAGGGCACGGACCAGGCCCTGAGATCCGGCAGGAAGCGAGCGCCCGGGAACGTGCGGACGAGAGCCACGCCTCCTCGTTGTAGGCAAAGCCGACCCTCACATGGCCGTCCCTCGCGCGCGCGAGGATGTGGCGCGTCGAGAGCTTCCGGCCGTTGTGGGCAAGCGCGGCGAGGTACGCGCGACCTTCGAGGCCGGGGATGTCGAGGGAGACTGGGTGCCCGTCGAATTCGGCATCGCGCAGGATCCGCTCGATCCTGGCCTGCGCCTTGTGTTGCTCCTGCGCGACAGCCTCCGCGAACCGGGTCACCCGGCTGACGGCGAGCACGCCCGGGACGTGCCACGATCTCGTTGCGGCGCGGAAGCGAGCCCTCGGGAAGCTCTGCTTGAACCGGGGCAGCAGCAACGATTCAGCGACGGAAAACTGGACCGCCGCGCCGTCCGGTCGGGCCGTGACGGTGAAGGAGCCGATCGTCAGCATCATGGAGGTCGTCTCCTCCGATCGGAGCCCTTCCGATCGCGGCCATCGTCTCGCAGGGTTGATCGTGCCCGAGTCTAGAAGAGCCCGCGACGTCTGTCCTTCATCCCATAGGACCGGCATGCTGATCCTCCCTCGGTTTCGCGGACACCTCTGCTATGCTCGTTACGGGCGGGGAAGGTGTTTGATGGCAAAGACACGACGCGAATTCACCCCCGAGTTCAAACGCGAGGCGGTCGCCCTGCTCGAGAGCAGCGGCCGGTCGCAGATGCAGGTCGCCGCGGAACTCGGGATCCAGCCCTCCATGCTGCGCCAGTGGCGAACCGTGCTGATGGACGGCTCCCCGCCAAAGCGACCCGCAGGCTTGCCGGGCCTCGCTCCTACGAGCCCGGTTGCCTCGCCGTCCGATCAGGCAGCTGAGATCGCCCGCCTGCGCCGCGAACTCGACCGGACGCGCATGGAGCGCGACGTGCTAAAAAAAGCGATCGGCATCTTCGCGGAGATGCCCAAGTGACGTTCGCCTTCATCGAGCAGCATGCGACCACCTCGCCGGTGCGTCTCATGTGCCGCGTGCTCGGACTGTA
>NZ_LABY01000269.1 GCF_001043975.1 Methylobacterium variabile
ATGCTCCGGAGAACATGCTGACGGTCCGCCACATCGCGGTGAACGTCGCAGCCCGCAAAAAAGGAAAGGATTCCATGCGCCTCGCCCTCAAAACCGCAGGCTGGGACGACGACTACCTCGTCAGGCTCGTTGCCCCATGACACTTCACCCGATTGCCCTGTGGCGGCGCGCAGGGGGTATTGTAGGCGATATTTTGGGAATGATGTCCTGCGGCTCACGCGCCCGGCAGGGCGCGGCTGCCGGGCTTCACCGCCGGGATCGCGGCCAGTTCCGGCGGCAGCTGGTCGGCCGGGTAGTTCGGGATGTCGAGGGTGACGAGGGCGACGAGGGGCAGGCCGAGATCGGCCTTGCCGCCCGAACGGTCGATCAGGCAGGCCGCGCCCACCACCTCGCCGGGCTCGGAGGCGAGCGCCGCCAGGCACTCGCGGGACGACAGGCCGGTGGTGACGATGTCCTCGACCATCACGGCGCGGGCGCCCTTCGGGATCTGGAAGCCGCGGCGCAGGGCGAACGGTCCGCCCGGGTCGCGCTCGACGAAGATCGCCCGGGCGCCGAGCGCCCGGGCGGTCTCGTAGCCCGGCACGATGCCGCCGATCGCCGGCGAGACGACGTAGTCGATCCGGCCGTAGCGGGCGGCGATCCGTTCGGCCAGCGCCCCGCAGACCCGCGCGGTGCGCACCGGATCGGTGAAGATCGCCATCTTCTGCAGGAAGACCCCGCTGTGCAGCCCGGAGGAGAGCACGAAATGGCCCTCGAGCAGGGCGCCGGCGGAGCGGAATTCGTCGAGGACTTCTTCGGACGTCATGGGAACCGGCTCGCTCGTCGTGAATGCGCGCCGGCTTGTGACAGTGCGCGCCGCCCGGCGCAATCCGCCGGCCGGCACCCTCGATCGTCACGGCACGCGGCGGATGCGCAGCTCTCGCGGGGCGCCGTTCTTGGCCCCGTCCGACAGGACGAGGACGCGTTGGCCGTTCTGGTCCTCGTTGAGGAACAGCAAGGCCTCGGGTTTCACCGCCTCGCCCTTCTGGACGAGGGGCGGCACGTCGCCGAGCAGGACCGCATCGTCGCCCTTCACCCGATAGATCGAGTAGGGACCGTCCGTGGCCGCCGCCGGGCCGGCCAGCACGAGCAGTCCCGACGGCGAGGCGGCCAGATCCCGCACGCCCCGCCCCGGCCCGAGCGGCACGAGGTGCAGCTGCGGCTTCGGCTTGCCGCCGTCGAGGAACGCCTTGACCGCCATCGAGACGATCGCGGCCCGGTCGCCCCCGAGGGACGGGGCGCGCAGGCCGACGTAGAGCGTCTCGCCCACCACCGCGATGCCCTCGATCGTGAGACCGTTCTGATCCAGGCGCCGGTCGACGAACGGCGCGAGCAGCGGTTCGTCCGCCAGGATGGCGCGCAGGTCCGTGAACGCCTTGGTCTCGGCCTTCACTCTCAGCTTGCCGTCCGGGGCAACCGTCCCGGGGTCGATGCGAACCCGGATGATCCGGCTGTTGGCGGTGATGCTCGCCCGGATCTCGTCGGCATCATTGTCCGGATCGAGTTCGTTATCCTGGTCGCGCGGATGGCCGTGCGAACCGATGACCAGGAACTCGCCGTCGGCATAAGCGACACCTTCGCCGTCGAACTCGACCGGCTCGCCATCGAAGGTGTCGTCGATCAGTGGAACCGGACCGCCGGCAAGCAGGCTTCCCTCCTGCACGATCACGACCTGAGCCACCTGCAGCTCGTCGTCGATCA
This sequence comes from Methylobacterium variabile, assembly GCF_001043975.1. Lineage (GTDB taxonomy): Bacteria > Pseudomonadota > Alphaproteobacteria > Rhizobiales > Beijerinckiaceae > Methylobacterium > Methylobacterium variabile. The sequence goes on from NZ_LABY01000269.1 coordinate 1,741, forward strand.
GCAGGCACGTGCGCGGGAAACCCCGGTCCGTGGCGCAGGCGATGCCGCTGACATCCTCGGATTTCTTCTTCTTGCCCTTCTTCTTCTTTCCGATGAGGTCTCCCTCGACCTTCCAGAACGTGTCGAGGTTGTTTCCGGCGCCCGCCGACACAGACGTCAGGAGTCCGATGCAGCTAATCGTTGCCAGACATAGAATGCATCCATAAATGCTTCTTATTGTGGTCATGATTTTGCCTCCCTGCATCAGCAGTATTTCGAAAAATCTGCACAAACATAAGTCGTGATGATTATTCTCGTTCGGGAGACGATGTAATATCTACAGATATTCAATAAAAAACAGTCAGACAAAAATCTGCCGAGCTTTCGCTCATTGTATGGCAATTGTGTAAATGATGATGCGCCCCGATTTCAGCGTTCGTCAACGTGAATTTTCAATCCGGTAGACGCCGACGACAGGATGGCGCGCGACTCTGCTCTGACGAGGCGCAGCCGCCGACGTCTGCCGGCCGCAGTGGTGGGGCGGTTGCGCAGGCCCCACCGGCGTCCTCCCGGATCCGCCGGTCTCGCGCGGAAGGAGCCGGCCCCCAGGCGGCGCGGGATCGGGCCTATCCGTTCACCCGGTCGACCCGGCTCACCACGCGCTTGGCCCGCAGCTCCGACACGATGGCGTTGAGGTGCTTCAGGTCCCAGACCGCGAGGTCGATGGTGACGTCGGTGAAGTCCTGGGTCCGGCGCTTCATCGAGATGTTGTCGATGTTGCCGTCGTGGTCGGCGATCACCTGGGCGATCTGCGCGAAGCTGCCGGGCTCGTTGATCGATTGCAGGGCGAGGCGGGCTGGGAAGCGCTGGTTGGAGCCGCCGTCCACGTCCCAGCGCACGTCGAGCCACAGCTCGGGCTCGTTGTCGAAGGCGGCGAGGGCCGGCGACTGGATCGGGTAGATGGTCACGCCCTCCCCAGGGGTGAGGATGCCGACGATGCGGTCGCCCGGCACCGCGCCCCCGTCGGGGGCGAAGCGCACCGGCAGGTCGCGGTCGAGGCCGCGGATCGGGATCGCGCCGTCCTCCGACCCGTCCTTGCCCGTCCCGGCCTTGCCGGGCCAGGTCAGGCGCACGGTCTGGTCCTTGTCGAGGGAGAGCCGCCCGGCGCCGTTGACGTGCGGGCGAGGCGTGCCGGGGGCGGCCTGGCTCGCCGCGGCGCTGCGGCGCTCGTCCTTGTAGTCGGGATAGACCGCCTTCACGACGTCGCCGGAGAACATCTCGCCCCGGCCGACCGCCGCGAACACGTCCTCGGCGGATTGGCGGGCGAGGCGGGGCAGGGCGCCGCGCAGCTTCTCGTCGGAGAAGTTCTTGCCGGCTCGCTCGAAGGCGCGGTCGAGGATCTGGCGGCCGAGGCCCGCGTACTGCCGGCGCACCGCCGAGCGGGTGGCCCGCCGGATCGCCGCCCGGGCCTTGCCGGTGACGACGAGGGATTCCCAGGCCGCCGGCGGGGTCTGGCCGTCGGCCCGGGCGATCTCGACCTCGTCGCCGTTCTGCAGCTCGGTCAGGAGCGGCGCGATGCGGCCGTTGATCTTGGCGCCGACGGCGGTGTTGCCGACGTCGGTGTGGACGGCGTAGGCGAAGTCGATCGGCGTCGCGCCCCGGGGCAGGGCGATCAGCCGGCCCTTAGGGGTGAAGCAGAAGACCTGGTCCTGAAACAGCTCGAGCTTGGTGTGCTCGAGGAACTCCTCCGGGCTGTCGCCCTCGGCCAGGAGCTCGATCGTGCGGCGCAGCCACTGGTAGGCGCCGCTCTCGGTGGCCAGGTGCGGCGCGCCGTCCTTGTAGAGCGCGTGGGCGGCGATGCCGTACTCGCCGATCTCGTCCATCTCCTTGGTGCGGATCTGCAATTCGACGCGCTGGCTCTTCGGCCCGATCACGGTCGTGTGGATAGAGCGGTAGTCGTTCTGCTTCGGGGTCGAGATGTAGTCCTTGTAGCGCCCCGGCACCATCGGCCAGGTGGTGTGGACGACGCCGAGCGCCCGGTAGCAGGTGTCGACGCTGTCGACGACGACCCGGAAGCCGAAGATGTCGGAGAGCTGCTCGAACGCGACCGACTTGCGCTCCATCTTGCTCCAGATCGAGTAGGGGCGCTTCTGCCGCCCCTTGACGGTGGCGGTGATGCCGGCATGCGCGAGCTTGGCGACGAGGTCGCGCTCGATGCTCTCGACCAGCCGCTCGGACTTGGCCGAGAGGTCGGCGAGCCGCTTGGCGATCGTGGCGTAGACGTCGGGCTTCAGGTTGACGAAGGAGAGGTCCTCCAGCTCCTCGCGCAGCTCCTGCATGCCCATCCGGCTCGCCAGGGGCGCGTAGATGTCGAGGGTCTCCTGGGCGATGCGGGCGCGCTTCTCCGCCGGCATGTGCTGCAGGGTGCGCATGTTGTGCAGCCGGTCGGCGAGCTTGACGAGCAGCACCCGCACGTCCGCCGCGATGGCGAGCAGCAGCTTGCGGAAGTTCTCTCCCTGAGCGGCGCGCTTCGAGACCAGGTCGAGGCGCTTGATCTTGGTCAGCCCGTCGACGAGCTTGCCGATCTCGGGGGTGAAGACCCGGTTGATCTCGTCGAGGGTGGCGGCGGTGTCCTCGACGGTGTCGTGCAGCACGGCGGCCACGATGGTGGCGTCGTCCAGCCGCAGGTCGGTGAGGATGGCGGCCACCTCGAGCGGATGCGCGAAGAAGGGGTCCCCCGAGGCCCGCTTCTGCGTGCCGTGCGCCCGCATCGCGTAGACGTAGGCCCGGTTCAGCAGCGCCTCGTCGGCGCCCGGATTGTAGGCCTTGACCCGCTCGACGAGCTCGTACTGGCGCATCATCCGCCGTTGGTCTCCTTGGCGCGCAAGCAAGGCGCCGGCACGGGCCGGCGCGGAGGCGTCGCGGCGTGCCGGAACGGGCCGGTTGCGCTGAACGTCGACGACGCTTGTGGAGGTCCGAAGGTAAATATCGAGCCGAATGGGCAGCCGCGCCAGCCCCTAAACGTCGCGCCAGCCCCGCTTCGGGGGAAGGAGACGAAAAAACCCGGCCTCTCGGCCGGGTTCCGGTTCGCCGCGGGTCGCGGCCGCGGGAGGAGAGGGTCCCCTGGAGGGGACCGTCCTCGGGAGGGCGGTCAGTCGCCTTCCTCTTCGGTCTCGGTCGGGGGCGCGAGGTTCTCGAGGCCGCGCAGCAGGTCCTCCTCGCTCATGCGGTCGAACTGGATGTCGTCGCCGTCGCCCGAGCCTTGCGGCGCCACCGCGGCGGCGGCGGGCGAACTCGACAGCAGCGGCACCGCCTCGGCCTCCGGCTCGTCGACCTCGACGTACTTCTGCAGCGAGTGGATCAGCTGCTCCTTGAGGTCGTCGGGCGTGATCGTCTCGTCGGCGATCTCGCGCAGGGCCACGACCGGGTTCTTGTCGCGGTCGCGGTCGATGGTGAGGGGAGCGCCGGAGGAGAGCAGGCGGGCGCGGTGGCCGGCCAGCAGCACCAGCTCGAAGCGGTTCTCGACCTTGTCGATGCAGTCCTCAACGGTGACGCGAGCCATGCGCGACCCCTTCCTTGGTCAAACGAAACATCTCGGGATTCCGTCTCCCTACACGAGATGCCGTTTTGCAACAAGCATCGGCGCGGCTTCGGGATACGACGGGGTCCGTCGACGCCAGGCCTAATGTTTCCGGACGATTGCGCGGCCGGTGGTCCGCCCCACAATCCTGCCGTCCGGCCCGGTTCCCCGGACCGGGCGCGTGCGAGACGCGGATGCTGGAGGAGACGACCCGATGATGAACCGACTGAGCCGGCGCCACCTGCTCGGCTGCGGCTGCGCCCTCGGCGCGGGCCTCGCCGCGAGCGCCGTCCTGCCGCCCGGCCTCGCCCTCGCGGCCGCCCCCTCGACGAAACGCACCACGATGACGCCCGACCAGGCGCTCGAGGCGCTCAAGGAAGGCAACCGGCAGTTCAAGACCGACAGCCCGGTGCGCTCGGTCCAGGGCCGCGAGCGGCGCATCGAGATCGCGCTCGGCCAGACGCCGTTCTGCGTGCTGGTGAGTTGCTCGGATTCCCGCGTCTCGCCGGAGATCCTGTTCGGCCGCGGCCTGGGCGAGCTGTTCATCGTGCGCAACGCCGGAAACACCGTCGACACGGCGGCGCTGGGCTCCATCCAGTACGCCGTGGCCAAGCTCGGCGTGCCGCTGATCCTGGTGATGGGCCACAGCCGGTGCGGCGCCGTCGAGGCGGCGGTCGACGTCGTCACCAACAACACCCTGTATCCGGGCGCCATCGGGCAGATGATCGAGCCGATCGTGCCGGCGGTGCTCGGCGTGCGCGACAAGGGGGGCGACCTCGTCGAGAACGCCGTGCGGGCGAACGTGAGCCGGGTGGTCCAGCGCCTGCGCACCGCCTCGGAGCCGGAGCTGCTCACGCCGCTCGCCGAGAAGAAGCTCAGGATCGTCGGCGCCGCCTACAGCCTCGATACCGGCGAGGTCGATTTCTTCAACGAGGCCTGACCCCGCGGCGTCCCCGGCGCCGGGGGCGCCGGATTTTGCGCCCCGGCCACGCTTGACTATGGCCGGCCGCTCTGCGACTGGCGCCGCCCAATCGCTGCGTCTCGCAGCCGCATCGCTGCGGGCCGCGGCCCGCTGCTGCGAGCAGCAGCCGGTCGCTGCCGACGGCAGCCTCAAGGGCAGGAAGCATTCGACGTGTCGCGCGCCTTCATCTTTCCGGGCCAGGGCAGCCAGGCCGTCGGCATGGGCTCCGGCCTCGCCCAGGATCACGCCGCCGCCCGGGCGGTCTTCGCCGAGGTCGACGAGGCCCTGGGCCAGAACCTCTCCCGCCTGATGTTCGAGGGACCGGCCGAGGAGCTGACGCTCACCGCCAACGCCCAGCCGGCCCTGATGGCGGCGAGCCTCGCGGTGCTGCGGGTGCTCGAGGCCGAGCGCGGCCTGGACCTCGCCCGCGACGTCGCCTACGTCGCCGGCCACTCGCTCGGCGAGTACAGCGCGCTCGCTGCCGCCGGCAGCCTGTCGCTGGCCGACGCGGCGCGCCTCCTGCGCCTGCGCGGCGAGGCGATGCAGCGGGCGGTGCCGGTGGGCGCCGGCGCCATGGCGGCGCTCCTCGGCCTCGACGTCGAGGCCGCCGCGGCGGTGGCCGCGGAGGCGAGGCAGGGCGAGGTGTGCGATGTCGCCAACGACAACGGCGCCGGCCAAGTGGTGGTCTCCGGCCACCGGAGCGCCGTCGAGCGCGCGGTCGCCCTGGCGCAGGGGCGGGGCGCCAAGCGCGCGGTGATGCTGAACGTCTCGGCCCCCTTCCACTGCGCCCTCATGGCGCCGGCCGCCGAGGCGATGCGCGAGGCGCTGGCCGCCGTGACCCTGAACCCTGCTGCCGTGCCGGTGATGGCCAACGTGCTGGCCGCCCCCGTGAGCGAGCCGGCGGCGATCCGCGACGCCCTGGTGGCGCAGGTCACCGGCACCGTGCGCTGGCGCGAATGCGTGGCGGCGATGGCCGAGGCCGGGGTCGACGCCTTCTACGAGATCGGCACCGGCAAGGTGCTGTCGGGTCTCGTCAAGCGCATCGCGGCGGGGGCTTCCGCCACGCCGGTCGGCACCTCGGCCGACGTCGCGGCCTTCACGATCTGAGAGAGTTGTCCAGCATGTTCGACCTCAGCGGCCGCAAGGCCCTCGTCACCGGCGCCACCGGCGGCCTCGGCGGCGCCATCGCCCGGGCGCTCCACGGCCAAGGCGCCCACGTGGCAATCTCCGGCACGCGGCGGGAGGCCCTCGAGGCGCTCGCGGGCGAACTCGGCGAGCGCGTCCACGTCGTCGAGGCCAACCTCTCCGACACGGCGGCGGTGGAGGCCCTGGTGCCGGCCGCGGAGGCCGCCCTCGGCGGGCTCGACGTGCTGGTCAACAATGCCGGCATCACCCGCGACAACCTCTTCCTGCGGATGAAGGACGAGGAGTGGGACAGCGTGATCGCCGTGAACCTGACGGCGGCCTTCCGGCTGTCGCGGGCGGCGGTGAAGGGCATGATGAAGCGCCGCTACGGCCGCATCGTCAACGTCGGCTCGGTGGTGGGCGCCACCGGCAATGCCGGGCAGGGCAACTACGCCGCTGCCAAGGCCGGCCTCGTCGGACTCACCAAGGCGCTCGCCGCCGAGGTGGCGAGTCGCAAGATCACCGTGAACTGCATCGCGCCGGGCTTCATCACCTCGCCGATGACCGACGTGCTGAACGAGAAGCAGCGCGAGGGCATCCTCGCCACGGTGCCGATGGGGCGCCTCGGCGAGGGCAGCGAGGTCGCGGCGGCAGCGGTGTACCTCGCCTCCGACGAGGCGGCCTACGTCACCGGCCACACCCTGCACGTGAACGGCGGCATGGCGATGTTCTGAGGCGCGATGTTCTGACATCACGGGCGCCATTCGCCAGGAGGGGCACGGTTTCTTAACCGGACCTGAAGCGGGCCTCGCCAGGGCGGAATCCCTGTGTTAAGCACCCGCCGGCCGTGCAAGGGGATTGACGGCCCGGCCGTCCGCGGCTTTTCCACGACATGCGCGACCGGCGCGCCCGGCCGCATCACGAACTCTCCCCGGGGCTCCGCCCGCACGCGGCGGCTCCGAACAGTTCCACGAGCAGTAACTTAAGGACCTACACGATGAGCGATATCGCGGACCGGGTGAAGAAGATCGTCGTCGATCACCTGGGCGTCGAGCCCGAGAAGGTGACCCCGAACGCGAACTTCATCGACGATCTGGGCGCCGACAGCCTCGACACCGTCGAGCTGGTGATGGCGTTCGAGGAGGAGTTCAACGTCGAGATCCCGGACGACGCCGCCGAGACGATCCAGACGGTCGGCGACGCGATCAAGTTCCTCGAGAAGAACTCCGGCTGAACGCCGGCGTTGTCTTCAGCCTAAGGATAGTACGCTTCCGTCATGGGATCGGGTCGGGATAACGCGATGCGTCGAGTCGTCGTCACGGGCCTCGGGATGGTGTCGCCGCTGGGCAGCAGCGTCGACGTCACGTGGAGCCGCCTCATCGAGGGGCAAAGCGGCGCCGCCCGCGTCGAGGCCTTCGACGTGTCGGATCTGGCGTGCAAGATCGCCTGCTCGATCCCCCTCGGCGACGGCAGCGACGGCACCTTCAACCCCGACCGGTGGATGGAGGCCAAGGAGCAGCGCAAGGTCGATCCCTTCATCGTCTACGCGATGGCGGCGGCCGGCCAGGCGCTCGACGACGCCGACTGGCACCCGACCTCGCACGAGGACCAGTGCGCCACCGGCGTCCTCATCGGCTCCGGCATCGGCGGCATCGGTGGCATCTACGACGCCTCGGTGACGCTGTTCGAGAAGGGGCCGCGGCGGATCTCGCCGTTCTTCATCCCGGGCCGGATCATCAACCTGGCCTCGGGCCAAGTCTCGATCGCCCACGGGCTGAAAGGGCCGAACCACGCCGTGGTGACGGCCTGCTCCACCGGCGCCCACGCGATCGGCGACGCCGCGCGCCTGATCGCGCTCGGTGACGCCGACGTGATGCTGGCCGGCGGCGCCGAATCGCCGATCAACCGGCTCTCGCTCGCGGGCTTCGCCGCCTGCCGGGCGCTCTCGACCGGCTTCAACGACGAGCCGCAGCGCGCCTCCCGTCCCTACGACCGCGACCGCGACGGCTTCGTGATGGGCGAGGGCGCCGGCGTGGTGGTGCTCGAGGAGTACGAGCATGCCAAGGCCCGCGGCGCCAAGATCTACGCCGAGGTCATCGGCTACGGCCTCTCGGGCGACGCCTACCACATCACCTCGCCCTCGCCGGACGGCGACGGCGCCTACCGCTGCATGAGCGCGGCGGTGAAGCGGGCCGGCATCGACCCCTCCGAGATCGACTACATCAACGCCCACGGCACCTCGACGCCGCTCGGCGACGAGCTCGAGCTGAAGGCGGTCGAGCGCCTGCTCGGCAATGCCACCGACGTCGCGATGTCCTCGACGAAATCGGCCACCGGGCACCTGCTCGGCGCCGCCGGCGCCATCGAGGCGATCTTCTCGGTGCTCGCCATCCGCGACCAGGTCGTGCCCCCGACCCTCAACCTCGACAACCCGTCGGTCGAGACGGCGATCGACCTCGTGCCGCACGAGGCGCAGAAGCGGAAGGTCGACGTCGCGCTGTCGAACTCGTTCGGCTTCGGCGGCACCAACGCCTCGCTGATCCTGCGCCGGGCCGACTGATCGCCCGCGCCCGGGGCGGATCGCCCGCCCGGCGACCATCGCACCGCTTCAAAAAGCCCCTCTCGCCCGCGCGGAGGGGCTTTCTCGCATGTGGCTTCCGGTGCGCCTCGGCTCCATTTCGCCATAAAACTTGCTAGGGTCTCGGTCGCTTTCCGCCCCAACGGGCCGGCACGCGCGTCCACCGGCCGGCTCCCCGGACGCGCCACGACAGGACCGCCATGTTTCGCAGATCGAAGACGCAGGACCCGGCGCCGAGCGCGCCGGAGCCGGTCAGCCCGCCCAACCGGCTCGCGCCGCGCAGCCCGAGCGAGGCCATCAAGCCCACCGCGGCCCCGCCGCCGCCCGAGAAACCGGTGCGCGAGCGGGGCGGCCTGCTCTCGGCGGTGAGCGGCTTCCTGACCCTGTTCGTCATCCTGGGCCTCGGCGCCATCCTGGGCCTGGTGGTGCTGGAGCGCCAGACCAACGAGGCCGGCCCGCTCCAGGCCGACAAGGTCGTGGTGGTGCCCCGCTCCAGCGTCGGCGAGATGGCCGACCTGCTCAAGCGCGAGGGCGTGATCACCCATCCGATGCTGTTCGAGCTCACCGCCCGCTTCGGCCGAAAAGCTGCGCTCAAGGCCGGCGAGTACAACTTCAAGGCCCAGTCCAGCATCGATGACGTGCTCGACGTGCTGATCCAGGGCCGGCCGGTCCAGCACGCCATCACCTTCCCGGAGGGCCTGACGAGCGAGCAGATCGTCGCGCGCCTGAACGACAACGACGTGCTGACCGGCGACATCAACGAGACGCCGCCGGAGGGGAGCCTGCTCCCCGACACCTACAAGTTCGAGCGCGGCGACTCCCGCCAGAAGATCCTCAACCTGATGCGCGCCAAGCAGCGCGAGGTGCTGAACCAGATCTGGGCCCGTCGCTCGCCCGAGGTGCCGGTGCGCACGCCCCAGGAGATGGTGACCCTCGCCTCGATCGTGGAGAAGGAGACCGGGCGGGCCGACGAGCGGCCGCGGGTCGCCGGCGTGTTCGTCAACCGGCTGCAGAAGCGGATGCGGCTGCAATCCGACCCGACCATCGTGTACGGCCTCGTCGGCGGGCGCGGCACCCTCGGGCGCGGCATCCTGCGCTCCGAGATCGACCGGGTGACGCCCTACAACACCTACGCGATCGAGGGCCTGCCGCCGGGCCCGATCGCCAATCCCGGCCGCGCCGCCCTGGAGGCGGTCGCCAATCCCTCGCGCACCAAGGACCTCTACTTCGTGGCCGACGGCACCGGCGGCCACGTCTTCGCCGAGACCCTCGAGGCCCACAACCGCAACGTCGCCCGCTGGCGCCAGGTCGAGAAGGCGAAGGCCGCGGCCGATCCCGGCGCGGCGGCGGGCGTCGACAAGGTCGAGCCGCCGCCGCAGGCCGACCCCTCGGCCCTGCCCTCGCGCACCAGCCTGCCCGGCGCTCCGCTGGCCTATGACGGCAGCGATCCGAACGCCGCCCGCTCCCGCGCCTTCGACGCCTCGGAGGGCACGGCCCGCGATCCCCTGCGCAACCGGACCTACGATCTGAACTCGCCGAAGACCGTTCCGGTCCTGCGCAACCCCTGAGCGCCCCGATGTCGATCGCCAGCATGACCGGTTTCGCCCGCGAGGCCGGCAGCACCGGTCCCGCCCACTGGGCCTGGGAGCTGAAGAGCGTCAACGGCCGCGGCCTCGAGGTCCGGGTCCGGGTGCCGACGGGCCTCGACGCCGTCGGCGAGGAGGCCCGCGCCCTGGTGCAGAAGCGCCTCGCCCGCGGCACCTGCCACCTCACTCTGACCCTGTCGCGGGCCGAGGCCGCGCCGCGGGTGCGCATCAACGAGACCCTCCTCGCCTCCCTGGCGGAAGCCGTGACCCGGGTGCAGATGCCGCTCGGGATCACGCTTCCCTCCGTCGACGGGCTGTTGCAGCTGCGCGGTGTCGTCGAGGTCGAGGAGGAGGCGCCCGACGACGAAGCCCTGCGGCACGACCTCGCTGCGGCGGCCCTCCGCCTGGTCGAGGCCCTGGCGGAAGGCCGCCGCAGCGAGGGGCGGGCGCTCGCCGGGATCGTCGGCGGCCAACTCGCCGCCATGGCGGACCTCGTCGAGGCCGCGGAGGCCTGCCCGGCCCGCCAGCCGGAGGCGGTGAAGGCCCGCCTCGCCGCCCAGGTCGCGACCCTGATGGAGGCCGGCAGCTTCGATCCGGCGCGCCTGCACCAGGAGGCGGTGCTGCTCGCCGCCCGGGCCGACGTGCGCGAGGAGATCGACCGCCTGCGTGCCCACCTCGCCGCTGCCCGCGACCTGCTGGCGACCGGCGGCGCCGTCGGGCGCCGGCTCGACTTCCTGGCCCAGGAGCTCGGCCGCGAGGCCAACACCCTCTGCGCCAAGGCCAACGACGTCGCCCTCTCGCGCATCGGCCTCGACCTCAAGGCGGTGGTCGAGCAGTTCCGCGAGCAGGTCCAGAACGTCGAGTAGGCGGCGGCCCGCGGCGATTGTCCTCGCCCGATCGGGCTCCCCCGGTTGCGCGTTCGCCGGGCTGGCGTCATGGGAGGGTCTCGACACGGACGGCCGGTATTTGCGGCGGGCGCGGCGGACGGCCCGCACCGGGGGGCTTCCTGCCCGGGCGATGCCGACGAAAGGGTGATGCAACGCGATGGCTTCGAACGTGGGCTCCGAACTCCTGAACGCACCGGTGGCGCGCCGGGGCCTGGTGCTGATCCTCTCCTCGCCCTCGGGGGCCGGCAAGACCACCCTGACCCGCGCCCTGGCGCAGCGGCCCGAATGGGGGCTCGAGCTCTCGGTGTCGGTCACCACCCGGGCGCGCCGCCCCTCCGAGATCGACGGCCAGCACTACCGCTTCATAGACCGGGACGCCTTCGAGCTGCTGCGCGAGCGCGACGACCTGCTCGAATGGGCCGAGGTGCACGGCAACTACTACGGCACGCCCCGGCGCCCGGTGGAGAAGGCGCTCGCGGCCGGCCGGGACATGATCTTCGACATCGACTACCAGGGCACCCGTCAGGTCCGGTCGAAGCTGCGCGACGACGTCGTCACCATCTTCATCCTGCCGCCCAGCATGGCCGAGCTGCGCCGCCGCCTCGAGCGCCGGGCCGAGGATTCCGCCGAGATCATCGAGCGCCGCCTGCTGAACGCCCGCACCGAGATCGAGCGCTGGTCGGAATACGATTACGTCCTGGTCAACGACGACCTCGACCGGTCCTTCAAGACCCTCGAGGCGATCCTCGCCGCCGAGCACCTGCGCCGCGAGCGCCAGGTCGGGCTCGCCGGTTTCGTGGACGGCCTGCTGGCGGAGGGCGGGGCGCCGAAGACCTGACGCGCGGGAACGAATCGCCCACGATCCAAGTTGCCGGATCGTCGGACCCGCTACGTCGCCGCTCGTGCCGCGCCGGGAAGCCCGAGGGGAAGAGCGATGCGTGAACTGTCCTGCGACGTGGCGGTCATCGGCGCCGGCACGGCCGGGATCGCGGCCCAGGCGGCGGCCGCCAAGGCGGGCGCCCGGGCGGCGCTGATCGAGCGCGGTCCCGGCGGGACCACCTGCGCCCGGGTCGGCTGCATGCCCTCGAAGCTCCTGATCGAGGCGGCGCGGGCCGCCCACGATGCGCGCGAGGCCGGGTTGTTCGGCGTCTCCGCCGGCGAGGTCAGGGTCGACGGCGCCGCGGTGATGCGGCGCGTGCGGGCCGAGCGCGACCGCTTCGTCGCCTCGGTGCGCGACGGGCTCGCCCGCATCCCGGAGGAGCTGCGCCTCGCCGGCACCGCCCGCTTCGCCGACCCGACCACCCTCCTCGTCGACGACCACACCCGGGTCGTGGCCGGCGCCGTGGTGATCGCCACCGGCTCGAGCCCGGCCCTGCCGCCGCCCCTGCGGCCGGTCGCGACCCGCGTCCTCACCACCGACAGCCTGTTCGAGATCGAGACCCTGCCCGAGTCCCTCGCGGTGCTGGGGGTCGGCCCGGTCGGGGTCGAGATCGCTCAGGCGATGGCCCGCCTCGGCGTGCGGGTGACGCTCCTCGACCCCGCCGGCGCCGTCGGCGGCACCCGCGATCTCAAGGTCGCGGCCTGCGCCGCCGAGCTGTTGGGGGCCGAGATCGACCTGCGCCTCGGCGCCACCGTCGAATCCGCAGAGGCGGCGGGAGACGGGGTGCGGCTGACCTGGCGCCTGGACGGGGGCGGGCAGGAGGGCGGCACCGTCGCGCGGATCCTCGCCGCCGCCGGGCGCCCGCCCAACCTGTCCGACCTCGACCTCGCGGCCGCCGGGCTCGACTGCGACGAGGA
>NZ_LABY01000027.1 GCF_001043975.1 Methylobacterium variabile
CACCCCGGGCAGCGCCTCGGCGCTCGACGGGGTGATGAACACCTTCACCCAGTCGCTCCAGGCGCTGACGACCGATCCGACCTCCGCCGCCTCGCGGGCGACGGCGGTGGGCGCGGCCCGCACCCTCGCCACGACGATCGCCGGCATCGCCGGGGGCGTGCAGGACCTGCGCACCGGCCTCGAATCGCAGCTCGGAAGCGACGTCGCCTCGGCCAGCACCCTCCTGTCGCAGATCGCCGCGCTCAACACCAAGATCGTCGGCGCCACCGGCAATTCGAGCGGCGACACCAGCGTGGCCGAGCTCCTCGACCAGCGCGACCAGCAGATCAACGCCCTCTCGCAATACCTCGACGTGCAGGTGAGCGATCAGCACGACGGCTCGGTCACCCTGCTCACCGCCTCGGGCGCGACGCTGGTCGACCACGGCGCGGCGGCGACCCTCGCCTTCGACGGCCGCGGCACCCTGGGCGCCGAGGCGCAGTACACGACCGACCCGAGCACCCGCGGCGTCGGCACCGTGACGGCGACGACGCCGGCCGGGGCGCGGATCGACCTCGTGGCGACCGGGGCGATCCGATCCGGCTCGATCGCGGCCGCGGTCTCCTTGCGCGACGACACCCTGGTCCAGGCGCAGCGCCAGCTCGACGACCTGGCGGCGGGCCTGTCGCGGGGGCTGAGCGACCGCCAGGCGACCGGCACCGCCGTCTCGGCGAACGGCCTCACGGGCTTCGACATCAACCTCACCGGGCTCCAGGCCGGCAACGCCGTGACCCTCGGGGTGCGCAACGCCGCGGGAGCCAGCCGCAACGTCATCCTGATGCCGACGACGGGCGCGGCGCCCACGCCGATCGACGCAGGCCTCACCGACGACCCGACCGCCCTGGTGGTGCCGGTCGACATCTCCGGCGGGCCCTCGACCCTCGCAGCCGCGATAGGCGCGGCCCTCGGCACCGGCTTCACGGTGTCGGCGACCCCGGGCGGGGCCGCCGGGGCCGTGCGCATCCTGTCGGACCCGGCTGGCCTCGCGCTCATGGGCGCCAGCGCCTCGGTCACCGTGCCGACGAGCGCCGCCGAGACGCGGACCGGGAGCGGCCAGCTCGCGCTGTTCGTCGATGCCGGGACCGGCAACGGGGTGTTCACCGGCTCGTTCGAGGGCGGCTCGCACCTGACGGGCTTCGCCCAGCGCCTCGCCCTCAACCCGGCAGTCACCGCCGACAGCTCCACCCTGGTGGACTATGCCGATCCGACCGCCTCGGGCGACACCGCCCGGCCGCGCATGCTCTACGACGCGCTCACCAGCCGGACCCTGACCTTCTCGGCGGCCAGCGGCATCGGCGGCGTCAGCGCCCCGCGCTCCGCCACGGTCGTCGGCTTCGCCCAGTCGGTCATCGATGCGCGGGGCGCTGCCAGCGCCGAGGCCCAGCAGCTCGACGAGGGCCAGCAGATCGCCCTGTCCTCGGCCCAGAGCCGCTTCGGCAAGGAATCCGGGGTCAGCGTGGACGAGGAGATGTCCAAGCTGATCCAGCTCCAGACCGCCTACAGCGCCAACGCCCGGGTGCTGACCGCGGCCCGCGACATGCTCGACACCCTGCTCAGGCTCTAAGGAATTCTTCGCGATGACGATCGCTCCGTTCGCGGCCGGCACCGCCGCCTTCGCCGCCGGCACCGCCGCCGCCGACCTCAACACCAAGCGCCTCGTCGCCATGAAGGGGACGCTCGGCACGCTCTCGAACCAGATCGCCAGCGGCCAGGCCGCGGACACCTATGGCGGCCTCGGCAGCGGGCGCACCCAGAGCCTCAGCGCCCACGCCCAGATCAGCGCGCTCGACAGCTGGATTGCGGCCGCCGGCACCGCCTCGACCCGGGTGTCGCTCGCCTCGGCCGGCGTGCAGCAGGTCGCGACTCTGGCCTCCTCGGCCTGGAGCAGCCTCGTCAGCGCCCGCACCGGCACCGGCACCACCGCCCGTGCCACCCTGCAGCAGAGCGCGGTGGGCCAGCTCGGCGGCGCCCTCGACGCCCTCAACCAGAGCACCGGCGGCCAGTACATCATGGGCGGCCGGGTCACCGACCGGGCCCCGGTCGAGACCGTCGACCGCATCCTCGACGGCGATCCCGCCGCCGGCCTCGACGGCGTGCGCGCGGTGATCGCCGAGCGCCGGACCGCCGATCTCGGCATCGGCACGCCGAGCACCGGGCGGCTCGACCTGGCCGCCGCGGGCGCGAGCGTCAGCCTGTCGGAAAGTCAGACGGCCGGCGTACGGGAGAATTTCGGCTTCACCCTCGACTCGGTCGTCAGCTCGAACCCGGCCGGCCTGTCGGTCTCGCTCCAGGCGGGGAAGCCTGGGACAATCGCCCTGGCGGGCTCGACCAGCCAGCCGAAGGACGGCGACGCCGTGCAGGTGAGCGTGCGCAACCCGGACGGCAGCCAGAGCCTGGTCGACCTCACCGCCCGGACTGCGGGAGGGCAGGAGAACACCTTCGCGATCGGTGACAGCTTCGTGGCGAGCGTCAAGAATCTCGCCGCCGCGGTGGCGCCCGGGACCGTCATCGGCTTCAAGATCGGCGACTCGGCGAGCACGGTCGTTGCCTTCGGCAGCAGCACCCCGGCCGCCGCGACCGTGACGGTCGGGGCGGGGCTGCAGGCCGGCGACAGCGTCCAGGTCACGGTCGGCCTGCGCGACGGCACCAGCAAGACCCTCAGCCTGAAGGCTGCCGCGGATGGCACCGGCGCCGGCACCTTCGCGATCGGCGCGACGCCGGCCGACACCGCCGCCAACCTCTCGGCGGCCCTCGCGACGGCGCTCGACACAACCGCCAAGACCGACCTCGCGGTGAGCTCCGCCACCCGGGCGGCGAGCGACTTCTTTGCCGGCTCGTCCTCGGTGAGCCCGCGTCGGGTCGCGACGGACGCTGCGGGCAATGCCGTCGGCTACGTCGCCGACCCGAGCGGCCGCACCCTGATCTGGTACAAGGGCGACGACACCTCCGCCGACCCGCGCCAGACCGCGACCGTGCCGGTCTCCCGCGACCAGTCGGTGGCGATCGGCGTCCAGGCCAATGAGGCGGCGTTCCGCGCGACGCTCAGCGGCTTCGCGGTCCTCGCCAGCACGCCATTCGACAACACCGACAGCGACGGAACCCGCTTCGACGCCTATTCGAGCCGGGTGCAGGCGCTGCTCAAGCCCGGCGACGGCCAGCCGACGGTGCAGGGCATCGCCGCGGAGCTGAGCCTGGCCTCCGCCCAGATCGCCACCCAGAAGAGCCAGAACACCGCCACCAAGGCCGTGCTGCAGCAGACCGTGGACAGCGTCGAGTCGGTCTCGACCGAGGAGGTGGCGGCCAGGCTCCTCACCCTCCAGACCCAGCTGCAGGCGAGCTACCAGGCGACGTCGATGCTCTCGAAGCTGTCGCTGACGAACTATCTGTAAGGCGGCTTCGGGCGCTCGCACTCCGGCACGCAGGACTGAGCACGGGACCGGAGAACGCATCCGTGCGCTCCCGGCATGTTCGGCGGGTCCTGATGCCCTTGGGGCCTCGTGCCGGGCCGCTCCGGCCGGAGGCCGATCCCGGCGAGCGGGCGAGGGGCCGCACCGGCTCTCGGTGTGGGTGACGCTGCTGGCCCGCGCGGGGGAGGGCGTGCCGCGCCGTCGTCCGGATGGTTCCCCGGTCGGCCCGGCGCGTTGCGGGCATGGCCGAGCCTGGGCTAAGCCGGGCGCGACCTCTCGCGGGAGCCTGATGCCAGCCATGCAGACCTTCGACTCGGACGGCGTGCCGATCGCCTACATCGACGTCGCACCGAAGGAGGGAGAGGCCGAGCCGATCCTGCTGATCCACGGCTTCGCGTCGAACCACACGGTCAACTGGGTCAACACCTCCTGGGTCCGCACCCTGACCGGGGCCGGACGGCGGGTGATCGCCCTCGACAACCGCGGCCACGGCCGCAGCGGCAAGCTCTACGACCCCGAGGCCTACGGTTCCGACCTGATGGCCGAGGATGCCCGCCGGCTCCTCGATCACCTCGACATCCCCCGCGCCGACGTGATGGGCTACTCGATGGGCGCGCGGATCACCGCCTTCCTGGCGCTCGCCCATCCCGGCCGGGTCCGCTCGGCGCTGCTGGGCGGCCTCGGCATCCACCTCGTCGAGGGACGAGGGCTGCCGGCCGGCATCTCGGAGGCGATGGAGGCCCCCTCCCGCGACGACGTCACGGAACCGACGGCGCGGATGTTCCGGGTCTTCGCCGAGCAGACCGGCAGCGACCTCAAGGCGCTGGCCGCCTGCATGCGCGGCTCGCGCCAGACCCTGTCGCGGGCGGAGGTGGCGCAGATCGAGGTCCCGGTCCTCGTCGCGGTCGGCACCACCGACACCGTGGCGGGCTCAGGCCCCGCCCTCGCCGCCCTGATCCCGGAGGCGAAAGCCCTCGACATCCCGAACCGCGACCATAACCTCGCGGTCGGCGACAAGGTGCACAAGGCCGGCGTGCTGGACTTCCTCGCCGCGCGGCCCTGACGGGGGCGCATCCCTCTCGAGCTCGACGACTTCGGCCGCATCTCCCGCCGCACCCCGGTGCTCGCCGACCTGCGCCCTTGGGGGCACGACACGGCGCCGGAGATGCACGCGGCGGGCGGCATGGCGGCGGTCGGCAAGCGCCTCGCCACTGCCGGGCTCCTGCACCCGGAGGCCCGGACCGTGACGGGCCGGAGCCTCGGCGACGAGATCGCCCGGGCGCCCGAGCCCGAGGGGCAGACGGTGATCCGCACCGTCGACGATACGCTGAAGAACGAGGGCGGTCTCGTCATCCTGCGCGGCAACCTCGCGCCGGGTGGCGCCGTGACGAAGATCTCCGGTCAGACCAAGCGCCTGCACCGGGGCCCCGCCCGGGTGTTCGAGCGCGAGGAGGACGCCTTCGCGGCGATCAAGGACGGCCGAATCGTGCCCAACGACGTGATGGTCCTGCGCAACGAGGGACCCCTTGACGGGCTCGGGATGCGCGAGATGCGGCTCGTCACCGGCGCGTTCCAGGGGTCGGGCCTCGGCGAGCACGTGGCGCTCATGACCGACGGCCGCTTCTCCGGCGCGACCCGCGGCTTCGTCATCGGCCACGTCGTGCCCGAGGCGTTCGAGGGCGGCCCGATCGCAGCCCTTCGGGACGCCGACGAGGTGACGATCGACGTCGACGGCTGCCGCCTCGACGTGGCGCTCTCAGACGAGGAGATCGCGCCCCGCCTCGCCGAGCGGCCGGCACCGCGCCCGGCCTATATGCGCGGGGTCCTGGCGAAATACGCCCGGCTCGTCGCCGATGCCTCGCGAGGTGCGGTCACGGATTGGGCGGGGCGGGAGGAGAGCTGAGAGGCCGGGCAGGCGGCCCCGGGTATGGAAGCACCCATCGTGGTTCACCCACGAACTCGTCCTGAGGTCGTGGGCGGGGCCAGGGCCCGCCCGGATCCGAGAATCCCGCCACGCCCGTTCGACATCCAGGCATGAGAAGGATTGGTCGCTGGTCCATTGACAATCACGCGTGCTGATCCTTGAGTTCATATCAAGGTATGAATTCCGTTCATGAACCATGGCAACCTGTCGATTGCAGATAGACATCCAATCAAAAAACACAATCCGCTCATGAATATAAAAATAAATGCAGTAACTCCAAATCGTGCTGATACTCTTCCGCTTTCCTCGAGAAGGCTGCTGTTTGAATTTTCTGTCCAAGCTGTCAGAGCGGCAGCAATAACAGCAAGGAAAGCTCCCACGCCATAAATGACAATCGCATCCTTCGCGTTGTCCAAATTCACCAGTGAAGCGACAGGACTTTGTTCCTTGATATTCCCCAGGAGCGCGATGAGGGCGACCGCGGATCCTCCGTTTATAATAAATAAATTGCTGAGCAAGATCTTTGTGAATTCTACATACGCATCAAAGAGCTTGTCAGGCGTCCGCCTGCCAGTCCCCGCCAGCACGGGAGCATCGGGGCCACTCGCCATCTGCATCCTCCATCAATTTTTAGTGTTCCATTTGATTGTCGTTCTCCCAGAATAGAACGTTCACTTATAATGCAAAAATTCAGATTTGACAATATATTATCTGCAGCATGGTCTCTGTCATTCATTTTATGCAAATCGTGCTGTCTTATACCCTCGCGCCTTCGCATCGACACGTCGATGCGAAGGCGTCCGGCGCATCAGCGCCGGCGCCCGTTCGGGCTTGCCTTGCGCCTCCGAACGGGTCCGTTCGAAGGCGCGGCGGTATTGCTTGTCATGCCCATATATTATCCCACTGATTAGATCTTGTAAGCAATATTTTCTAGATTTCTGATATGTTGAATTTTGTATATGTCTGATATATTTACTGCAAAGGCATGATGTCAATTTCGCTCTCGTGCTGATAGTCTGTTCTTCAAGAGAAACGACATAGGGGCATTCACGTTGTTCGTTGACGCAGTGCGCGTAGCGGTACAGTCAGTGAGCGCCTGTCGCGCGGTGGCGTGATCCACGTTCGCCCGCCCCGCCTTCAGCGTCTCACCTGCCTGTCCCGGACCAGAAACTCCGCGTCCGACAACAGCGCGTCGGGCCCTCCAGGCTCGACGGGACGCCGTGGCCACCGATCGCGAGCGGACCATAGGGGCTTTCCGCATCGTCATCCCCTGTGCGAGGATGGGCCGCCTGCCGGACAGGACTCTTTCCCAATCGGTTGCGCACAAATAAATCACGGATGCCACACCGTCTCGGCGGCGTTCGCGCATCCAGGGAGGACGCCATGTCGACCGACGCCAACAAGGACCTCGCCCGCGCCTACTTCACCGCCTTCCTCGAGCGGGACGAGGCGTGGTGGCAGCAGCACATCGCGCCCGACTTCGTCCGCCACGATCCCGGCCTCGACTTCACGGTGCGCGGTCCCGAGGGGGTGCGCCGGCTCGGCGAGGTCCTGCACTGCGGCGTCACCGAGCTGGCGCTGCCGATCGACGAGGTGATCGCCGAGGGCGACCGGGTGCTGGTCCGCCTGCGCTTCCGCGGCCGCCATACCGGCGACCTGATGGGGCTGCCCGCCAGCGGCCGCAGCGTCGACATCGCGGTGATGGACCTGTTTCGCATCGTCGACGGGCGCTTGGTGGAGCACTGGGCGCTCCTCGACAATCTCGGCCTCCTGAAGCAGGTCGGCGCCCTTTCGGCGTGAGGCGCCGGCCGCAGCGCCCGATCGTCCCAACCGCACCAGCCGGGAGACCCGCATGTCCGCGCCCGAGATCATCCTGCACCATTATCCCTCCTCGCCCTACGCCGAGAAGGTCCGCCTCGCCCTCGGGCTCAAGGGGCTCGACTGGGGCTCGGTCGACGTCGCGGTCATGCCGCCGCGCCCGCTCCTCGATCCGCTCACCGGCGGCTATCGCCGCATCCCGGTGCTGCAGGTCGGCGCCGATATCTACTGCGACACCCACGCGATCCTGCCTGCCCTTGAGCGCCTGCATCCGGAGCCCAGCCTGTATCCGGGCCTCGCCCCGGCGCTCGCCGAGGGCCTGACCTACGGCCTGGAGCGGGACCTCTGGCTCGCGGTCATCGGCGTCACGGTGCACTTCGCCGGGGACCTTCCCGAGGCCTTCCTGCGCGATCGCAAGGACGACTACCTCTATGTCGACATCAGCCACGCCGCGATGGAGCCGGATTTCCTGCGCAACACGCAGCGGGTCGCGGCCTGGACCGCCTGGCTCGCCGAGGCGCTCTCCGACGGCCGCCGCTTCCTCGGCGGCGATCAGGCCGGGGCCGTCGACCTCGCGCATTACCACCTGCTCTGGCTGATGCGCGGCGGCGAGCGGGCCGGATCGGTCGACCGGCTGCTCGGGCTCGGCCCCGTCCTCGGCTGGTACGGGCGGGTCGCCGGCCTCGGCCACGGCCGGCCGCGGACGCTGACGGCCGAGGCGGCGCTGGAGGCCGCACGATCGGTCGAGCCGGCGCCGGTGGCAGGCTCGAACGCGGTGCCGGAGAGCGTCGCGGCCGCGCCCGGCGACGCCGTGACGGTGACGCCGGACGACTTCGCCCGCGTTCCGGTCCGGGGCCGGCTCGTCGCCGTGGATGCGGGCCGCATCGTCATCCGCCGCGACGATTCGCAGGTCGGGACGCTGCACCTGCACTTCCCGCGCGCCGGGTTCACGGTGGCGGCGGGCTGAACGCCCGTCCGGCCTGATCGAACAAAGGAGCTTTGAAACCTCCGGTATTCCGGAACCGCGGAGCGGAGCCCGGACCGCCGAGGGCTGGCCCGGACGCACAGGTATTCGGGCGAGATCCGAACCCCGCTCCGCCTCATCCTCGCCGGCCGGAGTGTCTGGACCGCACGTCGCGCTCCTGTCGGAGCCGGGCCCGGCTGCCGGCCCGGGACGAAGGCGCATGTCGCGTCCGCCGAACGGGCGATCAGGTCCTCGGGGCAACGCGGGAGACGGCTCGGCCCGCCGCGAACGCCGAGGCCAGCCCACCGTCGCTTCACGCAAGGTCCGCGCGGCGGATCCGGCCGTAATGGAGGCAGTCGCCTCCGATGGTGGCAGACCGAGGATCGTTCCCGTGGCGGCATGACGCTGCGGACGCGCAGTGAGTGGCCGCGGCGATAGCGGCGCCTATTTGCGTTGGCGCGCCGTATGGTCTTCGAGTTCGAGATGGATGGTCGTTTTCCTGCACCGGGGTCGCGGACGAAGTCGTCCACCACCGGGCATCACGGCCTCAATCTCATACTCAGTAACAGTACAATGAGCCGTACGGGGTCACTTCACGATTTTTGAGGGCGGCGCGTCTCGCGCAGTCGAAGCCGCATGCCCGCCCATCACGATCGCGCGGCGCGGTCGCCACGGAAGGATCGAAGGCATGGAACACTATACTGACGTCCTGTCGGGCAAGTGCCCCTTCGGCGGCGACCGCATCGGCGGCGCGTTCACGTCGCCGCCGACGCTGGAGGAGTGGTATCCGGACCGCCTGCGCGTCGAGATGCTGCACCAGAACGGGCCGCAGGCGAATCCGCTCGGGCCCGACTTCGACTACCGGGCGGCCTTCGCGGCGCTCGACTACCAGCAGCTCAAGGCCGACATCAAAGCGTTCCTGACCAGCTCGGTCGCGTGGTGGCCGTCGGACTACGGCAATTACGGCCCGCAGATGATCCGCATGGCCTGGCACTCGGCCGGCACCTACCGCATCGCCGACGGACGCGGCGGCGCCGGCGAGGGCCTGCAGCGCTTCGCCCCGATCAGCAGCTGGTGGGACAACGGCAACACCGACAAGTCCCGCCGCCTGCTCTGGCCGATCAAGCAGAAGTACGGCAGCGCTCTGTCCTGGGCCGACCTGATGGTGCTGACCGGCACCTGCGCCCTCGAGATCATGAACTTCCCGACCTACGGCTTCGCCGGCGGCCGGGAGGATGCCTGGGAGGCCGACAACGCGACCTACTGGGGCCCGGAGCTGTGGGATCCGACCAACGTCCAGGCCTTCGACAGCATGGTGACCCGCGACAAGCGCTGGCGGGGCAAGAACGGCGATCCCGATTACGACCTTGAGCAGCCCCTCGCGGCGTCGCACCAGGCGCTGATCTACGTCAACCCGGAAGGGCCCTATGCCAACGGCGATCCCGCCGGCTCGGCCCGCGACATCCGGGTCACCTTCACCCGCATGGCGATGAATGACGAGGAGACTGTCGCGCTGATCGCCGGCGGCCACGCCTTCGGCAAGAGTCACGGCATGGTGAAGGCCGATCAGGTCGGGCCGCCGCCGGAGATCGCGCCGATGGAGGCGATGGGGCTCGGCTGGCACAACCCGGAGGGCACGGGCTTCGCCGAGTACACCATGACCAACGGGATCGAGGGGTCGTGGTCGCCCGATCCGACCACCTGGGACAACAGCTACCTGGAGAACCTGTTCAAGTACGAGTGGATGCAGGTACGCAGCCCCGCCGGCGCCCTGCAATGGACGCCGACCGACCCGGACGCGCCGAGGACGCCGGACGCCCACATCCCCGGCAAGAGCCACCCGCTGATGATGATGACCAGCGACATCGCGCTCAAGACCGATCCGGTCTACCGCGAAATCTGTCAGAAGTTCCTGGCCGATTTCGATGGCTTTACGTTGCAGTTCGCCAAGGCGTGGTACAAGCTGACCCACCGCGACATGGGGCCGAAGGAGCGCTACGTCGGGCCCGAGGCGAGGATCGAGGACGACCTGCTGTGGCAGGACCCGATTCCGCCGGTCGACCACCCGCTGGTCGACGCGGCCGACATTGCCGCCCTGAAGGCGGAGATCCTGGGCACCGGCCTGTCGGTTTCCGACCTCGCCTTCACGGCCTTCTCGTCCGCCGCGACCTACCGCAACAGCGACAAGCGCGGCGGCGCGAACGGCGCCCGCCTGGCGCTCGCGCCCCAATCCGGCTGGGCCGTCAACCGGCGCACCGTCCCGGTGATCGAGGCGCTGCGCGGCATCATGGCGGGCTTCAACGGCAGGGCCGCCGGGGACAGGAAGGTCTCCCTCGCCGACCTCATCGTGCTCGGCGGCTGCGCCGCGGTCGAGCAGGCGGCGCGGGAGGCCGGCGTCGCCACGCCGGTGCCGTTCGTCCCCGGCCGGATGGACACCACCGACGCCCTCACCGACGCGGAGAGCTTCGAGTGGCTCAAGCCCGTGGTCGACGGCTTCCGCAACTACGTCGACGACTCCTTCGCCGAGATCACCGGCGGCCGCGTCTCCCCCGAGCAGGTCTTCCTCGACAAGGCCCACCTGCTCGCGCTCACCGCCCCCGAATGGGTGGTGCTGACCGGCGGCCTGCGGGCGCTCAACCTGAACCACGACGGATCGCGCCACGGCGTCTTCACCGATCGCGTCGGCGTCCTGACCAACGACTTCTTCACCGTCCTGACCAGCATGGACTACGAGTGGAAGAAGGCGGATGCCGCCGGCATGACCTTCACGCTCGACGACCGGCGGAGCGGCGAGACGAGGTTCACGGCGACGCGCTGCGACCTCGTCTTCGGGTCGAACCAGCAGCTCAGGGCCGTTGCCGAGATCTATGCCGGCAGCGACGGGCACGGGCGGTTCGTGCGCGACTTCGTGAAGGTCTGGCACAACGTGATGATGCTCGGCCGCTACGACGTCGGGCGCTGACCTGCGGAGGCCAGGGCCTCGCGCCCTGGCCTCCGCGGGCGTCCAGCGGTTCGCGGGCGCGAAGACGCCGCAAATCGGCCCGGCCGGGGCGCAAGTCATGGCGGCGGCCTGAGGCGCAGGCCGGCCGGGCGATCCGCCAGGAACCACCCCAACGGGCGGATCGACGAGGGGCGACGACCCGGCGTCCATAGCGTGTCCTTTTCATGACTCGCCGTCGCCTCGCCCGGCCGCCGGATCCAGCTGTAAGCATTTATTCGGGAGTGGACCTGTATTCGGAGAGTGCAGAGGGGCCGGACGGCCGCCGGGAGGAGCATGATGCCTGACGAGAGGACCTTCGTCCTCGTGACCGACAGGCCGGACCGCAGCGCCGCGATCAGCGCAGCCCTGCGGATGATCGGGATCTGCGACGTCGTCGGCCCGGAGGAGACGTGGCGGGGCCGCGGAGCGCTCGCCGGCGTGGTCTCCGACCTGACGCTGTCGCGTCCGGAGGCCGACCACTGCCTGCGCACCCTGAAGCGCCGCTTCCAGGACCGGAACCTCCCGGTGATCTGCCTGCTGCGCAAGTCGACCCAGGAATCCCTGCGCCACGCCAAGACCCTCGGGGCGACGGTGTGCATGCCGGCCTACGTGCCGCCCGAGACCGTGGTGGCGGCCCTCGCCAACCAGGTCGGGATCATCGCCGGAGCCGCCGAGCAGACGGTGAGCCAGGGGGTGGCACGGGCCGGGGAGGCGTTGAACGGCCTCCTGGCCGAGGCCCGGGCCGGCCAGCCGGTCCGCATGGTCGCCGTCGAGGCCGGACTCGGCCCGATCCTCACCGCGGTGCAGGAGGGCGGCCTCGCCCGCTGGCTCGACACGGTCTGGACCCACGACGACGCCACCTACCAGCACTGCCTTCTCGTGGCCGGCCTCGCCGCCCAGTTCGCCCTGCATCTCGGCTTCCGGACCGAGGACCAGTTCCGCTTCGTGCGGGCCGCGCTGATCCACGACGTCGGCAAGGCCCGCATCCCCCTCGAGATCCTCAACAAGCCCGGCCGCCTCGACCCGGGCGAGATGGCGGTGATGCGCACCCACGCGGCGCTCGGCTACGACATCCTGCGGGCGGGCGGGGAGAGCGACCCCATCACCCTCTCGGCCGCCCGCCACCATCACGAGATGCTGGACGGCTCCGGCTACCCCGACGGCCTCGCCGGCGGCCAGATCGGCGACATGGTGCGCCTGCTCACCATCTGCGACATCTACGCCGCCCTGACCGAGCGCCGCCCCTACAAGGCCCCGATGCCGATGGCCGACGCCATGGCGATCCTCGCCGGCATGCACGGCAAGCTGGAAGGGCGCCTGGTGCAGTCCTTCGGCGAGGCGATGGCGTCCTCCTGAGGGTGCCGGGCCTCAAGGCCCGCCACTGCCTGCGCCGAGGACGGGTCCGGCGTCCAGCGACCTGCGTCCCCTCATCTCGGCAAGCATGCCCTCGAGATCACGCGGTCCGCGGGCGCTCGTCCGGTCCCCGGCCGGCCGATCCTCCGGAACATCGGCCCCGCCTCATCGAGCCGGCCCGGCTCCCGGTCCGTCCAGGCCGGCGAGCGCGGCGGCGAGGCGGTGGACGCCCGCCCGGATCGCGTCGGGCTCGCTGCCGGCGAAGCCGAGCACCAGGCCGGCCCGGTCCGGCCGGGCCCCCGCGTCGTGGTACAAGGGCGCGACCGGGTAGACGCCGATGCCGGCGGCCCGGGCGGCCGCGACCATCTCCGCCTCGCGTTCCGCCGGCACACGGTCGAACCAGGCGACGAGGTGGAGCCCCGCCGCCGCGCCGGTCACCCGCACCCCCGTACCGAAGCAGGCCGACAGGGCGGCCAGCAGCGCGGCCCGTCGGCCCGCGTTGCGCCGCCGGACCTGGCGCAGGTGGCGCTCGTAGCCGCCTTCCGCCAGGAACCGGGCCAGCGCCGCCTGCTCCAGCCCGGGCGCCTGCCGGTCGGCGAGGCGCTTGGCCTCCGCGAAGGCGTCCGCGAGGGCCGGCGGCACCACCAGGTAGCCGAGGCGCAGCTGCGGCGAGAGGGTCTTGGAGACGGTGCCGACGTAGATGACGCGGCCGGTCCGGTCGAGGCTGAGGAGCGCCTCCACCGGCCGGGCGTCGAAGCGGTACTCGCCGTCGTAATCGTCCTCGATGATCGTCGAGTCGGCGCCCTCGGCCCAGGCCAGCAGGGCCTGCCGGCGGGCTGCGGGCAGCACGCCGCCGAGGGGGAACTGGTGCGAGGGCGTGACGTAGGCGAGGCGGGCGGGGCCGATCCCGGCGAGCGCCTCGGTCCGCAGGCCCTCGGCATCGACCGCGACGGGCACGATCGCGGCCCCGGCCGCGGCGAAGACCCGCCGGGCCGCGACGTAGCCCGGCTCCTCGATCACCACCCGGTCGCCGGGGTCGACGAGGAGCCGGGTGCAGAGGTCGATGCCCTGCTGCGAGCCGTTCACCACGACGATCTGGTTGAGGCCGCAGCGCAGGCCCCGTGAGCGCCAGAGATAGGCCTGCAGCGCCGCTCGCAATTCGGCCGAGCCGCGCGGGTCGCCGTAGGCGAGCTTGGCTGGCCGGCGCAGCAGCGCAGCGTTGAGCGCCCGCCGCCAGGCGAGGACCGGGAAGTCGCCGCCCGAGAGGTCGCCGTAGCGGAAGTCCAGCGCCGGTCCCGGCACCGCCTCGGCCACGGGTGCGGCGAGGAGGCGCCGCCCGAAGCCGGACAGGCGCGCCGCCGGTGCCGGGCCGGCCGCGATCGGGACTGCTGAGGACAGGATGCCGGCGGCGACCCGCGCCCGGCTGCCTTGCCGCGTCTCGAGGTAGCCCTCGGCGATGAGCTGATCGTAGGCC
This sequence comes from Methylobacterium variabile, assembly GCF_001043975.1. Lineage (GTDB taxonomy): Bacteria > Pseudomonadota > Alphaproteobacteria > Rhizobiales > Beijerinckiaceae > Methylobacterium > Methylobacterium variabile. Next base: position 13,960 of record NZ_LABY01000027.1, read on the forward strand.
GCCGTGACGGTGGTGCGCGAGACCCCGAGCTCGACCGCCAGGGCCCGGGTCGAGGGCAGGGCCGCGCCCGGCGGGTAGACGCCCTGCGCGATCTGCGCCTTCAGGTCGGCGACGATCGGCGCGCTGACGGGCGCCGTGCGAGGAAGCGGAACGTCCAAACTGGCCCACCCATTCCGGTTCGAACTGGACGTTCAGGATGGGCCAGTCCCGGGCGAAGTTCCAGACTTCGCCCGCGCCCGCGTCGCCCGTCGCCGCGATCGTCCGCCGGCGCCCTCGGAAGTCCCTCAGGAGTGATCCCCGATGTACGTTCCACCCGCGTTCCGCGAGACGGACGAGGCCGCCATGCATGACACGATGCGGGCCGCGCCGCTCGCGAGCGTCGTGACCGGGACGGCGGCCGGTCTCCTGTGCACGCCGCTCCCGCTCTTCCTGGACCCGGGCGAGGGCGAGCGGGGCGTGCTCTACGGCCACCTCGCCCGGGCCAACCCGCAGTGGCGCGAGCCCGCCCACGGCGAGGCCCTGGCGATCTTCTCCGGGCCGGACGCCTACGTGACGCCGTCCTGGTACGCGACCAAGCGGGAGACCGGGAAGGTCGTGCCGACCTGGAACTACGTTGCGGTGCACGCCTACGGGCCGGCGGAGTTCTTCGACGATCCGGCGCGCCTCCTCGCCGTCGTCACCCGGTTGACCGAGCGGCACGAGGGCGCACGGCCGGCGCCCTGGGCGGTCGCGGACGCGCCGGCGGATTTCGTGGCGGCGCAGCTGCGCGGCATCGTCGGCCTGCGGCTGACGATCACGCGCCTCGAGGGCAAGCGCAAGATGAGCCAGAACCGCAGCGCGGAGGACCGCGCCGGCGTCGCGGCGGGACTCGCCGCGGGCGAGGACGCCGCCCGTCGCGTCGCCCCGCTGATCCCCCGGGCCTGAGCGGGACGGTGGGGACGAGGCCACGTCCCCCTTCCACCCGGTACGAACTTTGCTCCATGATGTCCGTCTGGCGATCCGGGACGGGGCATGGCGGAACTCAGAAGCCTGGAGATCTTCTACTGGACCGCCTCGCTCGGCAGCTTCCGCAAGGCGGCGGATCGGATGAACACCTCGCAGCCGGCGGTGTCGCAGCGCATCGCCGCCCTCGAGGACGAGTTCGGGGCGCGGCTGTTCGAGCGGCGCGCCCGCTCGGTCGCCCTGACGGCGAAGGGGCGCGACCTCCTGGGATACGCCGAGCGCTTCCTGCTCCTGCGCGCCGAGATGATGCAGGCGGTGGCCGGGCCGGGGACGATGCGGGGCGTGCTGCGCCTCGGCGTCTCGGAGACCATCGTCCACACCTGGCTCATGCGCTTCATCGCGCGCATGAACGAGGCCTATCCGGGGGTGAGCGTCGACATCGCGGTCGACATCTCGCCCAACATGCGCGACGCGCTGCTCGACCGGGACCTCGACCTCGCCTTCCTGGTCGGGCCGATCACCATGCCCGGGCTGGTCAACCTGCCCCTGTGCAGCGTGTCGCTGGCCTGGATCGCCGCCCCGCACCTCGACCTCGGCCCCGGCGAGGTCGATCTCGCGAGCCTGCTGCGCTTTCCCCTGATCACCTACCCGAAGAACACCAATCCTTACGTGTGCTTGCGCGAGATGCTGGCGCAGTCGAACCTGCCGCCGCCCCGCCTCCACAGCAACGCCTCGCTCTCCACCATCGTGCGGATGGCCCGTGAGGGCATCGGCATCGGGGTGATCCCGCCCGAGGTGGTGCGCCGGGACCTCGAGGAAGGCGCGTTGCGGGTCATCGCCCCGGCACCGGCGCTCCCCGACATCGGCTTCACGGCCACCTACGCCAGCGCGCCCGGCGACGGCCTCGCCGCGGCGGCGGCGCGCCTCGCCAGCGAGGTCGCGGCCTCGCCCGAGTGGCGCCAATAAGCGGGGCTTATCGAATCCGATGCGAAATGACGATTGGCCCTTACCTGCCCACGATGTGATCATGGCGCATTGCTGGGCAGAGGAGCTGCGATGACCCTTCCGTTTGATCGGGCACGGATGATCGGCGAGGCGGCCCGGCTCGCCTGCCGCAGCGGCGCCATCACCGGCTGCACCGCCGGCATCGCCGACGGCTACGTCCAGGGCAACCTCGCGGTCCTGCCCGCCGACCTCGCCGACGAGTTCCTGCTCTTCGCCCAGCGCAACCCGAAATCCTGCCCGATCATCGGCGTCTCGGCGCGCGGCGAGCGGTCGATCCCCGAGCTCGGCCTCGACCTCGACATCGCCACGGACGTCGCCGGCTACCGGGTCTGGCGCAACGGCGAGGTGGTGGAGGAGCGCGACTCCGTCGCGGATCTCTGGCGCGACGACCTCGTGGCCTTCGTGATCGGCTGCTCCTACTCGTTCGAGGCCGCGATGGCCGAGGACGGGCTGCCGCTGCGCCACGTCGAGATGGGGGTGCGGGTACCGATGTACCGCACCAGCATCGCGACCGCGCCGGCCGGCCGCTTCTCGGGGCCGATGGTGGTCTCGATGCGCCCGCTCACGCCCGCCCAGGCGATCCGGGCGGTGCAGATCACCTCCCGCTTCCCCTCGGTCCACGGCGCGCCGGTGCATCTCGGCCTGCCGGAGATGATCGGCATCCGCGACCTCGGGGCGCCCGATTACGGCGACCCGGTGCGGATCGGCCCGGACGAGATCCCGGTCTTCTGGGCCTGCGGCGTCACCCCGCAATCGGTGATCGCCGCCGTGCGGCCGGCCTTCGCCATCACCCACGCCCCGGGCTGCATGCTGATCACCGACCGTCGCAACGGCGAGTTCGCGGTGCTCTAGGACAAGATCGTAGCGGTTCAATCACGGGAGGCCAGCGCATGATCCGTCGTCGAGAACTCTTGGTCGGGGCCAGCGCCCTGTCGCTCGCCTCCCTGGGAGGTGCGCCCGCCCGCGCGGCGGCGCCCGAGGTGGTGGTCGGCGTGCTGTTCGCCATGTCGGGGCCGAGCGCGCAGGTGGGCGTCGACGCCCGCCACGCCATCGAGACGGCGCTGGACCTCATCAACAACGACCACGACCTCGACCTGCCGGGCGCCAAGGGCGCGGGGCTCGCGGGGATGGGCGGCGCCAAGATCCGCCTCGTCTTCGCCGACCACCAGGCCGACCCGCAGAAGGGTCGGGCCGAGGCCGAGCGCCTCATCACCCAGGACAAGGTCTCGGCCCTCGTCGGCTGCTACCAATCCGCCGTCTCGGCGACGGTGAGCGCCACCGCCGAGCGCTACGGCGTGCCGTTCGTCTGCGCCGATTCCTCGTCGCCGAGCCTGCACCGCAAGGGCCTGAAGTACTTCTTCCGTCCGGCCGCCCACGACGAGATGTTCTCGGCCGCGATGTTCGACTTCATGGACGCCATGCGCAAGCAGGGCCAGAAGATCGACTCGGTCGCCCTGTTCTTCGAGGACACGATCTACGGGGTCGACTCGTCCACCGTGCAGCGCAAGCTGGCGGCCGAGCGCGGCTACAAGCTCGTCGCCGACGTCAAGTACAAGAGCAACTCGCCCTCGCTGACCGCCGAGGTGCAGCAGCTCAAGACCGCCAACGCCGACGTGCTGCTGCCCACGAGCTACACCACCGACGCGATCCTGCTCACCAAGACCATGGCCGAGCTCGGCTACAAGCCGAAGAGCATGATCGCCCAGGCCGCCGGCTTCTCCGAGAAGGTCACCTACGACGCCGTCGGCGACAAGCTCCAGGGCCTGATCTCCCGCGGCAGCTTCTCCCTCGACCTCGCCGCCAAGCGCCCGATGGTCGCCACCGTCAACGCGATGTACCGCGCCCGGGCCAACCGCGACCTCAACGACAATTCCTCGCGCCAGTTCATGGCGATGATCGTGCTCGCCGACGCCCTCGACCGGGCGGGGTCCACCGACGGGCAGAAGCTCCGCGCCGCGCTCGCCGCCACCGACATCCCGGGCACGCGTACCGTGATGCCCTGGACCAAGGTGGCGTTCGGACCCGACGGCCAGAACACCCACGCCGACCCCGTGCTGCTGCAATGGATCGGCGACAAGTTCGTCACGGTCTTCCCGGAATCCGCCGCGGTGGCCCCGGCGAAGTGGCCGATGAACGCGTGAGGGGAGGGGCGTCGGTTCGCCGACGCCCGTCCCGAACGCGATGGTTCAAGGCGAAGCGCTCCCCCTCTCCCACACGGGAGAGGGGATCCTGCGCCCCTCTCGGCGACGATTGAACACCTCTCGCCTTCCGGAGCCCCGACCCACCCATGACGACGCAAGCCCTGGTGCAGGTGCTGGCGAGCGGCCTCCTGATGGGCTTGATCTACGCCCTGATCGCGGTCGGCCTCTCGCTTATCTTCGGCCTGATGGACGTGGTGAACTTCGCCCACGGCGAGTTCCTGATGCTCGCCATGTACGCGACCTTCGGGCTGGTGCTCGTCACCCAGCTCGACCCGGTGGTGCTGATGCCGCTGGTCGCCGCCCTGCTGTTCATGCTGGGAGCGGCCGCCTACATGGGCGTGGTCCGCTTCGCCATGCGGGCCAAGGCCAACCAGGGCATGGTGCAGATCTTCGCGACCTTCGGGCTCGCGATCCTGCTCCAGGGCGCTGCCCAGTACCTGTTCACGCCCGACTACCGCAACGTCCAGAACACCTGGCTCGGCGGGCGCACCCTCGATCTCGGCGGCGTCTTCCTGCCCTGGCCGCAGATCTTCGGGGCGCTGGTCTCGCTCGCCGCCTTCGGGGGCCTGCACCTCCTGATGAGCCGCACCGATTTCGGCCGCGCGCTGGAGGCGACCCGCGAGGACCAGGGCGCGGTGGCCCTCGTCGGCATCGACCGCAACCGGGTCTTTGCCCTCGGCTGGGGCTTAGGGGCGGCCCTCGTCGGGCTCGCCGGGGCGGTCCTGGCGATCTTCTACTACATCCACCCCCAGGTCGGCGCGAGCTTCGCTCTCATCGCCTACGTCACGGTGGCGCTCGGCGGCTTCGGCAGCGTCGGCGGCGCGCTGGCGGCCGGGATCATCGTCGGCCTCGTCGAGGCCTTCACGGCGGTGATCCTGCCGCCGGCGCTCAAGTCCATCGGCGTCTACGCCCTCTACCTCGCGGTGGTGTTCGCGCGGCCGCAAGGCCTGTTCGGGAGGCTCTGATGACCACGCTGACCACCGCCCTTGCGCCGGGATCGCTGCCGGCGCGGGCCGAGGCGAGCTACGCCGCCAAGCGCCGGCGCAAGCTGGTCGTCGCCGCCCTGGTCTTCGCCGCGCTCGCCGCGCTGCCCTACGGCATCCGCGACGTCTACCTGCAGAACGTCTTGATCCTGACCCTGATGTACGCCGCTCTCTCGCAGAGCTGGAACATCCTCGGGGGCTATTGCGGCCAGGTGTCGCTTGGCCACGCGCTCTACTTCGGCTTCGGCGCCTACGCGACCACGGTGCTGTTCGTCACCTACGGCGTGCTGCCGTGGTTCGGCATGCTGGCCGGTGGCCTCCTCTCGGCGGTGGTGGCGCTTGGCCTGGGCTATCCGTGCTTCCGGCTGGCCGGCCACTACTTCTCGATCGCCACCATCGTGATCGCGGAGATCGGCCTGCTGCTCGTCCACAACTGGGACTTCGTCGGCGGCGCGATGGGCATCCAGTGGCCGTTCAACCCGGATTCCTGGTGGACGTTGCAATTCGCCCGCGACAAGATCCCGTACGTCCACTTCGCGGTCGGCTTCCTCGCCGTGGTGTGGTTCGTCACCTGGCTGATCGAGGGGTCGCGCTGGGGCTACTGGTGGCGCGCGGTCAAGGACGACGCTCAGGCCGCCGAGAGCCTCGGCGTCGAGGTCTTCCGGTCGAAGATGGCGGCCGCCGCGGTCTCGGCCTTCTTCACCGCTATCGGCGGCGGCTTCTACGCCGCTTACGTCTCCTACATCGACCCCGAGAGCGTGATGAGCTTCCGCTTCTCGCTGCTCTTTGCCTTGCCGGCGGTGCTCGGCGGCATCGGAACCCTGTGGGGACCGCTCGTCGGCGCCGCGATCCTGATCCCGCTCACCGAGATCAGCCGCTCCTATCTCGGCGGCAGCGGCAACGGCCTCGACCTGATGCTCTACGGCGTGCTGGTGATGGTGGTGGCGCTGGCCCGGCCCGAGGGCGTGCTCAGCCTGTTCCGCCGCACCCGCAAGGCCCGCAACGAGGAGGCGACCCCGTGAGCAGCCCTGTCGCGACCGATCCCCTGCTGCGCATCGACCACGTCACGTTGCGCTTCGGCGGCCTCGTCGCCAACGCCGATGTCAGCCTCGAGGTGCCGGAGGGCCAGATCCTCGGGCTGCTCGGACCGAACGGCGCCGGCAAGTCGACCCTGTTCAACCTGATCTCCGGCACCTACCGGCCGAGCGAGGGCCGGATCATCTTCCGAGGCCAGGACATCACCGGGCTCTCCGCCCCCGAGCGGTGCCGGCGCGGCATCGCCCGCACCTTCCAGGTGCCGCGCTCCTTCGACTCGATGAACGTGGTCGAGAACGTGATCGTCGGGGGCTTTGCCCGCCACGCCAGCGCCGCCGCGGCGAGGCGCGTCGCCCTCGAGACCCTGGACTTCGCCGGCCTCGCTCACCGCGCCGAGGCCGTGGCGGGGGAACTGACCCCGCCCGAGAAGCGCCGCCTCGAGGTCGCCCGGGCGCTCGCCACCGGACCGCGGCTCCTCCTCCTCGACGAGGTCCTGACGGGCCTGACTCCGAGCGAGGCCAAGGCCGGCGTCGAGCTGATCCGCAAGGTCGCCGCGACCGGCGTCACCGTCATCATGGTCGAGCACGTGATGGAGGTGGTGATGCCGCTGGTCGATCGCGCCGTGGTGCTGCATCTCGGCCGCGTCCTGGCCGAGGGTCACCCGACCGAGGTGGTGCGCCACGAGGGCGTCATCACCGCCTATCTGGGGGAGCGTCACCGTGCTGCTTGAGGTCCGCGGGCTCTCCACCGCCTACCAGGGCTTGCTCGCCATCCAGGGCGTCTCGATCGAGGTCGATTCGGGCGAGATCGTCGTCGTGGCGGGCGCCAACGGCGCCGGCAAGTCGACGCTGCTCAAGTCCATCGCCGGGATGGAGCGGCCGCGCTCCGGCGAGGTCGTCTTCGACGGGGCCCGCATCGACGGCCTGCCCGGCCACGCCATCACGGCAAAGGGCATCGCCTACGTGCCGGAGAACAAGCGGCTCTTCCCGCGCCTCTCGGTCGCCGACAACCTGCGGCTCGGCAGCTATCTCCACCGCCGGGCGGCCGACCGCGAGGCGCCGCTCGAGCGGGTCTTCTCCCTGTTCCCCCGCCTCAAGGAGCGCCTGCCGCAGCGCGCCGGCACCCTCTCGGGCGGCGAGCAGCAGATGCTCGCCATCGGCCGCGCCCTGATGACCCGGCCGCGCCTCCTGATGCTCGACGAGCCCTCGCAGGGCATCATGCCCAAGCTCGTCGACGAGATCTTTTCCGCCGTCGAGGCGATCCGGGCCTCGGGCACGACGATCCTGCTGGTGGAGCAGCGGCTCGCCGAGTCGCTCAGCATCGCCGACCGGGCCTACGTGCTCCAGACCGGCCGCCTGATGCTCACGGGCCCCGCCGCGACCCTGCGGGACGACCCGGAGGTGCGCCGGGCCTACCTGGGAATCTGAGCCGGGCCCCGAGACTCCCGCAGGCCCGGCCGATGCTCTACAGAGGGCTCCGCACGGAGACCCATCGATGACCAGCCGCACCACCGAGATCACGCTCGAGCGCATCGCCCTGATCCGGCGCCTGGTCGTGGCCTGGGATCCGGCGGGGCAGGGCGCCCCGGTGATCCACCCGGACGCTCCCTACGGCAGCCTCGACCGGGACGGCGACATCGCCAACGTCACCGGCGACGACGAGGGCGCGGCGGAGGAGCACCGGGCGGTGGGCGAGGCGCTGGTGGCCTTCCTGCACCACGCCAACCTCAAGCCCGGCCGCTACAGCTACCACAACCCGCTGACGAAGCTCGACCTGACCCACGTCTCCGACGTCTTTCGCGACGAGGCCGCCGGCACGGCGCCCGAGCAGATCGTGTTCGAGGTCGGCCCCGAGCACATCGCCTTGATCCGCCATCTGGCGATGGGGTGGGACGAGGCGCGCGCGGTGCCGGCGGTCGACGATACCGCGCCCTACGGCCCGGGCGACCTCGAGGAGGCGATGACCCGCGCCCTTGGCGGCGCGCCGCGCGACGACCTGCCCCGGCTGCACCGGGCGATGCAACCCGCCCTGCAGATCTTCCTGCGCAGCGCCGACATCGCGCCGGGTGATTACGACGTCTGAGGGCCTCATTGGCTGGATCCGACAGATTTGACACCCGGCATGTCATTCCGGGCTCCGCTGCGCGGCCCCGGAATGACGAAGAGGGTGTTCATACTGTCCGGCAAGTCAAAGGCGCCGCGGTATCATTCAGCGCCCGTCAGGCCACCTTGCGCGGGACCATGCGCTCGCTCGCCAGCGCCTCGCGGGCGCCGGACAGCCCGGCCTCGGCGTACTCGGCGTCCTCGTTGACGTTCCAGACGTCGAAGCGGCGCTCGCCGAGCATGATGTTCCGCGCCGTCAGCATCGCGGTCATCATCGCGTGGTCCTGGTTGTTGTACTTGTGCATCCCGTTGCGGCCGACGAGGTGCAGGGTCGGGTAGCCGATCTCGAGGTCCCGGCGGATTGTCGCGACGTTGGCGCGGTAGGCGTCGTCGTAGACCGGATAGGCCTTGGGCTGGCGCACCACGCAGGCATCGACCACGCTCGCGGGATCGACGAGGCCGATCAGGCCGATCTCCCGGCGGGCCATCGCGATCAGCTCGGAATCGGGGGCGTTCCATACCCCGTCGCCCTCGAAGCAGAAATACTCGAGGCCGAGGCAGGTGTAGGACTCGTCCGGCACCATCTCGGGCGACCAGGAGCGGAAGTTCTGCACCCGCCCCACCTTCACGGCCGGGTCGTGGACGTAGATCCAGTTGTCCGGGAAGCTGTCCTTCGCCCGGGCGATCAGCGCCACGGTGAGGAAGTCGCGGTAGCGCAGGGAGCGGGCCTGGAAGGTGCTCAGGGGCGCCGGGCGGATCGCGCCGACGAGTTCGCGGATCGGCGCCGAGGAGACGACGTTGCGGGCCGTGAAGGTCTCGCGGCCGCCGTCCTGGCGCCGGGCGCTCACCGTCCACAGCTTCGTGCCCGCATCGTACGACAGGGCGTCGACGCGCCGATCGAGGAGGACCCGCCCTCCGTTCCCGCGGATCGCCGCGGCGGCGGCGTCCCACATCATGCCGGGGCCGCGGCGGGGATAGCGGAAGGACTCGATCAGCGTCTTGATGACCGGGCCGTCCGCCGGCGCCGGCCGGTGCAGGCCGAGCGAGCGCTTGACCCCGTCGCGGATGGCGGCGCCGAGGTCGAGCCCCTTGATGCGCTGGGCGGCCCAGTCGGCCGAGATCTCGTCGCAGGACATCCCCCACACCTTCTCGGTGTAGGTCTTGAAGAAGATCGAAAAAAGCCGCTCGCCGAACTGGTTGCGGACCCAGTCGTGGAAGCTCCTCGGCTCCGCGATCGGCCGGGCCCGGGCCCAGAGGTAGGAGGCAACGCAGGCCGCGCTCTCGAGGAGCCCGAGGTTGCGCAGGGCCTCGAACGCCCTGAGCGGGTAGGCGTAGGTCTTGCCCTTGTAGTAGATCCGCGACAGGCGCGGCCGCTCAATGAAGTCGTCGGGCAGGATCTCGTTCCAGAGATCGACCACCTCCTTCGCCTTCGAGAAGAAGCGGTGGCCGCCGATGTCGAACAGGAAGCCCTTGTACTCGACCGTCCGGCTGATGCCGCCGACCTGGGCCGGATCGCGCTCCAGCACCACGACGTCGCGGCCGGCCTTGGCCAGCATGTAGCCGGTGGTCAGGCCCGCCGGGCCCGCGCCGATGACCAGCGTCTCGGTGTGAAGGCTCATCGCTCGGGCAACTCCGGGGCCGGATCGGCCGCTGCACGCAGAAAAACAGGGTCTGTCCCCGAGCTTTACGCCCGGGATAGTAAAGAACCGCTCACCACGCCCCGCTAACCGCGGGGTAAGGGCGGGCATGCGAGGAGGAGACGCTCGGATCCAACGAAGGCCCGCCGGAGCCCGCCATGCTCGCCGCCCCGCTCCCCGAGACCCGGCCCCGTCCGGAGGCGGCGCACTCCCCGTTCGAGCGGCCGGCGATCGTCTGGCTCATCGTCGCGGTCGGGCTCGCCGGGGTGCTGGCCTGGCCCACTCTCGCCCCGGTGCTGCGCGACCTGCGCCTGCCGGACACCGACGACGCCATGCGAATGGTGCAGGTGCGCGACCTCCTCGCCGGCCAGCCCTGGTTCGACCTCGCCCAGCACCGTCACGCCGGGGCGCCGCCGATGCACTGGTCGCGCCTCGTCGACGCGCCGATCGCCGGCCTCGTCCTCCCGGCGCGGCCCCTCGTCGGCCCGGCCCTGGCGGAGGGGCTCGCGGCGATCCTGTGGCCGCTCCTGCTCTTCGGGGTCTACGCGCTGATCCTCCATCGCGCGGTGAGGCGCGCCTTCGCCTGGCGCGCCGGGGCGCTCGCCGTATTCGCGGCGACGCAGACGGTGCTCGTCACCGGCCTGTTCGCCCCCGGGCGGATCGACCACCACAACGTGCAGATCTGCGCGGTCCTCGGCCTCGCCCTGTCCCTCGCCCGGCCGGCGCCGACTGCCCGGGACGGCGCGGCCGCCGGGGCGCTCGCCGCGCTCTCCCTCGCGGTCGGCCTTGAGGCGCTGCCGTTCATCGCGGCGGCCGGGCTCGTCCTCGCGGGGCTCTGGCTCCGCGACGGCAGGCCGGCGCTGCCGCCCTTCCTCGGCTTCGGCCTCGCCCTCGGGCTCGCCGCGCCGGCGCTCTACGCCGCCCAGACCGCCCCGGCCCTGTGGAGTGCGAGCGCCTGCGACGCCCTCTCGCCGCCCTGGCTCTGGCTGTGCGCGGCGGCCGCCGCCACGGCCGCCTCCGCCGCCCTCGTCGCCGGGGGGCGGGCGGCGCGGCTCGGGCTCCTCGCCGCCTGCGGTGCCGCCGCAGCCGGCGGCTTCCTCGCGTTCTTTCCCGCCTGCGCCGCCGGGCCGTTCACCGGCATGCCCGACCTCGTGCGCCAGGAGTGGCTGCTGCAGGTGCGCGAGATGCTGCCGCTCTGGCACCTCGTGCGGATCGCCCCCGAGGCGGCCCTCGCCGGCTACCCTCCGGTGCTGATCGGTGCCGCCGTGGCGAGCCTGTGGGCCGTGCGGGGCCGTGACCCGGCCGAGCGGCGCCTGATGGCGATCGCCGCCGGCGCGCTCTGGCTCGGCCTCGCCCTCGGCGCGCCGCAGTTCCGCGGGCTCTACGTCGCGGGCGCCTTCCTGCCCCTGGTGGCCGGCCCGCTCCTCGACCGCGCGGTCGCGCTGCTGCGCGCTCCCGAGGCCACGCCTCGCCTCCGCATCGCTGCCCTGGTCCTGAGCCTCGCCCTGTGCGGCAAGGTCTGGCTGATCGCCGCAACGGCGCCGCAGCGGCTCGCCGGCACCGCGAACGCCCTCGAGGCGGAGCACGCCGCCTGGCAGGATTGCGGCGCCCGCCGCTCGATCGCCGCCCTCGACGTGCTGCCGCCGGGGCTGATCCTCGCCGGGATCGATCTCGGGCCGAGCCTGCTCCTGCACAGCCATCACGCCGTCGTGGCGGCCCCCTACCACCGGGCGCTGCCTGGGCTCGCGGCCTCGATCGAGGGCTTCAGGGACGCGACGGCCCTGCCGGCGGTGGCCGCGCGGGTGCAGGCGGACTACATCGTGGCCTGCGCCGCCCCGGCGCGACCGGGCGAGACGCCCACCGTCGCGGACAGGCTGGGCCGCGGCGAGATCATCCCGCCCGGGCTGGAGCCGGTCCCGGTGCCGGGCACGCCCTTGCGGGTCTGGCGCCTCCGGCCGGCGCCGTGAGGTGGTGCCGGTGACCGGGCATTTCGCCGCGCGCGCCCTGCTCGCCCTCGTCCTCGGCATCCTGGCCGCCGGCGGCCTGGCGGTCGCGCGCGGCGAGGAGCCCGGCGGCATCGAGGATGTCTGGGCCGTCCTGCTGGGGCCGCCCGATCTCGGCCCGGTGGACCTCGCGGCCCTGCGGCGCGCGCCGTCCCGGTCCGACGCCCTCGCCTGTGCGCCGGACGTCTGCCCCCTGGCGCGGGCCGACGCGGTGCCGCCGCTCTACAGGGTGGCGGGCGCCCGCCTGCGCGAGATCGTCCGGGCGGTGGCCGAGCGCCAGCCCCGCACCGCGCTGGTCTTCTCCGACCGCTGGGGCGAGCAGGACCGCTACGTCGCCCGCACGGCCGTGCTGCGCTGCCCCGACACGGTGACGGTCGAGATCGTCGGGCGCGGGGAGGGCCGATCGAGCCTGGCGCTCTACATCCGCAGCCAGGTCGGCTGCCCCGTTCCGGCGACCAGCCGCACGCGGCTGACCCGCTGGCTCGACGGGATCGCGGCCGCCGCCGGAACCGAGCCGAACGAGGGGTGATGTCCAGGATGCCGCGCGCCGCTCACGAGCACCTGCCGCCCACGGGCGTCCCGCCGCTCGCGGCCCTGCCGGCCGCACCCGACGTCGCGGTGATCGGCGCCGGCGCCGCCGGCATCGGCGCTGCCCGCCGGCTCCGCGCCCGCGGCCTGTCGGTGGCGGTGCTGGAGGCCCGCCCGCGGCTCGGCGGCCGCACCGTGACCACGCGCTTACGTGGCCACCCGGTCGACCTCGGCGCCCACTGGCTCCATGCCGGGCCGATCAACCCCCTCGTCGCCCTCGGCCTCGAACGCGGCGAGCCCCTGCGCCGCGCCGCGCAGGAGAGCCACCTCTGGGTGGGGCGTCGGCCCGGCCGGCCCGCGGAGGAGACCGCCTTCGGCCGGGCCTGGGCGGTCGCCGACCGGGCGATGACCGACGGCGCGCGCCTCCACGGCGCCGACCGGCCGGCCGCCACCGCCCTGCCGCCGGGCCTCGGGCCCTGGGGGCAGCGGGTCGCCCTGGTGCACGGCCTCGTCTCCGGCCGGCCCCTGAGCGAGGTCAGCCTGCACGACTTCCCGAGCATGGAGTACGGCGACAACTTCTTCATCGCCGGCGGCTACGGCGCTTACCTGGCGCGCCTCGCCGGGGGGCTGCCGGTGGCGCTCGGCACGCCCGTCGCCACCCTCGACTGGTCGGGGGAGGGTGTGCGGCTCGACCTCGGCGCGCGTGGGACCCTGGCGGCGAAGGCCGCCCTCGTCACCGCCCCGATGATGGTGATGCAGGAGCCGAGCCCGCGCCTCCGCTTCGCCCCCGACCTGCCGGACTCCGTCCGCTCGGCAATCGACGGCTTCCGGACCGGCATCTACGAGCACGTCGTGCTGCACTGGCCGTCCTCGCCGTTCCGCGGCCGCGACCGGCTGGCGAGCCTGATCGGCGGCCGCCTCCAGCTGCCGGGCCTGCTTACCCGGGTCGACGGCACGCCGTTCCACTACTTCGAGCTCGACGTACCGCTGGCCGCCCGCCTCGATGCCGCCCGGGCCGGGCCTGACGGCGCGCGGCGGCTGGTGCGCGAGACCCTGGCCGAGCAGGTCGGCCGCCATGCGTTGCGCGACCTCGCGGTGCCGGCGGTGACCGAGTGGCGCCACGATCCCTGGTCGCGGGGCTCCTGGGCGGTGGTGCCGCCGGGCCACACGGCGGCCCGCGACCTCCTCAAGGAGGCGGTGGCCGAGCGGATCTGGTTCGCCGGCGAGGCCCTGTCGCGGGAGCAGTGGGGCACGGCGGGCGGCGCCTACGCGGAGGGCGAGCGGGCGGCGGACGCGATCGCGGCGGCACTTCACTGAATCCACGATTGGCTTCTCGAGACCGATTCCTACATCCCCGCCATGCTCACGCGCGTCCTCACCCTCCTGCTGCTCCTCGGCCTGTCCTGCACGGTCGAGTCCTACGCCCAGCCCCTGACCCGCAACGTGCTCAAGGGTGCCTGCGAGAAACTCGTTGTCGCCGGGCGGGACGTCAGCCCGACCTGCGGCGACAGCATCGTCAACACGGTCCAGGGCCGGCGCACCTCGTTCGACTTCACCTCCAGCGACGGCACCACCGTCAGCTTTAGCGGCACCGGCATGCCGCAGGACCGCCAGGAAGAGGTCGGCGTCGACGCTCTCCAGCCGGTGAGCTCCGTGATCCTGAGCGTGAAGGCCCCCGACGGCGGCATCACCCGCGACACCCTGATGACCGTCGGCTCCTGCCGCTTCCCGGCCGCGGCGCCGGGCCGCTCCACCGTCGCCTGCACCGCCGACACCCAGCGCGGCCGGTTCGAGGGCACGTTCACCACGACGAGCGACGCGGCACCGTCGAAGTAGGGCAGCTGCCCGCGCTTTGATTCTGCAGATGGCCGGCTGGGACGACGACGTCCCTCAACGCCTCGTCCGCCATGTGCGATAGCCCTGCCCACTTGGGACAGGGGAGATGCGCCTTCAATCAAACGGATCAAGCGGAGCACGCGTCACATCCTTGCACCGGCTCTCCGAATGCTCCGACGACGTAGTGGATGGCGACGGCTGAGTGGGACACGGCTGCAAACGAGGCCGTGCGACTGAGATCGACCGGGCGGTCGGCCTCACGCCATTGCGGCGAGACCGTGCGCCGTCACGCCGAATGCCGTCAGAGGTTCGAAGTGGCGCAGGTTCTCCGTGACGACGACGAGGCCGTGCGCCTTGGCGGTCGCGGCGATCGCGATGTCGGCGAACCCCGGATGGCGCCCGACCCCGGCCGCCTCGTCGGCGAATTCGCCGGCTGCGTCGGCCTCCTCGATGCCGAACGGCAGGATGTGGTCCGCGAACAGCTCGCGGAGGGACATCAGCCACGCTTCGAGCGCGTCCGCGCGGGTCGACGCACCCTTCCGGCGCAGCTTGCAGATGCCCTCGCGGATCTCCGCGAGTGTCACTGTGGAGAGATACAGGCGCCCCGCCTCCTCGCGCAGCCGGGCCATCACGGCCTCGGGCAGAGCGAGCCGACCGGGCGCGAGACGCGACAGTGCCGACGTGTCGAGGAGATAGCCGCCGCGGCTCACAGATCGATGGACCGTGTCGGAGTCCGATCGCGTTCGACATCATCGAGGTCGGTGGGGAGCGCCATCAGGAAGTCGGCAAAGTTCGGCTTGTCGTCGGGGTAAAGGCGGCGTGCCACCTCTACGGGGACGATCACGGCGGCCGGTCGTCCGTGCCGCGTGATCGTCGTCGGTTCGCCCCGCTCGGCCGCC
This sequence comes from Methylobacterium variabile, assembly GCF_001043975.1. Lineage (GTDB taxonomy): Bacteria > Pseudomonadota > Alphaproteobacteria > Rhizobiales > Beijerinckiaceae > Methylobacterium > Methylobacterium variabile. The sequence goes on from NZ_LABY01000027.1 coordinate 29,131, forward strand.
TCGACCAGCGCCGAGAAGCCTGCCTTGGCCTCCCTTACCTGAACCGTCCGCATGAACAAGGTCTCGCCATTGTGACTACATGAGGTCACAATATCGGGATCTCGCTTCCGATTCAACGCGGCGGCGTGAAGCCTCGTGGTCCGAGCCTTTCCCTCACCGCCGCGGCCCCCGGTCCAGCCCCGCCTTGCGCAGCGCGTCCGCCAGCGCCCCGCCGCCGGCGGGCTCCTCGCGGCGGGGTTGCGGGCGTGGGGCGTCGCGGCGGGGTGCGTCGCGATGCGATCCGCCCTGCTCGCGGGTCGGGCGGGCCCCGACCTCGTCGTCGAGGCGCAGGGTCAGCGAGATGCGCTTGCGCGGGGCATCGACGTCGAGGACCTTCACCCGCACCACGTCGCCGGGCTTCACCACCGCCCGCGGGTCCTTCACGAAGGTCTTCGACAGGGCCGAGATGTGGACGAGCCCGTCCTGGTGGACGCCGATGTCGACGAAGGCGCCGAAGGCCGCGACGTTGGTGACGACCCCTTCCAGCACCATGCCGGGTTTTAGGTCGCCGACGCTCTCGACGCCCTCCTGGAAGGTCGCGGTCCTGAAGGTCGGGCGCGGGTCGCGGCCGGGCTTCTCCAGCTCGGCGATGATGTCGGTGACGGTCGGCAGGCCGAAGGTCTCGTCGGTGAAGGACTCAGGCGTCAGGCCCTTCAGCACCGTGCCGTTGCCGATCACCGCCTTGATGTCGCTCTTCGTCGCCTGGAGGATGCGGCGCACCACCGGGTAGGCCTCCGGGTGGACGCCGGAGGCGTCGAGCGGATCGTCGCCGTTCTGGATCCTCAGGAAGCCCGCCGACAATTCGAACGCTTTCGGCCCGAGCCCCGCGACCTTCTTCAGGCTCGAGCGGCTGCGGAACGGGCCGTTGGTGTCCCGGTGCGTGACGATGTTCTGCGCCACCCGCTCGCTCAAGCCCGAGACCCGGGCGAGCAAGGGGCCGGAGGCGGTGTTGACGTCGACCCCGACGCCGTTCACGCAATCCTCCACCACCGCGTCGAGGGAGCGCGACAGCTTCCCTTCCGCCAGATCGTGCTGGTACTGGCCGACGCCGATCGCCTTCGGCTCGATCTTCACCAGCTCGGCCAGCGGGTCCTGCAGGCGCCGGGCGATCGAGACCGCGCCGCGCAGGGACACGTCGAGCCCCGGCAGCTCCTGGCTGGCATAGGCCGAGGCCGAGTAGACCGACGCGCCGGCCTCCGACACCATCACCTTGGTGAGCTTGAGCTCCGGCTGCTTGGCGATCAGCTCGGCGGCGAGCCGGTCGGTCTCCCGCGAGGCGGTGCCGTTGCCGATCGCGACCAGTTCCACCCCGTGTGCCCGGCAGAGCTTCGCCAGCGTCATCAGCGAACCATTCCAGTCGCGCCGCGGCTCGTGCGGGTAGATCGTGTCCGTCGCCACCACCTTGCCGGTGGCGTCCACCACCGCGACCTTCACGCCGGTGCGGTAGCCCGGGTCGAGGCCGAGCGTCGGCCGCGCCCCGGCAGGCGCCGCGAGCAGGAGGTCGCGCAGGTTGCCGGCGAAGACCCGTACGGCCTCGGCCTCGGCGGCCTCCCACAGGCGGGCGCGCAGGTCGAGCTCGATCGAGAGCTTCAGCTTGGTGCGCCAGGCCCAGCGCACCGCCTCCATCAGCCAGCGGTCGCCGGGCCGGCCGCGATCCTGGATCCCGGCCGAGAGGGCGATGCGGCCCTCGTAGAGGCTCTGCGCGTCGACGCCCTCGGGGGCTTCGTCGAGGCGCAGGTCGAGCACCTCCTCCTTCTCGCCCCGGAACAGCGCCAGCACCCGGTGGGAGGGGAGGCGGGTCAGGGGCTCGGAGAAGTCGAAGTAGTCGGAGAACTTGGCGCCGGCCTGCGCCTTGCCCTCGCGCACCCGCGAGGCGAGCCGGCCGCGGCTCCAGAATGCCTCGCGCAACTGCCCCACCAGCTCGGCATTCTCGGCGAAGCGCTCGACCAGGATGGCGCGGGCGCCCTCAAGCGCCGCCTCCGGGCTCGCCACGCCCTTGGCCTCGTCGACGAACGGAGCGGCGGCCTGAAGCGGCACCTGGTCTGTTCGAGTCAGCAGCGCCTCCGCGAGAGGCCCGAGGCCGGCCTCTCGGGCGATCTGCGCCTTGGTGCGGCGCTTCGGCTTGAATGGCAGGTAGAGATCCTCCAGCCGCGCCTTGGTGTCGGCGGCGAGGATCTGCCCTTTCAGCGCGTCGTCGAGCTTTCCTTGTGCCCCCACGCTCTCGAGGATCGCGGCGCGGCGGGCCTCCAGCTCGCGCAGGTAGCGCAGGCGCTCCTCGAGGGTGCGCAGCTGCGCGTCGTCCAGCGTGCCGGTCACCTCCTTGCGGTAGCGGGCGATGAACGGCACCGTCGACCCGCCGTCGAGCAGCTCCACCGCCGCCTTGACCTGCCATTCCTGCGCGCCGAGCTCGGTGGCGATGCGCTGGGTGATGCTGGGCATGGGGACGGTGGCCATGGGCACTCCGCGATTCCAGGGCGACGGGGAGGCGTGTCCTTAGAGGGGTTGCGCGCGTCTTGGAAGGGCGATGCGAAGGGCGATGGTGGGGCGATCGCGGTCAGGTGCGCGGGGTGGATGCCGTCTCCGGAGCCTGCCCGCCCTGGCACCTCGACCAGGCCTCGCGCTCGGCGCGGGTGAACAGGGTGAGGCACGTCACCTGGGTCAACGCGATGACGGGAAGGAGCGGGACGCCGCCGAGAACCACCGCGCCGAGCCCGTCAGGCTCCAGAGGGACGCGCCGTCGAGGACCGCCAGGACGAGGCTCACCTGGCCGGCCGGGATCCAGCCGTAGCGCTGGCCGGCCGGCAGGTGCCGCTCGGCCTAGGGCAGCGTCACGGCGACGACCAGTGCGGACCAGGCCGCCTTTCCGGCCACCAGGGGCACCAGGGCGGGGTTAGCGTGCCGGTGAGCACGACCCGCATGATGTGGAAGAGCGCGGCTCCGGCGCCGCCCGCAACGAGCAGGAAGAGGAAGCGGGGCATGCCGGGCTCCCTCGCGGGCGCTGCGCCCGACTGTCCCATCGCGATATCCCAGGGCCAAGCGAGCCGCGCGACGGCCGGTGGCAGAGGCCCGAACAAGCAGTGGGCGGCCGTCGAGGGACGGCCGCCCACTGAACCTGGAAGGTCCTTTGCGAGTGCGCCTCAGCGCACCCCGCCCGCCGGCAGCACCCCGGTCGGGGCCGGGACGCTCCGCATCCGCTCGCGGTGGGCGGTGTAGAGGCCGCTGCCGCAGATCACCAGCACGCCGAGGCCCATATAGGCGTCCGGCACGGTGCCGAAGAACAGGAAGCCGAGGAGGCCGGCCCAGATGATCTGGGTGTAGGAGAACGGCACCAGGGTCGAGGCCGGGGCGTGACGGTAGGCGATGGTGACGATCCAGTGCCCTGCGGTCGAGATGAGGCCGATCGCGGCGCCAACCGCGACCTGGGTCAGGTTCGGGGTCTCCCAGACGAAGGGCACGACGGCCGAGAGCACCACGAAGCCGACGATCGCCGACCACGTCATCGTGGTCTGAGGGGCGTCGTAGCCGTTGATCTTGCGGGTCACCACCAGGGCGGCGGCCCAGAACAGGGCCGAGACGATGGGGAGGATGGCCGCGGTCTGGAACGCGCTGGTGCCCGGCCGCACGATGATGAGAACGCCCACGAGCCCGATGAGCGCGGCGATCCAGCGCCGGGCACCGACCTTCTCGCCGAGCACCGGGATCGACAGGGCGGTGACGAAGATCGGCGACACGAAGGCGATCGCGGTGATCTCGGCCACCGGCAGGGAGCGCAACCCGGCGAGGAAGAGGAGCGAGGAGGCGACGAGGGCGAGGCCGCGCACCACCTGAAGGCCCGGCCGGGCGCTGCGGAACGGCGAGGCGCCGCGCTTGAGATGCGCCCGCACCAGGGCG
>NZ_LABY01000270.1 GCF_001043975.1 Methylobacterium variabile
GCGATCGCCCGGGCGACGACGTCCCGCGGCGCCAGCTCGGCCCCGGCGATGCCCGCCATCACCCGGTTGCCGCCCGAATCGACCAGGATCGCGCCCTCGCCGCGCAGGGCCTCGGTGGCGAGCGGCAGGGGGCCGTCCGTCCGGACCGCGATCGCGGTCGGGTGGAACTGCACGAACTCGACGTCGCGCAGGATCGCCCCCGCCCGCGCCGCCAGGGCGAGGCCGGAGCCGACCGCGCCGGCCGGGTTCGTGGTCGAGCGGTAGAGGCCGCCGAGGCCGCCGGTCGCCAGCACCACCGCCCGCGCCGGCAGGGCGACGATGCCCCGCTCCGTCCGGGCGGCAAGCCCGGTCACCCGGCCCTCGCCGTCCTGCAACAGGGCCGTCGCCCGCCCGACCACGACCGTGACCGACGGGCAGGAAGCCGCCGCCCGGGCGAGGGTGCGGAGCACCGCGGCGCCGGTGGCGTCGCCCCCGGCCTTCACGATGCGGCGCCGGGTGTGGGCGGCCTCGAGGCCCAGCGCCAGGGCGCCGTCGGGCGTGCGGTCGAAGGCGAGGCCGAGGCCGAGGAGCCAGTCCACCAGGCCGGGGCCGGCCTCGGCGACGCGCCGCGCGACTCCTTCGTCGCTCAGGCCCGCGCCGGCCGCCATCGTATCGGCGGCGTGGAGTGCCGGCGCGTCGTCCGGACCGATCGCCGCCGCGATGCCGCCCTGCGCCCAGGCGGTCGCGGTCTCCTCGCCGAGGGGCGCCGCGGTCAGCAGCGTGACGGGCAGCGGCGCGAGCCGCAGGGCCGTGGCGAGGCCGGCGACGCCGGCCCCGACGACGATGGTCCGATCTTGGACGACCCGGTCCGACCTCACGGCCGCACCGCCAGCATGCGCTCGACCGCCCGCCGCGCCGGGGCGATCAGGTCGTCCGGCACCGTGACCTCGTGCGTCAGGGTCTCCAGGCTGCGCCGGATCTTGCTCAGGCTGATCCGCTTCATGTGCGGGCAGAGGTTGCACGGCTTGACGAACGCGACGTCAGGATTGCGGACCGCGAGGTTGTCGGCCATCGCGCACTCGGTGATCATCACCACCTGCGCCGGCCGGCGCGCCTCGACGTAGTCCTGCATCGCCGCGGTCGAGCCGGAAAAGTCGGCCTCCGCCACCACCGCGGGCGGGCATTCGGGATGGGCCAGCACCGTCACGCCCGGATAGGCCTGCCGCGCCTCGCGGATGTCCTCGGCGGTGAAGCGCTCGTGCACCTCGCAATGGCCGGCCCAGGTCAGGATCTCGATCCCCGGCAGCTCGGCCTGGACGTTCTGCGCGAGGTACTCGTCCGGGATCATCAGCACGCGCGGCGCGCCGAGGGATTCGACCACGGCCTTCGCGTTGCCGGAGGTGCAGCAGAGGTCCGACTCCGCCTTCACCGCCGCCGAGGTGTTGACGTAGGTCACCACCGGCACGCCGGGATAGCGGCGGCGCAGGCCCCGCACGTCGGCCGCGGTGATCGAGTCCGCGAGCGAGCAGCCGGCCGCCTCGTCCGGGATCAGCACGGTCTTGCCCGGGTTCAGGATCTTCGCGGTCTCGGCCATGAAGTGCACGCCCGCGAGCACGATCACGTCCGCGTCCGTGCGGGCGGCCTCGCGGGCGAGCGCCAGGCTGTCGCCGACGATGTCCGCCACCGTGTGGAAGATCTCGGGCGCCTGGTAGTTGTGCGCCAGCACCACGGCGTTGCGCTCGCGCTTGAGCGCCTGGATCGCCGCCACGTCCCCGGCCAGGGCCGGCCACTCGGCCGCCGGCACGTGGTGCCTCACCCGGGCGTGGATGTCCGCCAGGGGCAGGGTCCCGGCCGCCTCTCGGATCATCGCGTCCATTCCAGCCTCCGTTATGCTCAAAATGAGCATTTACCCGGCTAGGCTAGTCCGGCTGCGTGTCACTGTCCAGATATGCTGCATCTGAGCATAAGTGCGGCATCGCGCCACAGGACTGTGGTGCGGAAAGGAACCGTCGGCGCGTTCTGGGACCGGCTCTGTGGGCTCAGGCCGACCGGCCGGGAGACAGGCGCAGGCCGGGCGCCGGGCGTTCGAGCAGCACCTCGCGGCGGAAGCGCATCAGGCGGGCAGGCCGCCCGCCGGTCTCGGCGGTGACCGCGTCGGTCTCCTCGACGAGGCCCTGCTGCGCGACGAGGCGGCGGAAGTTCTGCTTGTGCAGCACGACGCCCGAGAGCGCCTCGACCACCCGCTGGAGCTGGCCCAGGGTGAAGGCCGGCGGCATCAGCTCGAAGACGACGGGGCGATACTTGATCTTGCCGCGCAGGCGCCCGAGGGCGGTGGCGAGCATGCGGCGGTGGTCGAGGGCCATGGGCTGGCCGGCGAGGGTACGGGCTTCGTCCCCTCGCGCGCCCGCCTCCGGCACGAGCCCGGCCTCGAACAGCAGCTCGTAGCGCTCCAGCACCCGCTCCTCGTTCCAGCCGCCCCCGGCCAGGCCGAAGGTCAGGCCGATCCGGTCGAGCCGGCGCCGGTGCTCCTCCGGGCCGGACGCGTCTCCGGCCCAGGCCTCGAGCCGGTTCGCGATCGCGTCGAGGGCCGGCGGCCGCCCGGCCCGCCAG
>NZ_LABY01000271.1 GCF_001043975.1 Methylobacterium variabile
CTCCTCGACGCCGTGGCGGGCTTGGGCGGCGGCAGGTGGGCCTGGCCGTGGACCACGGCGCCGATCTCGCCCAGCGCCTTCACCAGGTCGTCCTTGTCGCAGGTGCGGGCGACGGCGAGGCCGAGGGCGTGGGTGTGGCTCTTGGCGTAGAGGTAGCCCGCGAGCTTGGCGCGGGTCTGCACCGGCAGCGTGGCGAGCAGCTCGGGCAGGTCCTCCTTCTCCGCCCGGTAGATCTCGCCGAGGGTCGCGAGGGGGACCGGGCAGTCGCGCTCGGCTTCGGCGCCGCTGGTGGGGTGGCCCTGGATCATGATGCGTCCTCCGGCTGATGGCGTGCCGCCGAACCTAGGGCCGACCGCCGGGTGAAGAAACCGCGGGCCTTTCCGATTCGGGGCGCTCGCGCTCCGGCGCCTCGATGCCCTATGCTCGCCCGAGAGGCCAGGGGAAGGTTTGGGGGGATCATGGCGCAGTCCGAGGAAGCCGCCGCGCTGCCGCAGGGCGAACTCACGGTGCGGACCATCGCGATGCCGGCGGACACCAACGCCAACGGCGACATCTTCGGCGGCTGGGTGATGTCGCAGATGGACCAGGCCGGTGGCATCGCCGGGGTCGAGCGGGCGCAGGGGCGCGTCGTCACCGTGGCCGTCGACGGCATGACCTTCCTGCGGCCGGTCCGGGTCGGGGACGTGCTCTGCGTCTATTCCCGGGTCGTCGGCACCGGCCGCACCTCGATGCGGATCCAGATCGAGGCCTGGGCCCGGCGCTTCCGCACCCAGACCCGCGAGAAGGTGACCGAGGGCGTCTTCACCTTCGTGGCCATCGACGACGACGGCCGCCCGCGCCCGATCCCGCCGGCGGCGCCGGGCCTGAGCCCGTGAGCCGGCCTGCGGCCGGAAGCGGGCTCGCGCCCGTGAACCGGCCTGCGGAGGAAGGCGGCCTCGCGGCCGCCCCCGACCCGGAGACCTTCGCCTGCCAGGCCTGCGGCGCCTGCTGCGCCTACTCGGCCGAGTGGCCCCGCTTCAGCACCGAGGACGACGCCGACATCGCCCGCATCCCGGCCGCCTACGTCGACGATCCGGCCGGGCGGATGCGCTGCGAGGGTGACCGCTGCAGCGCGCTCTCGGGCCGGGTCGGGGAGGCGGTGTCCTGCCGGGTCTACGCCGTGCGCCCCGAGGTCTGCCGCACCTGCGAGCCCGGCGATCCCGAATGCCTGATCGCCCGCCGGCATCACGGCCTGCCGGTTTAGGACAGCCTTGCGCCCGCATCGCGGACACTGAGTGCCGCGGGCCCCTTGCGCCCCGGACCCTTGCGCCCCGGACCCTTGCGCTGCGGGCCGCGGGGCGGCACATGCGCCGGATGATTGATCATCCGACCCGGGACGTCGGCTTCGGGGTCTACCTGCACTGGCCCTTCTGCGCCGCGAAGTGCCCCTACTGCGACTTCAACAGCCACGTCCGCCACGGACGCCTCGACCAGGCGCGCTGGCGGGCCGCCTTCGCGCGGGAGATCGCCCACGCCGCCGCCCTGGCGCCCGGGCGGACCGTCACGAGCATCTTCCTCGGCGGCGGCACGCCGTCGCTGATGGAGCCCGCGACGGTGGGCGCGCTCCTCGACGCCGTGGCGGGCGCCTGGAGCGTGGCGCCGGACATCGAGGTCACCCTCGAGGCCAACCCGACCAGCGTCGAGGCCGGCCGTTTCCGCGGCTACCGGGCGGCGGGGGTCAACCGCGTCTCGCTCGGGGTGCAGGCCCTCGACGACGCCTCCCTGAAGCGTCTCGGCCGTCTTCACAGCACGGCGGAAGCGATGCGGGCGGTGGAGACCGCCGCCGCCCACTTCGAGCGCTACTCCTTCGACCTGATCTACGCTCGGCCGGACCAGACCCCGCGCGCCTGGGCGACGGAGCTGCGCGAGGCCATCGCCCGGGCGGCCGAGCACCTCTCGCTCTACCAGCTCACCATCGAGGAGGGGACGCCGTTCCACGGCCTCGCCGCCGCCGGCAAGCTCACCGTGCCGGACGACGACACCGCCCGCGCCCTCTACGACGTGACGCAGGAGGTCTGCGCGGGGGAGGGCCTGCGGGCCTACGAGATCTCGAACCATGCCCGGCCCGGCGCCGAATCGCGCCACAACCTGCTCTACTGGCGCTACGGCGAGTATGCCGGCATCGGCCCCGGCGCCCATGGGCGCCTGGTCCTGCCCGAGGGCCGCACCGGCACCTCCACCGAGCGCAACCCCGAGGCCTGGCTCGCCCGCGCCGAGGCCGAAGGCCACGGCATCGTCGAGACGGAAGCCCTGGGACCGGGCGACCAGGCCGACGAGTTCCTGATGATGGGGCTGCGCCTGCGCGAGGGCATCGACCCTGCCCGCTACGCCGCCCTGGCCGGCCGGCCGCTCGATTCCGGCCGCGTCGCCGGGCTGGTCGCGGCCGGGCTCGTCGCGCGCGCGCCGGACGGCCGCCTCGCCGCGACCCCGAAGGGGGCGCCGGTGCTCAACGCCGTGGTGGCCGAGCTCGCGGCGTGACCTGAGCAGGTTTCGCGACGGGGGCCGCCGGTTCTGCGGCGAGACCCCGCGACAGGACGGGAGCTTGAGCGGACGAGGCGCCGGCCTGCCGAAGCAGGTTTGCTCGGTACCGCCTCACGTCCCCGACGGTCCGAGCGCCCGGGGCGCCGGGCTGACCACCGTCGTGGTGCCGCCGCGGATCTCGAACACCGCCAGGGTGCGGTCGCTGGTGCCCTCGGGCCGGAACCGGAAGGTGCCGTCGATCCCGGCGAAGCCCGACGGGTTGGTGAGCGTCGTGTCGGCGAAGCGCTGCGACCCGTACTGGCGGTTGAGCGCCGCCGCGAGGGACACGGCGTCGTAGGCGAGCGTCGCGACCCGCACCGGCTCGCCTCCGAACCGGGCCCGGTAGCGCTGGCTGAAGCCGGCGAAGCCCGCCGGGTCGGTGGCGGCGAACCAGCCGCCCTGGAAGGCCGGCATGCTGAAGACCCGGGGATCGTTCCAGACCGCGGTGCCGACCGGCTTGACCCGGGCGGGGCTGAAGCCGGCGCGGGTGAGCGCCGCGCCGGCCGCGCCCAGGCCCTCGGGCGTGTCGGGCAGGAACAGCGCATCGGCCTGCGGCGCCGCGCCGGTGATGAGCGGGGCGACCCGCCCGACAGCGGCGGCGGGGTTGCCGGCGGGATAGCGCTCGATCGCCACCACGCGGGCGCCGCGCCGCGCCACCGCCTCGCGGAACTGTGCCTCGACGACGTTGCCGTAGGTCGAATCGGGGATGAGGGCGGCGAAGGAGCGCCGCCCGGCCGCCGTGGTCTCGTCGATGACGCGGTCGACCTCGGGCTGGGGCAGGAAGCTCAGGAGGTAGACGCCCCGGGCCGCCACGCTGGCATCGGTCGAGAAGGCGATCACCGGCTTGCCGGCGGGCCGGGCGGTGGCGGCGGCGGATTGCACGGTGGCGGCGAAGAGCGGCCCGATGATCAGCTCGGCCCCCTCCGCCACGGAAGCGGCCGCCGCCTCCCGGGCGCCGTCCGGGGTGCCGCGGTCGTCCTTCACCAGGATCTTCAGGTCGGGGTTCTGCGATTCCTGGAGGGCGAGGTCGGCTGCGTTGCGCATCGCCGCGCCGACCGCGGCGCCGGGGCCGGTGAGGGGCAGGATCAGCGCCACCTTGACGCTGCCGGCGCCGAGGGTCGTCCCGTCCCCGGCCGGACCCGCCGCCGGCGCGTCGACGGGTGCCGTGCGGGTGGCGACCATCGGGCTGTCGACTCCGCCGCAGGCGCCGAGCGCCAGGACGGCGGCGAGCGCCAGCCCGCCGCGCGCGCGGCGGCTTGTCCCGCCGCACATGCGGCGGCCAAGGCCCGTCAGAGTGTCGAGGCCGATGCCCCTCATCGCCCGCTCCCCCGATTCGGCCGGTCCCGCGCCCCGAAGCGCGCGCGAAACCCCACCTGCAACACACGCGCCCGGTGCATAAAGTCTGCCGACGAAAAGTAAACGACTGCCCCCGCGCAGACGGCCGTGGCGCGGAACCGGCCAGCCGTGGCAGTGTCGCGGCGATGACCCAGCGCAGCGACGATTCCCGCCGACGTTCCGCCCAGGACCGTCCCGAGACCGGACGGGGCCCGGCGGTCTACACCGCCTTTGGCCTCGCCGCCGAGGCCGAGCCCCTGTCCCCCGGCCTGCACGTGGTGGCGACCCCGATCGGCAACCTGAAGGACGTGACGTTCCGGGCCCTCAGCACGCTCGCCGCCGCCGACGCGGTCCTGGCCGAGGACACCCGGGTCACCCGCACGCTGCTCGCCCATTACGGCATTACCACGCCGCTCGTCGCCTACCACGAGCATTCGGGGGAGGGGGTGCGCGACCGGATGATCGCCCGCATGCAAGCTGGCGAGGCCCTGGCGCTGGTCTCCGATGCCGGCACGCCGCTGGTGTCGGACCCCGGCTTCAAGCTGGTTCAGGCCGCCATCGCGGCGGGCCTGCCCGTGACCCCGATCCCCGGGCCCTCCGCCGCCATCACGGCCCTCGTGGCGGCGGGCCTGCCGACCGACCGCTTCTTCTTCGAGGGGTTCCTGCCGCAGAAGAGCGGGGCGCGGCGCAACCGCCTGTCGGCGCTGGCCGGCGTGCCCGGCACGCTGGTTCTGTTCGAGGCGCCCCACCGCCTGCCCGAGATGCTGGCCGATGCCGCGGAGATGCTGGGTGGCGTCCGTCCGGCCGCGGTGGCCCGCGAGCTGACGAAGCTGTTCGAGACCGTGCGCCGCGGCGACCTCGCGAGCCTCGCCGCCGAATACGCCGCCTCCGGTCCGCCGAAGGGCGAGGTGGTGGTGGTGATCGGCACCGCGCCCGAGGACGCGCCGGGCCCGGAGGCGGATGCCGACCTCGACGCCCGACTCGCGGCGGCGCTCGCCCGCCACTCGATCAAGGACGCCGCCAGCCTCGTCGCCGACGAGACCGGCCTCAAGCGGCGCGAGGTCTACGCCCGCGCCCTGGTTCTCGCCCGCCGCGCCGACGATGGCGGCAAGGCCTGAGCCGGCGGCCGCGCGCCGCCGCCGCCTCACCCTGGTGCGCGGGCGCCGGGCCGAGATCCTCGCGGCCCTCGCCCTCGGCCTGAAGGGCTACCGGCCGCTGGCCCTGCGCGTCTCCATGGGTGGCGGCGAGATCGACCTGATCGTGCGCCGCGGCAGCGTCGTCGCCTTCGTCGAGGTCAAGGCCCGGCCGACCCTGGAGGAGGCCGCCGGCGCGATCGACGCCCGCAAGCGCCGCCTGTTCTCCCGCGCCGCCCGCGCCTGGATCGCCCGGGCGCCGTGGAGCGCGAGCCTCACCTTGCGCGCCGACGCGGTGTTCGTCGTCCCGGGGCGCTGGCCCCGCCACGTCGTCTCGGCCTTCGAGCTGGAAACGTAGCGGTTTCGCGGTTTCGTTCATCTTGCGTGCAGCGCAGCATGCCTAAGCTTGCGGGCGTGACCTGGACGCGGGTGAGGGGGTGCGAGATGCGCAGCGGTTTCGGATGCGAGTCCTGCGGCTCCCCGGCGGTCCGCCTGCCGGCTGACCTGACCGACGACGCGATGATCCGGTGCGACGGCTGCGGCTGCACGCTGATGGCCTGGGGCGCGTTCAAGCGTCGCGTCGAGGCGCAGGAGGCCGCGGACGTGCGCGATCCGTCCGAGCGGCACGGCACCAGAGCCGCGGCGCGCCCGGCCCGCTGACGCGCGCCGGCCCGCCGCCGGCGGTCGTAACACCGGCGCGGGTCGTTGGAGAATGCTCGAAACTTGATCGAGGTGGGCGCGCCCTGCGACGCGCCGGCGGCCTCAGCCGCCCGCCGCGATCGCGGCGATCAGGGTGCGCTTGAGGTCCTGCTGGCTGAACGGCTTCTGCACCACCGGGCGGTCGCGGAACGGCTCGCGGATGCCGGCGCCGCCATAGCCGGTGGAGAAGACGAGCGGCAGGCCGCGGCGTACGATCGCCTCGGCGACGGGGTAGATCGGCTCGCCGGCGACGTTGACGTCGAGGATCGCGACCACGAAGCTCTCGCTCTCGGCCATCTCGAGCGCCTTGCTCAGCCGGGCCGCCGGACCCACGACCTCGCAGCCGAAATCGAGAAGCATGTCCTCCAGCAGCATCGAGATCGCCGCTTCGTCCTCCACCACGAGGACGCGGGCACCGTTCAGGAGGTCTTCGCTTGTTTCCGTGCCCACGCCGGAGTTCTTTCCCTCAACGCCCCGTACCGGGGTCCGATCGGCCCGTCCCTGCGGCCGCGGAAACCGCCGCGCCGCCAGGGCTTCCCTCTGCCCGCAACCCATGCGAGTCCGCGCCGGTTCGTGTCACCTGCGCCGGTGAGCCGTCGCCCGGAAAGCCATTCATGTCAAGCGCACGGACCTGGGACGCGATGCAGCGGCGGCGGGGTGTCCGGCCCGGTCCGAACCGCCGCCGCGTCCTCGCGGCGGGGCTCGCCGGACTGGCCGTCGCCACGGCCGCGCGGGCCGACCGGCCGGTCGTCGTGGCCTCGAAATCCCATGGGGAGGGTATCCTCCTCGGCCACCTGATCGTGATGATCCTCGAGCGCCTCCGCGTGCCGGTCACGGCCCGGCTCCAGCTCGGCCCGACCCGGATCGTGCGCACCGCGCTGACCGCGGGTGAGATCGACGCCTACCCCGAATACACCGGCAACGTCGCCTTCTTCTCCGGCACCGACGCCAACCCGGTCTGGCGCCGGGCGGATTCCGCCTACGCCGCGGCGAAGGCCTTCGACGCCGCGCGCGGTCTCACCTGGCTCAGGCCGGCGCCGGCCAACAACACCTGGCAGATCGCCGTGCAGGGTGGGCTCGCCCGGGCCGAGCGGCTCGCCACGATGGCGGATTTCGCCGGCGCGGTCCGCCGCGGCCTCGTCGAGCTCGCCGCCTCGGCGGAGTTCGTCGAGAGCCCGGCCGCCCTGCCGTCCTTCGAGCGGGCCTACGATTTCGTGATGCCGCGGGAGAGGATCGTGATGCTGCCGGGCGGCGACACCGCCGTGACCTTACGGGCGGCGGCGCAGGGCATCAGCGGGGTCAATGCCGGCATGGTCTACGGCACCGACGGGGCGATCGCCGCCCTCGACGTGGTGGTGATGAGCGATCCCGCCGGGGCGCAGATCGTCTACGAGCCGGCCCCGTTGATCCGCACAGGGGTCCTCGACCGCCACCCCGAGATCGGGCCCGCCCTCGACCGCGTCTTCTCCGGCCTCGACCTCGCCACCCTGCGCCGGCTGAACGCCCAGGTGGCGGTGGATGGCGACACGCCCGAGGCCGTGGCCCGGCGCTACCTCGGATCCCTCCCGTCGTGACGTCCTCCACCGAGATCCCTCCCGTGACGGCGCGGCCCGGCGCCTGGCTGCCGCCGGTCACGGCCGGCCTCGCCGCCGCGGCCCTCGCGGGCCTGCCGTTCCTCACGCTGGCGCCGAACCGCCTGGTGCCCGGCGTTCCCGTCGGCTCCGGCCCCGCCGGGATGGCGGCGGGCGCCCTGGCGGCCACCGTGTGCGCGCTGCTCGCAGGTCCGGCGCGGCCCTGGCGGGCCAGGGCCGCGCTCGCCGCGGCGCTCGCCGCCTGGTGCGCCCTGCTCCTCGGGGCCGGGCAGGGAGCCGCCGACCTCCTGGCGGGCAAGCCGCCGGCGGCCCGCGCCGCCCTCGGGTCGGGGGCGTGGCTCGCCGGGCTGGCGCTCATCGGCCTTGCCGGGGAGGCGGCCCGGGCCGC
>NZ_LABY01000272.1 GCF_001043975.1 Methylobacterium variabile
GGGCGGGCGTCAGGGCCGCGGCCCGCGACAGGGCCGTGTTCCAGCGCGCCTCGTCGATCACCTCGCGCTGCTGGAGTGCGACCACGATGGCGATGCCCGGCATCTCCGGGGCATGGGCGAGGAAGCGCTCCAGGGAGTCGATGGCAGCACCCGCAGCGCCGACGCCGACCACCACCAGGCGCTCAGGCGACCGCCTTCCCTCCACGGGGGTACCCGACTCCGCACGGGTCTTCCTGGCCAAGGGTCGTCGCCTCCGGTATCCGGCAGATGGACGTGCAATCTACCGCACCGGGATCATATCCGTCCGGCGAAGCGCTGTCAGGCCAACGCATGGCGATCCCCGGCTTTCGCCCGCGCCCGCGGCGCTCAGCCGGGACGGCCCCCCGGTCCCGCCCCGGCCTCCCTGAGGTCGTGCCCCGTCCCGAGGGCCTGCCGGATCGTGCGCACGTGGCCGTCGTACTCGCGGGCGCGCTCCTCGTACATCGCCGCGACGAGGCCGTTGCCACGCCGGCGGGCGTCGCCGGCCATGCGGCCGACCAGCTCGGCGCGCTCCTTGACGATGCGCAGGGCGACCCGCAGGGCGTCCTCGAGCGCGTCGCCCTGCATGTCCGCGAGGGCCTCGGCCGTGTAGGCGTGGCCGACCTGGCAGCGGAAGCGCAGCACCCGCCCCTCGCGGATCTGGGAGAGCACGCCGCCGCAGCCCGGGCAGGTGATGGGGGAGGGATCGGCCGCCCGCTCCAGGTCCGCGCCCGGGCGGCCCGCGGCGATCGCGACCTCGAGGGCCAGGTCCTCCGGCACTGGGCCCGGCGGCCCGGCCGGAAGGGCCACCAGGCGGGCGAGCGCCGCACCGAGGCCGTCCGTCGGCGCGCAGGCATCCGCCGGCACCGCCGCGAGCGCGCTGCGCGGCATGTCGGGCGCCTCGGCCTCGTCGGGATCCTGCACCAGGGCGAGGCCGCCGCAGCGCTTGATCGCGTCGAGGCCCGCCGCGCCGTCGTGCAGGAGGCCGCTCAGCAGCACGCCCACCACCCGCGGTCCGTAGGCCAGGGCGGCGGAGCGGAACAGCGCGTCGACCGCCGGCCGGCTGATGTTCTCCCGCGGGCCGCGGCCGAGGCGGATCGTGCCGGGTTCCAGCAGCAGGTGCCGGTCCGCCGCCGCGAGGTAGACCCGGCCGGGCCGGATCGCCATGCCGTCCTCGGCCGGCACCAGGGGAAGCGGCCCCGGCGGCCGGCCAATGCGCGCTGCGAGGCTGCCGCCGCTCGCCGTGTGCAGGGCCACGAAGTAGGCTGCCGGGCTCTCCGCCGGCAGGCCCGCCAGGATCGCCCGCAGCGGCGCCACCGCGCCCGCCGAGCCGCCGATCACCACGATGTCGTGCGGGGGCGCGGCAGGGCCGTCGGCGTCGCGCGCGGCCCCGGCATCGCCCTGCGCCGGAAGGGCTCTTCTGTGGGGGGCCATGCCTGTCGTCGGAAGGGCGGCCGCGCGTCGCGCCGCCTGCCGGGAGGGAAGCGCGCAGCATCGCACCGGAGCCGCTCTGCCGCTTCAACACAGGTTAACCGGCGTCAGCGGCCGCCGCGCCGGCCGCGACCCCCGATCCGGCGCTCGTAGTGCTTGGCGACCCGTAGGTGGCGCGAGATGGCATAGTTCATCGCCGTCAGGAAGCCGTAGGCGCCGCGCACCCAGTGGCGCCGGCCGACATACGCCTTCAGGAAATTGCCCGGCAGCTCAACGAAGAGGCGCCAGGTCGGGATCTGGACGCCCCGCGCCTCGAGGTCGTCGGCCTGCTGGTCCGAGTAGCGGTTGAGCTTGTCGAGCTGGTCGCCCAGGGAGCGGACCGAGAAGTGGTGGATCACGGCCCGCAGCCGCCCGGTCGTGGCGCCGGGCTCGAGGTCGACCCGGTCATGCACCGGCGAGGGCGAGTAGCGGCCGCGGTCGCGCCGGTAGAGCCGGACCGGCCAGAGCGTGTAGGCGAGGCGGTGCGGCCTGGTCTCGCCGGGAAACACCTCGGCGATGCCGATCGCGTAGGCCGGGTGGGGCGGCTCGCCCGCGGCGAACAGGCGGCGGATCTCGGCGGCGAGCTCCGGCGGCACCACCTCGTCGGCGTCGAGGTTCAGCATCCAGACGTGCCGGCACTGCTCCTCGGCGAAGCGCTTCTGCGGCCCGTAGCCGGGCCAGGCCCGCTCGATCACCCGCGCGCCCAGGGAGGCGGCGAGCTCACGCGTCCCGTCGGTGGAGCCGGAATCGACCACCACGATGTCGTCCGACAGCTCGCGCACCGCCGCGATGGTGGCGCCGATGCGGTCGGCCTCGTTGTGGGCGATGATGAAGATCGAGAGGGGAAGCGGGGTGACCATGAATCGACGCGGCGGGGAGCGTCCCGGCCCGCGCGGGACCGCCGGGGGACGTGAGCCAGCCTCTAGAGCATTTTCCCGCAGGGTGGATACCGGTTCTGCGCAGAAAATGGGCGGGGGCGGGCGGCGTCCCTCGACGCGGCCGGAGCGTGCTCTCCCGGCCACGGGGCCGGCGGAAGCGCCCCGCCGGCCCGCCGCCCCATTGGCGCCGCATCGGTTTGGCTCATCTTCTTAAGACGTGCTCCTGAGAATCGGGCGCGAGGGACCGCCGGGTGCCGCAAGGTTTGTCCGGATGGGGCGAGGAGAGCGGACGGTGGTGATGGGGGTTCTTGTGCGGGGCCGGATGCTGGGGAGCGCCCTCGTCCTCGCGGCCGGGCTCGGCGCCTGCGCGGGCACGCCGAAGGGCGTGCTGGCGCCGGTGGCCGCCACGGTGCCGGGGGCGTCCCGGGTCGACATGCTGGTCGCGACCACGCGCAAGACCGCCGGCAACCCGGGTGAGCTCTATTCCGGCGATCGGGGGCCGGCCCTGTCCTACGCCGACATCACGGTCTCGATCCCGCCGGACTCGGTGCGCACCCCCGGCACGGTGCAGTGGCCCAAGAGCCTGCCGGGCAACCCCGCCACCGACTTCGTGACGCTCAAGGCCGAGACCCTCGACCGGCCGGAGGCCGCGGCGCGCCTGCGCCGCAGCGCCGCGCGCACGGGCCGGCGCCACGTGCTGGTCTTCGTCCACGGCTTCAACAACCGCTTCGAGGACGCGGTCTACCGCTTCGCCCAGATCGTGCACGACACCAAGGCCGACGTGGTGCCGGTGCTGTTCACCTGGCCGTCCCGGGGCAGCGTGCTGGCCTACGGCTACGACCGCGAGAGCACCAACTACTCGCGCAACGCCCTCGAGGGCGTGCTGCGGCGCCTCGCCCAGAACCCGGAGGTGACCGAGGTCACGGTGCTGGCCCACTCGATGGGCAACTGGCTGGTGCTCGAATCCTTGCGCCAGATGGCGATCCGCGACGGGCGCGTCGCCGCGAAGATCCGCGACGTGGTTCTGGCCGCGCCCGATGTCGACGTCGACCTCGCCCGCGAGGCGTTTCGCGACATGGGCCCGACCCGGCCGAGGCTGAGCCTGTTCGTGTCCCAGGACGACAACGCGCTCGCGGTCTCGCGGCTGGTCTGGGGCAATTCCGGCGCCCGCCTCGGCGCCATCGATCCGGGCACGGAGCCCTATCGCAGCGAGCTCGCCCGCGAGAACATCGCGGTCCTCAACCTGACCGCGATGAAGGGCGACGACGCCCTCAACCACGGCAAGTTCGCCGGCAGCCCGCAGCTCGTGGCGCTCCTCGGCAACCGCCTGGCGCAAGGCCAGACCATCACCGATTCCCGCGTCGGTCTCGGCGACCGCATCGTGCAGATGACCGCGGGCGCCGCCGCCACCGTCGGCACCGCCGCCGGCCTCGCGGTCTCGGCCCCGGTCGCCGTGGTCGATGCCCAGAGCCGGGAGACCTACGGCGAGCACCTGCGCAACCTCGGCCAGGGCCTCGGCAACACCGCCGAGGGCGCGGTCGACCTCGCCACCGCACCGGCCCGGGCGCTGGGCGGGCGCTGACGCGGGAGGCCGGTGCGAGAGCCAAGCCCGTGACCTCGCGCCGGACGCTCTCGCATCGATGCGAGAGCGCGCCGGTGTCATACCCTCGCGCCTTGGCA
>NZ_LABY01000273.1 GCF_001043975.1 Methylobacterium variabile
GTCTTATACCCTCGCGCCTTGGCATCGACACGTCGATGCGAAGGCGTCCGGCGCATCAGCGCCGGCGCCCGTTCGGGCTTGCCTTGCGCCTCCGAACGGTTCCGTTCGAAGGCGCGGCGGAATTACGCCGTCCCGAGTCCCTCCAGCAGCTCCCGCAGCACCGCCGGCATCAGCTCCGGCAGGTCCTCCGAGATCAGGCCCGGCCCGTGCCGGCGCGCGGCGGCGGCGTGGAGCCAGACCGCGGCGGCGGCGGCCCAGAAGGGCGCCATCCCCTGGGACAGCAGCCCGCCGATGAGGCCGCACAGCACGTCGCCGCTGCCGGCGGTGCCGAGCCAGGGTGAGCCGTTCGGGTTGATGGCGGCCCGGCCGTCGGGCGCGGCGATCACCGTGTCGGAGCCCTTGAGCACCACGACGGCGCCCAGGAAGGCCGCCGCTGCCCGCGCCCGCGCGAGCTTCGAACCCTCTCCCGGCACCGCCCCCACGCCCTTGAACAGGCGGGCGAACTCGCCCTCGTGCGGGGTCGCGACCGCACCGGACCCGCCCTCCGCGATCATCCGCGCGAGCTCGTCGGCCTTCCCGGAGAAGCTCGTCAGGGCGTCGGCGTCGAGGACGAGGCCGCGACCGGCTTCCGCAGCGACCCGCACGAGGTCGCGGGTCGGCGCCCCGGTGCCGAGGCCGGGCCCGGCGACGATCGCGTTCAGGCGCTCGTCGGTGAGCGTATCGTCGAGGTCGTCGGCCCCGTCGCAGGCGCGCAGCATGATCGCGGTGAGCTGGGCGGCGTTCTCGGGGAGGGCCGGCGTCGGCGACAGCACCGTGACGAGGCCGGCC
>NZ_LABY01000274.1 GCF_001043975.1 Methylobacterium variabile
GCCCGGGCCCCCCCGCCGGCGGCGGGCCCGCGCCGCGGGGGGGGGGGCCGCCCGCCGCGCCGCCCTGGCCGCCGACCGGGCGCGCTGGCAGGAGCGGGCCGAGCGGGCGGACGCGGTGCTGGAGGAACTCGAGGACCGGCTGGCCGCCGCGGAGGAAGAGCAGGCGGAACTCGCCGAGGCGCCCGAGACCTTCGCCGAGGAGCGCCGCCGGCTCGCCGCCGCGACCGAAGAGGCCGGTGCGGCCCGGGCGAGGGCCGGCGGACGCCTCGCCGCGGGCGAGAAGACCCTGGCGGAAGCCGAGGAGCGGGCGCGCCGGGCCCTCGACGCCTTCGCGGGTGCCCGCGAGACCCGGGCGGCGGCCGCCGCCGCCCACGAGGCCCTCGAACGGCGCCTCGCGGAGATCGTCCGGGCCATCGCCGACAGCCTCGAGACCAATCCGGAAGGCCTCTACGGCCTGGCCGATGCGACGCCGGGCGATCCCCTGCCGGAGGCCGCCGTCGTCGAGGCCAGGGCCGCCGCCTTGCGGGCCGACCGCGACCGGCTCGGTGCGGTCAACCTGCGGGCCGAGGAGGAGCTGCGGGAGACGGAGGGGCGGCGCGACGAGCTCGGGCGCGAGCGCGACGAGCTGATCGAGGCGATCCGGCGCCTGCGCGGCGCGATCCAGAGCCTCAACCGCGAGGGGCGCGAGCGCCTGCTCGCCGCCTTCACGGCGGTGAACGGCCATTTCGAGCGCCTGTTCACCACCCTGTTCGGCGGCGGTACCGCCGAGCTGACGCTCGTCGATTCCGACGATCCCCTGGAGGCCGGGCTCGACATCCTGGCCCGGCCGCCTGGCAAGAAGCCGCAGACCATGACGCTGCTCTCCGGCGGCGAGCAGGCCCTGACGGCGACCGCCCTGATCTTCGCGGTGTTCCTCACCAACCCGTCGCCTGTCTGCGTCCTCGACGAGGTCGACGCGCCCCTCGACGACGCCAACGTCGAGCGCTACTGCGACCTCCTCGCCGCCATGGCGCGGGACACCGACACCCGCTTCATCGTCATCACCCACAACCCGATCACCATGGCGCGGATGGACCGGCTGTTCGGCGTGACCATGGCCGAGCGGGGGGTGTCGCAGCTCGTCTCGGTCGACCTCGCGACCGCCGAGCGGCTGGCCGAGACGGTTTGACGGACGCTCCGCGTGCAGTGCGAAATCCGTCGAAAGTCCAATGACTTAACGTCGTCCCGGGGCGCCTTGACTCCCAAGGTGGGCGAAACTATGGTGCGCCCGCTCGACGGGGGTAGCCGGACCGGATCTCCTCATCCTTCACGCGCGAGGTTTTCGCCATGAGCGGCAACGACCCGCGGGGGAAGGACGGCGCCGGTGAGGGCCCGACCCCCGACGACGACCTCTCCGCGAGGCTCAAGCGTCTCGAGATGCAGATCGACCGGAAGCGCCCCGCGGCAGCCTCCGATCCTTCGTCGCGTCAAGACCGCGGCCAGCCCTCGTCCCTCGGCGTCGCCATGCGGCTGTCCACGGAGTTCGTGGCCGGCGTGCTGGCGGGCGGCCTCCTCGGCTGGGGCTGCGATCGTCTCCTGGGCACCAAGCCCTGGGGCCTGATCGTCCTGCTCGTCCTGGGCTTCGCGGCCGGAATCTACAACGTGATGCGCGTTTCCGGATTTTTTCCGGCCGCGGACACGAAGAAAGGCCCGCCAGGGTCTTGATCATCCGGTGGATGCCGTGCATCCGCCTGCACGGATTGGCAGCGCGGCGGGAGGAACCCGCGGCAGCGATACACGAGGGGGCGGGACCGGCATGGCCGTCAAGATGGATCCGATCCACCAGTTCGAGCTGAAGCCGCTGGTTTCGTTCGGGCATATCGGCCACCAGCACATCGCCTTCACCCAGTCGGCGCTGTACATGTTCCTGGCCGTGGGGCTCATCGCGCTCCTGACGATCTGGGCGACGAAGAGCCGGGCGGTGGTGCCGGGCCGGGCGCAGTCCCTGGCCGAGGTGTTCTACGAGTTCATCGGCCAGACGGTGCACCAGTCGGCCGGCCACGGCAGCGAGCGCTTCGTGCCGCTGGTCTTCTCCCTGTTCATGTTCATCCTGCTCTTGAACCTGTTCGGGATGATCCCCTACGCCTTCGCGGTGACCAGCCACATCATCGTCACCTTCATGCTGGCGCTGGTGGTGATCCTCACCGTGGTGATCTACGGCTTCATGGCCCACGGCACCCACTTCCTCGGCCTGTTCGTGCCCCCCGGCGTGCCCGGCTGGCTCAAGCCGCTGATCGTGGTGATCGAGGTCGTGTCGTTCATCTCCCGGCCGATCAGCCTCTCGGTCCGTCTCTTCGCCAACATGCTGGCGGGCCACATCGCGCTGAAGATCTTCGCGGGCTTCGTCCCGGCCCTCCTCGCCGCCGGCGTCTGGGGCATCCTCTCGCCGCTGCCCCTCGCCCTCTCGGTCGCCGTCACGGCCCTCGAGATGCTGGTCGCGGTGCTGCAGGCCTACGTCTTCGCGACGCTGACCTCGATCTACCTCAGCGACGCCCTGCATCCGGGCCACTGACGGCCGGGGCGCCGAGGTCCCGGATCGTCCCGGATCCCGGCCCCGCCTCCCGCCCGCGATCGCCTCACCCGAGCTTCCCACCCCGGTTCGCCGTGTCGCGGCCGGATCCCACCCGCCAGACGACTAGACGACCTTAGGAGCACCACGATGGATCCCGTTGCTGCGAAGTACATCGGCGCCGGCCTCGCCTGCCTCGGCATGGCGGGCGCCGCCGTGGGCCTCGGCAACCTGTTCGGCCAGTTCTTCGCCGGCGCCCTGCGCAACCCCTCCGCGGCCGACAGCCAGCGCGCCAACCTGCTCCTCGGCTTCGCGCTGACCGAGGCGCTGGGCATCTTCTCGCTGCTCGTCGCGCTGCTGCTGCTGTTCGCCGTCTGATTCCGGCGAGGATTACCTGACAAGAGGTGGTCCACCCGCGCACCGGGCCTTCCCGCGAGGCTCCGGTGCGCGCGCGTTAGTGCACCTCACACAACTCCCGACCACCGGCGCCGCTCGTTGCGGCGGCCATGCAGCGGGAGTTTCGTGAGAGGCACTTAGGCGGGCCGCCTCAGACTGTTTCGTGCAGCCGCCGCCCGCGAGGCGTGGCGGCGCGACGGCCGGCCCGGCCGAGCGCTCGGCGGGAGCGCTTCGTCTCCCCCACACCCGGACGACACCATGGCGCAGCCACACGCACCCGCCCCCACCCAGGAGGGGCTGATTCACGAGCCGGCCTCCGAGCACGGCGGCGGCTTCCCGCCGTTCGAGAGCAGCACCTTCGTGGCGCAGATCCTCTGGCTCGCGCTCGCCTTCGGCCTGCTCTACTACCTGATGTCGAAGATCGCACTGCCGCAGATCGCCGGCATCCTGCACGACCGGCAGGCCCGGCTCGCCGGCGATCTCGACCAGGCCGCCCGCGCCAAGTCCGAGGCCGACACCGCCCGCGACACCTACGAGCGCGCGCTGAAGGAAGCGCAGGACAAGGCCAAGGGCATCGCCCAGACGACCCGCGACCAGCTCGCCGCCGAGGCCGAGACGCGCCGCAAGTCGCTCGAGGCCGACCTCGCCGTCAAGCTCGCCGAGGCCGAGACCCAGATCCGCAGCCGCACCGCCACCGCGATGAGCAGCGTGCGCGAGGTGGCCGCCGACGCCGCGACCGCCATCGTCGAGCGCCTGACCGGCCAGGTGCCGGAGCGCGGCGCCGTCGAGGCCGCCTACGACCGCGCGGCCGCGAGCGGCCGTCCCCAGACCGTGCACTGAGCCGCAGGAGATCACGACATGCTGTTCGATGCGGAGTTCTGGGTCGCGGTCGCCTTCGTGGTGTTCTGCGGCATCGCCTGGAAGATGGGCCTGTTCGACCAGATCATCGGCGGGCTCGACAAGCGCGGCGCGCGCGTGCGCAAGGAGCTCGACGAGGCCCGTCGCCTGCGCGAGGAGGCCGAGGCCGTGCTGGCGGACTACAAGCGCCGCCGGTCCGAGGCCGAGCGCGAGGCCGCCGAGATCGTCGCCAACGCCCGCGCCGAGGCCGAGGCCGCGGCCGCCGAGGGCCATGCCCGCCTGAACGAGTTCGTGGCCCGCCGGACCAAGGCCGCGGAGACCAAGATCGCCCAGGCCGAGGCCCAGGCCGCCGCCGACGTGCGGGCCGCCGCGGCGGAAGCCGCCGTGCGGGTCTCCGAGACCATCCTGCGGGAGAAGGTCAGCGGCGACGCCGCCCAGGACCTGGTCCGTCGCAGCCTCGGCGAGGTCCGCACCCGCCTGCGCGCCTGACCATCCCGGCTCGTTCCAGGACTTGAAACCGGAAAGCCGCCTTCGGGCGGCTTTCTTCGTTTGGGGCTGAGTCCGTGTCGGTCGGCGGGAGCCAGGCTCGGTCGGGCTGCGCAACCTCCTGCGGGGCGCGTCAGGACGTCGCTGGTCGCGCGACCAGGTCTCTCGGCGTCCACCGACAGACGCCGGCGAGATCGGCTTCGGCGCGGCAAGGTCTGGAACCGGACGGAGACGCAGGGGCGCGTGTGACAACTTTGCGCTCACATCTAATCGAGCGTGCCCGTGACGTTGAGCCATTTATTGTCAAAAGAGAATTTTTTCCGTGTCTTGGACTAAAAATTGAAATATTAGTTGATCCTCTCGGACGGCACGCCGACATCCTGAAACCCGAATCCCGAATACCTGTTTCTGCCATTGGCGGATCGCACTTTTCCAGATTTTGTGGCATAGATCCGGCCGAATCGCCCGCCGAGCCCGTGATGACCGTCTATTACTTCCATTTCCAGTCGGGACGCCGCCTCATCGAGGACCCCGAAGGGATTGAGTTGCAGAGCCCCGCCGACGCCCTGGAAGTCGCGGCCAAGCTGGCGGCTGGCCTGCTCGACGACGGCGAGGCCGCCTTCGACTGGAAGCAGAGCGCCTTCCGGGTCGAGGACCAGCATCAACGCCGCGTCTTCCACCTGCCGATGACGACCGTGCGGGCGCGCGACAGCCGCAGCCGGGCCTTCGTCAATTAGGCGCGCGACCGGCTCGCGAAACCGCGAGCTTTTCCCGTCCGAAAGCAATCGAGCCCGCCGGCGGCCCGTGATGGGCCGCCGGCGGGCTCGGTCGCGTCGTGCGGTGCGCGTCTCAGAGCCGGTAGCGGATCTGGTCGGTCCAGAAGCGCTCGAGGCGGGCGAGCGCCTGGTTGAGCCGGCCGAAATCGTCCTCCGAGATGCCGCCGATCGGCTGGATCGTCTTGGCGTGCTTGTCGTAGAGCCCGCGGACGATCTCGTGCACCTCGCGGCCCTTGTCGGTGAGGCTGATGCGCACCGAGCGGCGGTCGGTCTTCGAGCGGGCGTGGTGCAGGTAGCCGGTCTCGACCAGCTTCTTGACGTTGTACGAGACGTTGGAGCCGAGATAGTAGCCGCGGGTGCGCAGCTCGCTCGCGGTCAGCTCCTTGTCGCCGATGTTGTAGAGGAGCAGCGCCTGGACGCTGTTGACGTCTTCCCGGCCCCGGCGCTCGAACTCGTCCTTGATCACGTCGAGGAGGCGGCGGTGCAGACGCTCGACGAGGTGGAGCGCCTCGAGGTAGTGCGGCCGCACGGTCTGCTCGGCCTCGGGAGCGGAGATCGTCTGCGCCACCTTCGTCGCCTGGGTCTTCATGGGAACGCCTCACTGTATGGGGGTGCTCGGCGGTGTCTCCCGCTCCGCTTATGGGTTCAAATTAGGCGGACCCCGTGAATGTGAGTTTAAACGACAGGATAAATTCTCGATTTACCTCTGTCGGTAAACCGAAGATGAAGCAGATCGTTCACTTTCGAGAAAGGTTGAGCTTCAGCGTAGTTCGCGCGAGGCGAGCCAGGATACGGCGAAGTAGACCAGGATGATCATTCCGTCGAAGGCGAGGCTCGGCAGAGTCATCGGCAGGAGCTGCGGCGTGAGCAGGGCGAGCACGATGGCGGAGGTGGCGGCGAGCAGCCAGACCACCCCGCCCCAGGCGGTGGCGAGCCACAGGCCCACCGCCGCCAGCAGGTTGATGACGCCGAAATAGACGATCACCGCCTGCCGCCCGATCGGCGCGGTCTCGAACGGGGCGGCGTTCGGGCGGGCGCCGAGGATCTCGGCCCAGGCGCTCAGGCCCTTGACCATCCAGACCACCGCCACGATCCGCATCAGCCAGACCAGCACCACGTCCCAGCGCGTCTCGGGCCGCGGGGCCCGGCGCTCGATGCGGTCGGCCGCCTCCTCGGGTCTGGCCCGCCGGGGGCCGCCCCGGACCTTGCTCAAGGAGCGCATGGTCAGGTGAAGCTCGGCTCGTCGGGCAGGGGCGCGAAATGCGCTTCGATGTCCGCCGCCCGCACCGCCTCCAGGGTGGCGGGCTGCCAGTCCGGCCGGCCGTCCCGGTCGATCAGCACCGAGCGCACGCCCTCGTAGAAGTCGTGCCCGCGCAGGATGCGGCACAGGATGCGGTACTCGAGCCGCATCGCCTCCGGGAAGGACAGGTCGGCGCCCCGGCGCATCTGCGCGTGGGCGAGGCTGAGGCTGGTGGGCGAGCGGGTGCGGATCGTCGCGGCGGTCGCCGCGGCGAACGCGGTGCCGGCGGCGTCGAGGCGCACCAGCACCTCGGCGACGCTGCCGGCGGAGAAGCAGGCCTCGATCAGGGCGCGCTCGGCGTGGAGCGGGCCGGGGGCCGGCGCCTCGCCGGGGGCGAGCGCCCCGTCGACCGGCCCGCCCGCGGCCAGAGCCTCGATGATCGCCTCGAAGCGCGCCGCCGGTGCCGCATGGGTGGCGAGCCCGAAGGCGAGGACGTCGCCCTGCCCGATCCGCTCGCCGGTGAGCGCCAGGTAGGTGCCGACGAAGCCCGGCAGACGCGGCAGGGCGTAGGTCGCGCCGACATCGGGGAAGAAGCCGATGCCGGTCTCCGGCATGGCGAAGGTCGTGCGCTCCGCCGCGACCCGGTGCGAGCCGTGCAGCGAGACCCCGACGCCGCCGCCCATGACGATGCCGTCGATCAGCGCGACGTAGGGCTTGGGGTAGCGCTGGATCAGCGCGTTGAGCTCGTACTCCTCGCGGAAGAAGGTCTCGGCCTCGGCATAGCGCCCCGCCCTCCCCTCCTCGTGGATGCGGCGGATGTCGCCGCCGGCGCAGAACGCCCGCTCGCCGGCGCCCCGCACCACCACCCGGGTGACCGCCGGCTCCGCCGCCCAGGCCTCCAGGGCGCTGCGCATGGCGCGCACCATCTCGAGGTTGAGGGCGTTGAGCGCCTTCGGCCGGTTCAAGGTGATGAGGCCGGCCGCGCCCCGCCGCTCGCACAAGACCGTGCCGTCCGCCGTCACGCCCGCGTCGCCCATGGTGCCGCTCCTCCCGGTTAAGGGCGGTTAACCGGCCCCGGCCCGCCCCGTCAACGGCGCTGGGCGCTCCGCGCCGGCGAGACCGCGCGAGCCGCGGGCCTCCCGGCCAGGGATCTTTTGCCCAGGGATCTTTCGCCCAGGGATCTCCCGTGCGACCCAGCCATGCGCGCACTGTCCTCCTCTGCACCTCTGCCCGGGTTCTGACGTCCGCCGGACTGTGCTACCTGCGGATTGGACGAATTCGACGAAGAACCAGGCCCGGCGCGGAGCGGGCCGCGAGGAGGCACGACCCCGGATGTCGCAGATCCAGCCGATGCCCCGGCCGCTCGCCCGGGAAGCCGCCCGGACCGAGCCGGCGTCCCTCGGGCTGACGCAGCGCCCCCGGCGCAACCGCAAGGCCGAGTGGTCGCGCCGCCTGGTGCGCGAGACCACCCTCACGGTCGACGACCTGATCTGGCCGCTGTTCCTGATCGAGGGCGAGAACCGCCGCGAGCCGGTGGCCTCGATGCCCGGTGTCGAGCGCCTCTCCGTCGACGAGGCGGTGCGGGAGGCCGAGCGGGCCGCGTCCTTGCGCATCCCGGCCCTGTCGTTCTTCCCCTACATCGACCCGGCCCTGCGCGACGCCACCGGCTCCGAGGCGCTCAACCCCGACAACCTGGTCTGCCGCGCCGTGCGGGCGGTGAAGAAGGCGGTGCCGGAGATCGGCGTCATCACCGACGTCGCCCTCGACCCCTACACCAGCCACGGCCATGACGGACTCCTGGAGGACGGCGTCATCGTCAACGACGAGACGGTGGCGCTCCTCGTCGAGCAGAGCCTGATCCAGGCCGAGGCCGGCACCGACGTGATCGCCCCCTCCGACATGATGGACGGCCGGGTCGGCGCGATCCGGGCCGGGCTCGACCGGGCCGGGTACCGCGACGCACAGATCATGACCTACGCGGCGAAGTACGCGAGCGCCTTCTACGGCCCGTTCCGCGACGCGATCGGCACCAGCGCGACCCTCGTCGGCGACAAGCGCACCTACCAGATGGATGCCGGCAACACCGACGAAGCCCTGCGCGAGGTCGCCCTCGACCTCGACGAGGGCGCCGACTCGGTGATGATCAAGCCCGGCATGCCCTACCTCGACGTGATCCGCCGGGTGAAGGAGACGTTCTCCGTGCCCACCTTCGCCTACCAGGTCTCGGGCGAGTACGCGATGATCGCCGCCGCCGCCCAGAACGGCTGGCTCGACGGCGAGCGCGCCATGATGGAGAGCCTGGCCGCCTTCAAGCGCGCCGGCGCCGACGGCATCTTCACCTACTTCGCCCCGCGGGTCGCGCAGCGGCTGCGCCAGGGGTGAGGCCACGCCGCCTCGGCCTCCTCGCCGCCCTGCTGAGCCTCGCCGCCTGCTCCGGCAGCCTCGACCCCGAGCAGGCCCGAACCTGCCGGCGGGCGCTGCCGACCCTGGTGCCGGCGGGGGCCCGCGTCACGGTGCTGCGCACGGCGGCGGGCCCGCAGGAGCGCAGCGTCCGCATCGATTTCGCGCAGGAGCGCGAGGGCCGCAGCACCGTGCCGCGCTACGCGGTCTGCCAGTTCTCGGGGCTCAGCCGCACCGACCTCTCGGGCCTCACGAGCGACCGCGGCCCGGTCGGCGGCGCGGCGCTCTACCTGCTCAAGCACTACTATCTCGACACGCCCGACGCGGCCTTGGCCGAGCCGGGGGCGGGCTGACGCGGGACCGCGCGGCTTCTACACTGCGGCGTCCCGGAGGTCGCCGTTGAGCCAGCCCTACGCCATCACCCCGGACGACGTCGTCCGGGCCGCCCGCATCATCCGGGGCCACGTGCTGCGCACGCCGCTGGTGCCGGCGCCGCGCCTGTCCGAGCTCACCGGGGCGCGGGTCCTCGTCAAGCACGAGAACATGCAGGCCACCGGCGCCTTCAAGGAGCGCGGCGCGGTCAACCGCCTGAGCGGGCTCTCCGAGCCCGAGCGCCGCCGCGGCGTGGTGGCGATGTCGGCCGGCAACCACGCCCAGGCGGTGGCCTACCACGCGCGGCGCCTCGGCATCCCGGCCACCATCGTGATGCCGGCGACGACCCCGCTGGTGAAGGTGGAGAACACCCGCGCCCACGGCGCCACCGTGGTGCTGGAGGGCGACACCCTGGTCGAGGCGGCGGCATGCGTCGACCGGCTGGCGGCGGCGCACGGCTTCGTGCTGGTCCACCCCTACGACGATCCCGCCGTGATGGCCGGCCAGGGCACCATCGCCCTCGAGATGCTCGAGGACGCCCCCGACCTCGACTGCCTGGTGGTGCCGATCGGCGGCGGCGGGCTGATGAGCGGCATCGCGATCGGGGCGAGCCTGCGGCCGCGGGTGGCGCTCTACGGCGTCGAGGCCGCGCTCTACCCCTCCTTCCTCAACGCCATCGATGGCGGGGACCGGCCGATCGGCGGCCCGACGCTGGCCGAGGGCATCGCCGTCAAGACCGTCGGCCGCCTGACCCTGCCGATCATCCGCGACCTCGTGCGCGAGATCGTCCTCGTCGACGAGCCGCAGATCGAGCGGGCGGTGCACGACTACGCCACGCTCCAGCGCAGCCTCGCCGAGGGCGCCGGCGCCGCCGGCCTCGCCGCGCTGCTGGCGCGGCCCGACCTGTTCGCCGGCCGCACCGTCGGCCTGGTGCTCTGCGGCGGCAACATCGACGCCCGCCTCCTCGCCTCGGTGATGGTGCGCGAGCTGGAGCGCGAGGACCGCATCATCTCGTTCCGGATGACCGCGAGCGACCGGCCCGGCGTGCTCGGCCGGGTGGCGGGGCGGCTGGGCGAGCTCGGCGCCAACATCCTGGAGGTCTCGCACGGCCGCCTGCACCTCGACGTGCCGGCGAAAAGCGTCTCGATCGACGTCACCATCGAGACCCGCGGCCCCGGCCATACCGCCGAGATCCTCGACACGCTCGGCCGGGAGGGGCTCGAGCCGCGGCGGATCGGGCCGCACGGGACGGCGGCGACGGGGGGCTGACCGGGCTGGGACGGCCCGGGGCGTCAGGCTCGCGCCACCGTCCGCCCCCCGCCCGCTGCCGGGCGGGGCTCGACGGGGATCACTGGGATTGCTCCCGTGTCACCAGGGTACGGTTCGGCGCGGCCTCGCGCTTGTCCTGGTACAGGGGCACGATGGCGCGCAGCCACGCCCGCGTGTCGCGGCCGCCGTAGTTGCGGTCGATCACGTCGCGGGTGACGAAAGCCTGCAGGTTCACCGGGCCGAAATTGTACCCGATCAGCCCGCCCACCGCGATCTGCCCTTGCGGCCGATAGCTCGCGACGCCCGTCGGCAGGTCGGTGGAGCCGAACGCCACGGCCCCGATCTGCCACTTGCCGAAGTTGCGCGTCGCCGTCAGGTCGAGGTTCATGTAGTCGGGATAGACCGCTCCTGGCGGCGGCCGGTCGCCGAGGAAGTGCCCGTAGAACAGGTGCGCCGTCAGGTTCCAGTCGTTACCGACGTAGCTGAGCGCGAACCGGTGCGTCAGGGACGACGTCTGGGTCGTGAAGCGCGTCTGGCTCGGAAAGTAGCCGCCGAGCAGGTAGCTGAAGCCGAAATCGTTGCCGAGGTCCCAGGCGAGCTGGCCGGCCAGCAGCGGCTGACCGAAGCCGCTCTGCCAGGCGCTGTCCTGTGGGGCGACCGCCGAGTAGGGAGCGCCGAGGAAGAACTGCACCCGCGCGCCGGCGAGTTCCCACGGCGTCGACCATGCCAGCGTCGTCGTATTGACGTTGAGCGGCGTCACGCCCGGCGTCGTCTGGCGGACACCGAAATTCGTCGCGGTGATCCAGTAGAGGCCGTGCGGGATCTGGGCACCGACGGGCAGCCCGACCGATTGCCCGGGCTGGGCGGCGGAACCGGCCTCGGCCGGGCCGGACCCGGCGAGGCAGGACACTCCCCAGGCGAGACAGGCGGCCGCGAGACCCCGCCGGAGCGGACCGCGCGACCTCGCACCCGAGGCCTCACCCCGTCCGGACGCCTCGCGAGCGGTGTCCTCGGGCAGCATGCCGGCAACGGCGACGCCTCGGATCTCACCGCGATTCCATTGCCAAGCCTTCGAGTACGGCATCTCCAAGAGCGTCTCCCATGCCTTGATTACCGCTCTCACGGTTTTATTGTCTTTATTCAAAGACGAAATGTTAGATCTAGATCAAACGGCTCATCCTATCCCAGGGTCAATCTGCTCGCGACGGCCCGGACGGTCAACGCGGAATTGTTTCAGCGAGAAAGGATTGCTTGATGCTGGAACAACGTACGCTGCGAGATCCTGCATCGTGCCGCTACGATATCGAGGTCACCCGGCACCCGCGGCGACCGGGCCTCGACGACGGGAGACGGCGCGCCGTCTCCGCCCTCCGTCCCGGCGGCCCCGTCCCGGGGCCCGCCGGGACGGGGCGGCTCAGCGGCGCCCCGGCTGCACCGCCCAGGCCGGCACACCCGAGCCGCGCGGCAGCAGCCTGGTGCCCGGATCGGCCATCATGGGAGCGCCGAGCAGCTGTCCCGTGCCGCGCTTCTGCCAATGGCCGGAGCGGGGGTCGTGGTAGGGATGGTTGACGTAGCTGCTCATATGCGCGCCGCCCGCCGGCATGCGCCCGTCGCCCCCTCCATCGGCCCAGGCCGCGCCCGACACGGCGAGGGCGGGCAGCGCGGTGGCGGCCATGACGACGGCGGCAAGGATCGGCTTTCTCATCGTTCTCTCCTCGATCTGGAATGCGCCCCGCTGGCTGGGGCAGGCTTTTTCCATATCGGGACCTTGAACGCGATCGGCTTCCCTTGATGTGCGCCGACGCACACAAAGTAAAATCCAGTTTAATCCCGAATTATTCAAGCCGACGTGCGCAACGGCACATGGCTGTCAACGCACGAAACCGGGCCGGGATGACGCAAGTGCGAAATCCTGCCGTAGTGCTCGCGGCACCGCCGCCGACACCCTTGAGCCGGGCCGCGGCCACGCCCACCTTATGCGGCGGGCGACGTGGCGGAGACGTGCGATGGCGAATTCCTGGCAAGGCGGTCCCTATCAGGGCAATTCCTACCAACAGGGCTACGGCGGCTACGCGCCGCCGACCGGGCCGGGCTGGGCGGGGCCGCCGGTGCTGGTGGCGCACGGGTCGCTCTCCCGGCGCTTCATGGCCTACCTGCTCGACATCGTGTTCATCTTCGGCTTCAGCTGCCTGCTGTGGCTCGCGATCTCGCTCCTCGGCGTCATCACCTTCGGGGTCGGCTGGGCCCTCTACGCGATCCTGCCGGCGAGCGGCGTCATCTACAGCGCGATCACGGTCGGCGGGTCGCGGCAGAGCACTCTCGGCATGCGGATGCTGGGGCTGCGGGCGGTGCGGGCCGGGACCGGCGGGCCGGTGGACTGGATCACCGCCGGGGTCCACGCGCTGCTGTTCTACGTCGCGCTCTCGACCTTCCTGCTCTGGCTCGTCGACATCGGCATCGGCGTGCTGCGGGCCGACCGTCGGATGGGTCACGACCTCGTCATCGACCTCGCGGTGGTGCGCGACGCGTGAGGGTGCAACCTTCGACGCCCTGCCGCGCTTAAATCGCAGGATTCGTCACCGGCGCGCCGCCCGGCTGTTGAGACGGGCCGCGCCGGTGCTATCCTGGTCCTTCCCGGCGGCGCACGCGCCGGCCACCTGCCTGTGAGCCATACGAAGCGTGACCAGCCATCCGCGGGACGCACCCCAGTTCTACCTCACGGCGCCCTCGCCCTGTCCCTACCTGCCGGGGCAGCAGGAGCGGAAGGTCTTCACGCACCTCGTCGGGCGGCGCGCCCGGGACCTCAACGAGATCCTGACGCAGGGCGGCTTCCGCCGGTCGCAGACCATCGCCTACCGGCCGGCCTGCGAGACCTGCCGGGCCTGCATCTCGGTGCGGGTGGTGGTGGGCGACTTCAGGCCCAGCGACAGCCAGCGCCGGGCGCTGAAGCGCAACCGCGACCTCGTCGGCCAGGCCCAGGCCAACCGCCCGGCCTCGGAGCAGTACGCGCTGTTCCGCCGCTACCTCGACGCCCGCCACGGCGACGGCGGCATGGTCGACATGACGGTGCTGGACTACGCCATGATGGTGGAGGACAGCCACGTCGAGACCCACCTGGTGGTCTACCGCCGGCGCGGGCCCGACACCGCCATCAACGGCCGCGGCACCGGCGCGCCCGTCGCCGTCTGCCTCACCGACGTGCTCTCGGACGGGCTGTCGATGGTCTACTCGTTCTACGATCCGGCGGAAGCCGAGCGGTCGCTCGGCACCTTCATGATCCTCGACCACATCGAGCGCGCCCGCAGCCTCGGCCTGCCGTACCTCTACCTCGGCTACTGGGTCGAGGGCTCGCGCAAGATGCAGTACAAGGCGAAGTTCACCCCCCAGGAACGGCTGATGCCGAACGGCTGGGCCCGGGTGGAGGAGACCTGAAGGCGCCGGCCCTGTCGCTCCCGCGCCACAGGGCCGGCGCTTCCTGTTTTCGCCCCGGTATCGCCCACCGGTCGCGCATTGACCGCGCCGCCCCGTCCCTGCCCCATGCCGAACGCCGAAGCGGGGCCGCGACGCCGCGGGCTTGGGGGAGACGAGGGATGCAGACGGGTTTCGGGCGCCTGCGCCGGGCGCGCATCGTCGCGGCGTGGCTCGCCGGCACGGCCCTGGCAGGGATCCAGGGCGCCGCGGCGCAGGGGGTGACCGGGCTGACCGTCTTCGGCGACAGCTACGCCGACACCGGCAACATCGTCCGCCTCACCGGCCGCCCCCTCCCCGCCCCCTACCTGAATGGCCGCTACTCCAACGGCGCCAACTTCGTCGACGGCCTGCAGGCGATCTACGGCCTGTCGGACGGTGCGGTGGCGAACTACGCCGTCGGTGGCGCCCAGACCGGCACCAGCAACGTCAGCTCGCCCCTGCTGCCGGGCCTGACCCAGGAGGTCGCGGCGCTCCTGGCGAGCGGCCAGCGTCTCGGCCCCGGCAACCTCGTTGCCATCAACATCGGCGGCAATGACGGGATCGGGGCGGCGCTGAGCGGCCTGACGAGCGCCCAGGCGCCGTTCCTCGGGCGGAGCTCGGCGGCGAACGCCGTCGGCAGCGTCGGCCAGCTCGTCGGCGCCGGCGCGAGCACGATCGTGTTCAACGGCTTCACCACCCTGAACGGCCTGCCGCGGGTCGCAGGCTCGGGCAACGCCGCCGCGGCCGACCTCTTCGCCCGCACCTACTTCGACGGCCTCCAGGCCGGCCTCGCGCCCTATGCGGCCGCCGGCACCCGGATCTTCCTCCTCGACAACGGCCAGATCTTCCAGCGCATCATCGCCGATCCGGGCCGCTATGGCTTCGTCAACGCCACCGCGGCGTGCGCCCTCGTCCCGTCCTGCATCGGCGCCCCGAAGGCGGTGCAGAACACCTACCTGTCCCTCGACGGGGTCCACCTGACCGAGGGCGGCTACCTCGTCCTGTCGCGCTACATGGCGAACGCCGTCGCGGCCCCGAACGGCATCGCGGCCCAGGCCGAGCTCGGCCAGATCGGCACCACCAGCTTCGCCGGCGCCCTGCTCCAGCGCCTCGACGCCTACCGGCTCTTCGCCCCCGCTCCCGGCGAGGCGACCGGCGCGCTCGGCGCGACCGGCGTCGCGCCCCTCGGCGCACCCGCGAGCCCGCTCATCGTCTGGGGCCAGGGCGGCTATGCCGGCGGCAGCCGAGCGACCCGGGGCTTCGCCACCGGCTACGACTACGACAGCCCGAGCGGCACGATCGGGATCGAGGCCACGCCCGCGCCGGGCGTGCGCTTCGGCTTCGCCTTCAACTACGCCAACCCGCACGCTTCCTTGCGCGGCGGCGGCGGCACGATCGACGTCGACAGCTACGGCTTCGCCGCCTACGGCTCGTTCACCGGCACCAACCTGTTCGCCGACGCGGTCCTGGCCTACGGCCGCCACGACTACGCGGTGACCCGCCCGGGCGTGATCGACCCGCTCAGCGCCGCCGCGGGGGGCGACAGCGTCGCGGTGGCGGCCAAGGCCGGCTACCTGTTCGACACCTTCGGGCCGGTCCGCCTCGGCCCGATCGTCGGCCTCACCTACGCCACCACCCGGGTCGGTGCCTATACCGAGCGGGGCGACCCGGTGCTGACCCAGTCCGTCGGCGCCACCGGCCTCGAGTCCCTCGTCGGCCGCGCCGGCATGCAGCTGCGCGCCGCGCCCTTCAGCCTCGTCGGCCTGCCGGTGCGGGCCTTCGTCAACGTCACGGCCGAGCACGAATTCCTGGACGGCGGCCGGACCCTGGTCACCTCGCTCACCTCGACGCCGCTCCTGCCGATCCTGACGCCGCTCGGCCGCGGCGCGCGGGGCACCTACGGCCTCGTCGAGGCGGGGTTGTCCGCCGACGTGACGCCGGGGGTGAGCCTGACGCTCACCGGCGGCACCACCTTCGCGCGGACGGGCGGGGACGGGTACGCGGTGAATGGCGGGCTGACGCTGCGGTTCTGACCGCGTCGCCGATCGGCCCGGCCCGCCTCACGGCAGGACCGGGCGATCCCGCCTCCGTCGGCACGCCTCGCGGCGCCGCCCCGGGGCCTGCGGTGCGGCCATCACCTCACTCGCAGACGCGCACCCGCCGGTAATAGACGTTCCCGAAATCGTCCCGCGCGCGCCGGCGCTGGATCCAGCAATCCCGGACCGGCGCGTAATAGACCCGACGATAGCCGTAGGCCGGGTACGGATAGGCGTAGCGCGGCTGCGCCTGCGCGGCAGCAGCGGCGGCGAGCCCGCCGAGAGCGAGGCCGCCGATGATCCCTGCCGCGATGGCCCCGCCATCGCGGGCCTGCGCGGGCGCCTGGAGGCTCATCAGAGGAAGCGCGGCCGCCGTCACGATCGCGACCTTACGCAACGCGGCCGCGCCGAACGAGAGACGATCGAACATCTTTGTTTCCAGCCTGATTGTCTTGAGCTGCTTGAACGACACCGACACTGTGGCGTCCGCCCCTTGAACCCGGGCTGCGGCATTGGCTCGAATTTTATCGAACCGGCCCGAAAAGCCGCGGCTGGGGATAAAGTGGGGCAGCCGGGCCAGGACGAGCTGGACGGGCGGTGCCGGACCGTGCGGCGAACGAACCTCCGACCATGAGCCGGATGCGTGGCCGCGATCCGCGCCGCCCGCGGGCCCTCCCCCTTCCTTGCCTTCTCGCCCCGCATCCCATAGCCGTCGCGGCATCATTCCCCCGCCCCCGCGAGCAGGAGCCCCGACGATGATCCCCCGCTACAGCCGGCCCGAGATGACGGCGATCTGGTCGCCGGAGACGCGCTTCCGGATCTGGTTCGAGATCGAGGCCCACGCCACCACGGCGCTCGCCGAGCTCGGCGTGGTGCCGAAGGAGGCGGCCGCGAAAGTGTGGGAGAAGGGCCGCGACGCGGTGTTCGACGTCGCCCGCATCGACGAGATCGAGCGCGTCACCAAGCACGACGTGATCGCGTTCCTGACCCATCTGGCCGAGATCGTCGGGCCCGAGGCGCGCTTCGTCCACCAGGGCATGACCTCGTCGGACGTGCTCGACACCTGCCTCAACGTGCAGCTCGCCCGGGCCGCCGACCTGCTCATCGCCGACATCGACGGGCTCTTGGCCGCGCTCAAGCGCCGGGCCTTCGAGCACAAGCTCACCCCGACCATCGGCCGCTCGCACGGCATCCACGCCGAGCCGGTCACCTTCGGGCTCAAGCTCGCCCAGGCCTATGCCGAGTTCGAGCGCGCCCGTGCCCGCCTGGTGGCGGCGAAGGCCGAGGTCGCGACCTGCGCCATCTCGGGGGCGGTCGGCACCTTCGCCAACATCGATCCGCGGGTGGAGGAATACGTCGCCGAGAAGATGGGGCTGACGCCGGAGCCGGTCTCGACCCAGGTCATCCCGCGCGACCGGCACGCGATGTTCTTCGCGGTGCTCGGCGTCGTCGCCTCCTCGATCGAGCGGCTGGCGATCGAGGTGCGCCACCTGCAGCGCACCGAGGTGCTGGAGGCCGAGGAGTACTTCTCCGAGGGCCAGAAGGGCTCCTCGGCGATGCCGCACAAGCGCAACCCGGTGCTGACCGAGAACCTCACCGGCCTCGCCCGCATGGTCCGCGCCTACGCGCTGCCGGCGATGGAGAACGTGGCGCTCTGGCACGAGCGCGACATCTCGCATTCCTCGGTCGAGCGGATGATCGGCCCGGACGCCACCGTGACCCTCGACTTCGCGCTCGCCCGCCTCACCGGCGTGGTCGACAAGCTGCTCGTCTACCCCGAGCAGATGCAGCGCAACCTCGACCGTCTCGGCGGCCTCGTCCACTCGCAGCGCGTGCTGCTGGCGCTGACCCAGGCCGGCGTGTCGCGCGAGGACGCCTACCGGCTGGTCCAGCGCAACGCGATGCCGGTCTGGCGCGGCGAGGGCGACTTCCTCACCCTGCTCCAGGCCGACAAGGACGTGACCGCGGCGCTCACGCCCGAGGCGATCGCCGAGTGCTTCGACCTCGGCTACCACCTCAAGCACGTCGACACGATCTTCCAGCGCGTGTTCGGCTCAGGGAAGTAAGAGGAAGGGTCGGGCGCGTTGCTGCGCCCGACCACAGGTCTGACCTGCGAAAGATGCAAGGCACGCGGGTACTTACGCCGATCCAGCGATCTTGACGCCGTCACGCCGCAGGACAACTTCCCACACTGAGGGAGCATCTTCGTGTCTCACGAGGTGGCGGCGTGGTCCTCGATCATTTGCTGGAGAAGGCGTTCATCGTCAGCGGCCTGAGCGGGACCCTGACGGTGACGACGGCGAGCGGCCGCCGCTTCCGGGCCGGGGATGGGGACGGCCCGGCGGCAGCGATCCGGTTCGCCGACGCGGCCGCCGAGCGCGAGCTGCTCCTCGATCCGGAGCTCAAGTTCGGCGAACTCTTCACCGACGGTCGCCTGATCCTCGAAGCCGGCAGCCTGCCGGAGCTGATGGCGGTGCTGCTCGGGCGCAACCACGGCGAGCCGTCCTTGCGGCAGGTGCGGGCGCTCACGACCCTGCGCCGCCTCGGACGCCGGATCGCCGGCCGCAACACGCTTCTGCGCTCGCGCCGCAACGTCGAGCGCCACTACGATCTCGACGACCGGCTCTACACCCTCTTCCTCGACGCCGACCGCCTCTATTCCTGCGCCTATTACGCGACGCCGGGCCTGAGCCTGGAGGAGGCGCAGGCCGCCAAGATGCGCCACATCGCGGCGAAGCTCCTCGCCGGTCCGGGCCAGCGGGTGCTCGATATCGGCTGCGGCTGGGGCGCGCTCGGCCTCTATCTCGCCGGGGTGGCGGGGTGCTCGTCGGTCCGCGGCATCACCCTGTCGGCCGAGCAGCAAAGGGTGGCGCAGGCGCGGGCGGCGGAGCGCGGCCTGTCGACCCGGGTGCGCTTCGCGCTGGAGGATTACCGCTCCACCCACGGCACCTTCGACCGCATCGTCTCGGTCGGCATGTTCGAGCATGTCGGCCCGGCCCACTACGACGCCTTCTTCCGCACCGCGCACGACCGCCTCGCCGAGGACGGGGTGATGCTCCTGCACACGATCGGCCGTACCGGCGTGCCCTGGCCGACCAACCCATGGATCACCCGCTACATCTTCCCCGGCGGCCATCTGCCGACCCTGTCCGAGATGATGCCGGCGATCGAGCGCGCCGGGCTGATGCTCGCCGACGCCGAGGTGCTGCGGCTGCACTACGCCGAGACCTTGAGCGCTTGGCGCACCCGCTTCCTCGCCCACCGCGCCGAGGCCGCCGCCCTCTACGACGAGCGCTTCTGCCGGATGTGGGAGTGGTACCTCGCCAGCGCCGAGGCCGCCTTCCGGTACGAGGACGCGGTGG
>NZ_LABY01000275.1 GCF_001043975.1 Methylobacterium variabile
CCCCCGATCCCGCCCGCGATGCCCGTGCCCGCCCGCTCCTCCGGCGACCTCCTCGCCGACCGCCGCTACGCCTGGGCCGAGGCCGCCCTGGCCGGGGGCGATGCGGCGGCCGCCGCCGACCTCGCGGCCCAGGTCTTGGAACTCGCCCCCGGCTACGGCCCGGCCTGGCTGCTGCTGGGCCGCGCCCGCGCCGCCGACCCGGCGACGCTGGCTGATGCGGCCGAGGCGTTCCGGGCGGCGCTCGCCCTCGATCCGGAGGATCCCCTGGGCGTCCGGCTCCACCTGGCGGAGCTGGGCGAGGCGGCCGACGGGGCGATCTCGCCGGCCTACGTGCGGGCCCTGTTCGACGGCTATGCCGGCCGCTTCGAGCGCCACCTGGTGGAGGGTCTCGGCTATCGCGGCCCGGCGCTGATCCGGGCTGCCCTGGAGCGACTGCGGGGGCCGGACGCGTCGTTCCCTCGCGTCCTCGACCTCGGCTGCGGCACCGGCCTGATGGCCCGCGCCCTCGACGGGCTCGCCGGCACGCTCACCGGAATCGACCTCTCCCCCGGGATGCTGGCGCAGGCCCGGCGCACCGGCCGCTACGCCCGCCTGCACGAGGGCGACCTGCGGGATTTTCTGAAGCAGGAGCCGGACGGGGGCACCGACCTCGCGGTGGCGGCCGACGTGTTCATTTATCTTCGCGAGATCGGCCCGGTGCTGCGGGAGACCGCCCGGGTGCTGACGCCGGGCGGCCTGTTCGCCTTCACGGTCCAGGGCCATCCGGGCGAGCGCGGCGCCGTGCTCGGGGCCGACGGGCGCTACGCCCACGGCGTCGAGACGGTGCGGGAGGATGCGGCGGTGGCGGGGCTGACGGTCGCCCTGCTGGAGCCGGCGGAGATCCGGCGCCAGAACGGGGCGGGCGTGCCGGGGTGGCTGGTGGTGCTGGCGCGGTAGAACTGCGCTGCAGCAGTGTACGTGG
Organism: Methylobacterium variabile; assembly: GCF_001043975.1. Taxonomy (GTDB): domain Bacteria; phylum Pseudomonadota; class Alphaproteobacteria; order Rhizobiales; family Beijerinckiaceae; genus Methylobacterium; species Methylobacterium variabile. The sequence continues at coordinate 962 of NZ_LABY01000275.1, forward strand.
CGAGGCGCGGCAGCCAGGACACGCCCCAGGAGTTCGCACCCGCCCTTTCCGGGCCCAGAACGGGCCCGCACGACTGAAACGAAGTGGAAGGAGATCCGGGATCCAGCACAGAGAGTGCGGCGAAGCGGCTCCGGTGTCCCGCCGCAGGCCCCGCGACGAACCAGTTCACCCCGTCCGGCCACCGTCCGAGTGGCTGCCGATCCGCTGCGCGGCGAAGCGCTCGCGCAGCCATGAGGCCGCGGGGCCGCAGGGCCGCTGCTTGTGCCAGACCAGCTCCAGGGCGACCGGCCAGTCGCCCTGGTCGAACTGCAGGTCCGGCGTGACGAGGTGCGGCGCGGTGAGCGACGAGGCGATGACGTGGTCGGTGACGAAGGCCCAGCCGATCCCGTGCTTCACCATCTCCAGGATCACCCAGTGGCTCTCGACCCACCACACCTCGGCGGCCACCCGCAGGCGGCGCTTCTCCGGCCCGTCGCTGCGCGCGGCGACGAGGATCTGGCGGTGGCGCTTCAGTTCCTCCCACTCGACCCGCGCCTTGGCGAGCGGGTGGTCGCGCCCGCAGACGAGCTTGAGCGGCACCCATCCGATGGTCTGGAAGCCGAGTTCCGTCGGCAGGACCTCCTGGCGCCACATCACGCCGAGATCCGCGGCGCCCGACTGCACCATGCGGCTGACATCCTCCATCAGTGGGAAGAGCAGCTCCAGCTCCACGAAGGGGAATGCCTGAGCGAACTCGGCGAAGAGGGCGCCGAGCGCGTGCTCGGGGTAGAGCTCGTCGATGGCGACGACCAGCCGGTTCTCGATTCCCTGCTCCAGGCTGCTCGCCACGCCGATCAGGTGCTCGCGCCGGTCGAGCACGACGCGCGCCTCCAGGAGCAGCCGCTCGCCTGCCGGGGTGAGCACCGGGTTGCGGCCCGCCCGGCTGAACAATGCCAGACCCAGATCCGCCTCGAGGTTCGCCACCTGCGCGCTGACGGCCGACTGGGCCTTCCGCAGGGCGCGGGCTGCGCCGGAGAAGGACCCGGCCTCGGCCGCTGCGACGAAGGCCTGGAGCTGATCGAGCGAGACAGTCATCTATCTGATTATCCGATACATCCCAACTTGCCGGCGGGAGCATTGCAGATAGAAGGCGGCGGACCAATCGGGCTTTTCAGAGCAAGATCATGCGAAGCACGCGGGACCGCATCCGCCACGCCATCCTGTTCGAGGTCGTCGGCCTCGCACTCATCATCCCCCTCGGGACCGTCGCGTTCGGGCTGCACGCCTCCGACATGGGCGTGATCGGCGTCGGCAGCGCCGTGGCCGCGACGGCGTGGAACTACGTCTACAACCTGGGCTTCGACCACGCGATGCAGCGGATGGCCGGGCACACGCGCAAGGGCCTGCTCCTGCGGGTGGCGCACGCGGTGCTGTTCGAGGCCGGGCTGCTCGTGATCCTGCTGCCGCCGATCGCCTGGTACCTCGGGATCGGCCTCGTCGAGGCCTTCGTCATGGATCTGGCGATCGCGGCCTTCTACGTGGCCTACGCCTTCGTCTTCAACCTGGCCTACGATCGGGCCTTCCCGCTGCAGAGCTGGGGCGAGGTTGCGGCGCAGCCGTCGCGCTGAGACGGCCCGCCACCCGCGCCACCGCGGACTCAGCGTCGCCGCGGCTCCCCTGAGGCCTCGGACATCAGCCGGCCGAGGCCGCGCTGGTCGAGGCGGGCGGGCGCGGCGTCGGCGCGGCGGGGCGCGATGGTGCCGGTGGTGGCCGGATCGGCGGCCGCCGCGAGGGCCGGGCCCGGCGCCCGGTCCTTCTCGCGCAGGGCGATCCAGTTCGCGGCCGTGGTCAGGGCGGCGATCGCGATGATGACTTTGATTCCGCCGGTGAAGAGGCGCCACATGGCTGGTCGGGACCCGCGATCTCGGTGAGGGCCGCCGATCCGGCCCCGTCTCGACATTCTCGGGCCACAGCACTTAACGGGCGGCCCAAGCGACGCCGGGCGGAGCGTCCCACAACGGGAGCCGCGTCCCGGCGAGCCGCAGGGCGGCTGCCGCCCGACGCGCGGGACCGGTTCAAGCTGCGGACGATGGGGTGGAGCGAGGGGTCCGGAACGGCGTCCGATGCGACGCGGTGTGACCCGGCACCACGAGACCGACGGACCGGATGTTCCGGTGGGCCGGTATTCTGGTGGGCCGATATTCTGGTGGGCCATGCGCCAGGGCCGCGGTTCCTGTTCCCCGAACCCGTGACGCTCCTGCGACTGCTCGGCCCACTGAGCCTCACAGGAATGGGTTGCAGAGAACTGGTCCGCCCCACCCCGTCATCGCCGGCCCCTTTGCCGCGCAGCCCGGACGGGTTCCGGACGCCTCCGGGCGCGCCGGCATCGAGGACGGCCCGTGTAAGCCAGACCGGGGCAGCAGGGCAACCGGAATGCGGGCCTCCGACTTGCGTCGAAACGCTCCGGCTCGCGGCGCTTGACCCCGGCTCACGAAAAGACCCGGCGGGCGCGGGACCGGCCGGGTCGAGGCATGGTCGCGGACCGCCCCACAGGGCGGCCTCGGATTGTCAGCGCAGCGAGCCGCAGAAGCGCTGGATCCGGTGGCCGGCCTCCTCCAGCAGCTGGTTCGAGGTCGCGTAGGAGATGCGCAGGTTGGGGCCGAGGCCGAAGGCCGAGCCGTGCACCGCCGCGACGCCCTCGGCCTCGAGCAGGCCGAGCACGAAGTCCTCGTCGGTCTCGATCACCTTGCCCGCCGGCGTGCGCTTGCCGATCAGCTCGGCGCAGGACGGGTAGACGTAGAACGCCCCCTCCGGCGTCGGGCAGCGCAGGCCGTTGGTCTGGTTCAGCATCGAGACGACGAGGTCGCGCCGGGTCTGGAACGCGGCCCGGAACTGCGCCAGGTGGTCCTGCGGCCCGTCGAGGGCGGCCACCGCCGCCCATTGCGAGATCGTGGCGGCGCCGGAGGTCTGCTGGCCCTGGACGAAGTCCATCGCCTTGATCAGCTGCTCGGGGCCGGCGGCGTAGCCGATGCGCCAGCCGGTCATGGCGTAGGACTTCGAGACGCCGTTCATCGTCAGCGTCCGCTCGTAGAGCGCCGGCTCGACCTGGGCCGGGGTCACGAAGGTGAAGTCGCCGTAGACGAGGTGCTCGTACATGTCGTCGGTGAGCACCCAGACGTGGGGGTGGCGCACCAGCACGTCGGTCAGCGCCTTCATCTCGGCGTGGCTGTAGGCCGCGCCGGACGGGTTCGAGGGCGAGTTGAGGATCACCCACTTGGTCTTCGGCGTGATGGCGCGCTCCAGCTCCTCGGGCTGGAGCTTAAAGTTCGTCTCCATCGTGGTCTCGGCGAAGACCGGGGTGCCGCCGCACAGGCCGACCATCTCCGGGTAGGACACCCAGTAGGGCCGCGGGATCACCACCTCGTCGCCCGGGTTCAGGGTGGCGAGGAGCGCGTTGTAGATCACCTGCTTGCCGCCGGTGCCGACGATGGTCTGGCTCGGCTTGTAGTCGAGCCCGTTCTCGCGCTTGAACTTGCGGGCGATCGCCTCGCGCAGGGGCACGATGCCGGAGACCGGCGGATACTTGGTCTCGCCGCGGGCGATCGCCTCGACCGCCGCCTGCTTGATGTGCTCGGGGGTGTCGAAGTCCGGCTCGCCGACCGACAGGCTGATGACGTCGCGCCCCTCGGCTTTCAGGTCCCGCGCCTTCTGGGTCATCATGATGGTGGCGGAGGGTTTCACGCGCGAGAGGGCGTCGGCCAGAAAGCCCATGGTGTCGACTCCAGAACCTCGGGAAAACAGGCCCGGTCCGGCCCCTGGCCGCCCGGGTCTTCGAGCGGGCCGGACCCTAGTCGCGCGCGCCACCGCGAGCAAGCGCCCCGGTGCCCGAAGACGAGGCTGTCCCGCGCCGGCAAATCGATGGTTCTGGACAGCAACGCGCCCAGCGTGACACCGTATCGGGCCGAGCGGAACTCAGGGAGGCGGCCCGGACGGTGCCGGGGGACGGCGATGGGCGACGCGGAACTCGTGCGCAGGGTGAGCGAGGAGGTCGGCCTCGCGGTCGACCACGCCGCCTGCGACCCGCAGGCCTGGGACGCCGTGATGGCCGAGATCGGCCGCCTCCTGCCCGGCGTGTGGCCGGTGCTCCAGGTCGTCGACGCGGCCGCCGGGACCGGCCTGCCGCTGGTCTCCTGGGGCTGGGATCCGGCCCTCGTCCAGGCCTACGAGGCGCATTACGGCACCGTGAACCCGTGGATCCCGGTGATCCTGACGACGCCGGCGCTGGTGTCGATGCATTCCGAGGAGCGGCTGCCGGTCTCGCGGCTGCACCACACCGAGTTCTACGCCGACTGGCTGTCGCGCCTCGGCGGCAAGACGGCCTCGAGCGGGATCAAGCTCATCGACGCCGACGGCCGGCTGGCGGTGCTGAACCTGCAGCACGACCTCGCGCGGGCGGAGCGCGACCAAGCGCGGCTGGCGGGGATCATGGAGCGGCTCGGGCCGCGGATGCGCCGGGCCCTCGAGACCAACCGTGCCTGCTTCCCGCCGGGCGCGGCGCGCGGCGCCGGCGAGACGCTGCTCGAGCGGGTGGCGGACCCCGCCTTCGTGGTCACCCGGGACCTGCGCCTCGTCGAGGCGAGCCGCGCCGGTCACGCGCTCCTCGCCGAGGGCGCGGTGCTGCGCGTCGGCGCCCTGGACCGGCTCCAGGTCCGGCACCCGCGCCTCGCCGGGGCGGTGGCCCGCGAGGCGGCGCTGGCCTGCGGCGGCGGTGCGGCGGGCGGCATCCCCCAGGGCCCGGTGAGCGTGGGGGCCGAGAACTGGCAGGTCACGGCGATCGGCCTGCGCCAGGACCTGCGCGGCATCCTCGGAATGGCGCGCCTCCTGGCACCGGAGCACCTCGCCCTCGTGGTGCTGCGCCGGATTTCCGCCGAACACGGCCGGGAGCAGGACCGCCTGGCCGAGCTCGGGCTCTCCCCGGCGGAGTCCCGGCTCGCCCTGCTGATGGACGGGTCGCGCTCCCTGGTGCAGGCCGCCGAGAGCCTCGGCATCCGCCACGAGACCGCCCGCTCGCAGCTGCGCCAGGTCTTCGCGAAGCTCGGGGTGTCGCGACAATCCGAGCTCGCCGTGTTCATCCTCCGGCTCCGGCAGCGCGCCTGAGCGAGTCGGGCGGCGCGCCTGAGCCGGAGCCTCCGGGCGCTCAGCCCGGGATCACGTCCACGATCTCGTAGGTGTCCGGGTCGATGATGACGATGTCGTCGCCCACCAGCACGTAGCGGAAGCCGCGATAGGCCGGCACCAGGGTCAGGATCGCCGGCGGCAGGGTGTGCAGGGTGACCGAGCGCGGCACCGCGGTGCCGACGTTGAGGCTGAAGTTGACGTTCGTCACCGGGCGCACGCCGGAGCGCACGATGGTCTGCCGGAACTCGGTGCGCTGGCTGGTGTCGAGCCGGGAGACGGCGCCCCGGACCTCGGAGCGGCCGCCGGCCCGCTCGGCCCCGCGCTCACCACGCTCCGCACCACGCTCGGCGCCGCGCTCGCCACGTTCACCACGCTCCGCACCGCGCTCGCCAGGCCCGGCGCCGCGCCCGTCGCGCTCCCCGCCCTGCTCGGCCCCGCGGGTCCCGCCGGCTCCGCGCCCGCCGGCGCCCGGCTGGGCCCCTTCGCCGCCGGCCCGTCCCCCGGCCGCGTCGGGCTGCTGCGCCGCTCCCCCGGCACCGCCGCCCGGC
>NZ_LABY01000276.1 GCF_001043975.1 Methylobacterium variabile
CGCGGCGGCGGCCGCGATCAGGGCGTCGGTCTCCGGCCCCGAGAGGGGGCGGTGAGTCCAGTCGGACACCGCCGGGACGAGGTCGTAGCCGAGGCGGTCGAACAGGCGGCCGAGGAAGCGGCGGCGCATCCGCTCGACGAGGGGGTGGGGACGGAGGGCGGCGCCGTGGGGCATCGGTGCAGGGTCTCTTCGGGGGGTTCAGGCGGCCTGCTCGATTGCGGGACCCGAGACCCGCACGAAGTGGCCGGGCTCGATCTCGGTCATGGTCCCGGCCTCGCCGCCGGTGAGGCGGTAAGGCTCGGGCCAGCTCGCCGGGTCGGAGAAGCGGTCGCTCATCAGCAGCTTCAGGTCGAGGGGATGATCGAGGTCGGGCTCGGGCACGGCGGCGAGCAGGGCCCGCGTGTAGGGGTGGGCGGGGTTCCTGAAGAGCGCCGCCTTCGGCGCCTCCTCGACGATGTAGCCCCGGCACATCACCGCGATCGTGTCGGCGATGTAGTCGACGACCGCGAGGTTGTGGGAGACGAACAGGTAGGAGACGCCGAGGCTCGCCTGCAGGTCCTTCAGCAGGTTGAGCACCTGGGCCTGGACCGAGACGTCGAGGGCCGAGACCGGCTCGTCGCAGAGCAGCACCCGGGGCTTGAGCGCCAGCGCCCGGGCGATGCCGAGGCGCTGGCGCTGGCCGCCCGAGAAGGCGTGCGGGTAGCGGCGCAGCGAGGTCTTGTCGAGCCCGACCATGTCGAGCAGCTCCTTGGCGCGCTCGTAGCGCTCGTCCGCGTTGCCGACGCCGTGGATCCGCAGGGGCTCGGTCAGGAGCTCGTAGACCGTCATGCGCGGGTTGAGGGACGAGAACGGATCCTGGAACACGAACTGGACCGCGCGGCGAAAGTCCTTCAGCTCCCGGTCCTTGAGGGCGAAGACGTCGCGGGGACCTCGGCCGGACCCGTCGTCGAAGGTCACGGTGCCGGAATCGGGACGCAGCGCCCGCATCACCACCTTCGACAGGGTGGTCTTGCCGCAGCCCGACTCGCCGACGAGGCCGAGCGTCCGGCCCGGATGCAGGCTCAGGGAGACGCCGTTGACGGCATTGATGGTGCGCACCTTCCCCTTGAACCATCCCGAGCGCAGGGTGAAGGACTTGCGCACCCCCTCGATGGCGAGCAGCGGCCCGGCCGGATCGGGCCGGTGCGGCTCCCCGGCCTTGCGCGCCAGCACCGCGCTCTTCACCTCGCGGATCGGGGTCAGGCGCTCGCCCGGCTCCATGTGGAAGCGCGGCACCGCCCGCATCAGCGCCTTGAGGTAGGGGTGGCCGGGCCGGCGGAAGATGTCCTCGCGGGAGCCCGCCTCCATCACCCGGCCGCGATACATCACCACCACGTCGTCGGCCATGTTGGCGACGACCCCGAGGTCGTGGGTGATGAGCAGCATCGCCATGCCGGTCTCGGCCTGCAGCTCGCGCATCAGCTCCAGGATCTGCGCCTGGGTGGTGACGTCGAGCGCGGTCGTCGGCTCGTCGGCAATGAGGAGGGCGGGCTTGGTGATGAGCGCCATCGCGATCATCGCGCGCTGGCGCAAGCCCCCCGACAATTCGAACGGGTAGGTGACCAGCGCCCGCTTCGGGTCCGGGAAGCCGACGCGGTCGAAGACCTCGATCGCCCGGGCCTTCGCCTGGTCGGCGGAGACGTCGGCGTGCAGGCGCAGCGCCTCGGTGACCTGGTCGCCGACGGTGTGGAGCGGCGACAGCGAGGTCATCGGCTCCTGGAAGATCATGGCGATGCGCCCGCCGCGCAGCGCCTGCATCCGGGCGGAGTCGGGCCGCAGGGCCGCGATGTCGGTGCCGCCCGCCGGGCCCGCGGGATCCGACAGGCGGATGCCGCCGCCGGTGATCCGCGCGACCTTGGGCAGGATCTGCAGGATCGCCTGCGCGGTGACCGACTTGCCGGAGCCCGATTCGCCGACGAGCGCCACGGTGCGGCCCGCCGGCACGTCGAGGGACAGGCCGTCCACCGCCCGGAAGGTGCCGGTATCGGTGGAGAAATCGACCCTCAGGTCGCGGATCGACAGGAGCGGTGCCGTCATCCTGGTGCCGTGCTGTCCTCTCGGGGCGGGGGCGTCCCCGGATCACCGCCAAAGATAGGGTCTGTTTGTGACACGGGCGACGCCGCTGGGGCAAACAATGCCGCGGCCCGCGATAATCTCGCGCCGCGGCTATTCGCGGCATCATTGGCGAGCCGGTCGAGGAGCCGCGCGCAGAAGTCCCAGGTGGGATCGTCCTGCACGAGATGGTGCGTGAGGAGCCCGACCGCGCCGCCGGCTGCGACGGCCGCCGCCGCACGGGAGACAATGCTCTCCGGATCGGCGAGGCCGCCGCCGGAGCGCCAGGCGATCGGGTCGATCGCGGCGTGGGCCTGGGAGAGCCCGGCGACCTGCGGCAGGTTCCCGGCGGCCGACAGGCCGCGATAGCCGAGGGCCGGCAGAGCACCGGACAGCGCTGCGGCGATGCGGTTCCAGGGCGGCACCAGCACCGGCAGCAGGCGGGGGCCGAGCCGGGCCTTCGCGAGGGCCAGGGCTTCCGCCGCATCGGCCCGCAATGCCGACAGGGGCCGGTGCGGGCCGAGTTCGGCCTTCTTGGCGCCGGGCGGCGCGTGGTTGGCATGAGCGAGCCCGTGGACCAGGAGGTCGACGCCCGCCTCGTCCGCCAGGCGGCCGGCCAGCGACGGTGCGGCCCGGGCCGGCACCGCCGCCAGGGCGACCGGCCAGCCGGTGCGGGCCGCCAGCGCGAGCAGCCGGTCGAGGGCGGGTGTATGCGCGGTCGCGTCGTCGTCGCGCCACCAGAGGGCGACGGTGCGGCCCTGGTCGGCGGCGCGGGCGAAGGCGTCGGTGAGTGGAGTCAAGTCGAGGGCTTGATGAAGTGCCGGCCTTGCCCCCTCTCCCGCGCGAGAGAAGGGAGTGCCGGTGCCCAGCATCGCCTCCACGATCGCCACGCTCCGCCGTGACCCGTCGCGCGCGATGGCTCGGGTTGCGGCCGACGGCGGGGCGGAGAGGGCCGCCGCGGCCAGACTTTCTGCCGTCAGCTCATTCTCCGGCAGCACCCGGGCGAGGCCGTGGGCCGCCAGGGTGTCGGCGCGCAGGCGCTGCTCGGTCTCGTGGCCGGCCTCGAACGGCACCAGCAGGGCCGGGCCGCCGCCGTGCAGGAGGTCGAGCACCGTGTTGTAGCCGGCCTGGCTGACCGACAGGGCGGCGCTCGCCAGGAGGGCACGGAAATCGGGCCGGGCCCGCTCGACCACGGCGTTCGGCGGCGCCGCCCGGCGCAGGTCCGCGAAGGCGGGCTCCGGCACCGCGCGACCGACGAGGATACGCCAGGACAGGCCCGGCGTCCGGGCCGCCGCCGCCACGGCGGCCTCCTGCAACGGCAGCCCCGCGGCGCTGGACCCGCCCGAGACCACGATGCCGGAGCGGGGACCGGCCGGGGCGGGCGTCGTCTCGGCCTCGTCGACGTAGCCGGTGTAGCGCAGGATCCGGGCGAGGTCGGCATCGACCGGCCAGGAGGCGTCGAGGGGCAGGAAGGCCGGGTCGCCATGGACCAGCACGGCGTCGTAGGCCGCGAGGCGGGCGTGGGTGGCGGCGACCCGCTCCGGGCGGCTCGGTGCCGCCAGCACGTCGCGGACCGAGGCGAGGAGCAGGGGACGCGGGGAGGCGGCCCGCACGGCTGCGACCAGGGCCTCGAATTCCGGCGTCAGAATCCGGCGGCCGAACGGGTAGAGCTCGGTGATCACCGCATCCGGGGCAGCGTCCGCGAAGGCCGCGAGCAGGGCGTCGCGGCGGGCCGCCAGGCGCTCCGCCGTCACCGGCGCGCCGTCCGGGTCGAGGAGCGCTGTGAAGGCGGTGCCGATGATCCGCACCGGCGGAAGCTGCACCAGGCGGACGCCGTCGAGACGGGCGAGGGCCGCCGGCATGCCGCCGGAGACGAGGGTGACGGCGTGCCCGGCCGCCGCGAGGGACCGGGCGAGCGCCGCCGCCCGGGTGAGGTGCCCGGCGCCAAGGAGGTGCGTGACGGCGATCAGGATCCGGCTCATGCCCGCCGCTCCCCGATCATTGGCAGGAGCGTCCGGCGCAAGATCGCGGCCGCCCCGTCGAGGCCGCGCTCGCCGCGGGCGAAGGCGAGGGCGGCGGCCCGCATCGCCGTGCGGCGGTCGGGCGCACCGACAAGGTCCGCGATCGCGGCCGCGAGGGCGGCGGCGTCGCCGGGAGCCGTCACGCGGCCCGTGACGCCGTCCCGCACCACGTCGGGCACGCCGCCGTAGCCGCCGGCCACCACCGGGCAGCCATGGGCCTGCGCTTCGAGCAGCGCCATGCCCCAGGCCTCGTTGACGGCGGGCCAGACCAGGAGGTCGGCGGCGGAATAGAGGGCCGAGAGGGCGGGGGGCGCCACGGCGCCGTGGCGGCGCACGCGGTCGCCGAAGGGCGCGAGCAGGGCCGCCACCTCACGCGCCGCCGGGCCGTCTCCGGCGACGTCGAGGGTCCAGGACCGGTCGCCGAGCCGCACCAGGGCTTCGGCGAGGAGGCGGTAGGAGGCGAGCTTGTCGCCCTCCCGCATCATCGCGACGGTGAGGAGACGCAGGGACGCCGGCGGCGTCGCGGCGGGCAGGACCGGCAGCGGCCAGTCGGCGGGATCGAGGAAGGGCGGCAGGTCGGCCAGCACCTGACGGTCCGGCCGCGCCGCCTCCAGCGCCGGCCGGTCGCGGCGGTTCATCACCAGGATCAGGTTCGCGGCGTCCAGCGCCGCTTCGGCACCGGCATGGCCGAGCGCGTGCGGCCCGGCGGCGCGCTTGCCAGCCCGCGAGCCCTCCGCCACCACGTAGGGGATGCCGAGGGCGCCCGCCACCGCCGGGCCGATCCAGTCCGGCGCCTTGTAGTAGACGTGGTAGGTGAACCAGAGGTCCGGCGGATCGGCCCGGCAGCGCGCGATCAGGCGCTCGGCCTCGGCCTGCGACTCCGCCCGCAGGACCGGATGCCGCGACCCGTCGGGGTCACGGGTGCGCAGGGAGCTGGCGACCTCCGGCGCGAACCCCGCCGCGGCGAGGGCCCGCAGCAGCAGCCGGGCCACCGCGCGCTCGCCGGAGGGCACCGGGTGGTCGGGGGCCTTGAGGGGCGCGTAGAAGGCGATCCGGCTCATCGGCCGGCCGCTTGCCCAGCCGCTTGCCCGGCCGCCTGGCCGAGCAGGCGGGCGATCGTCTCGAACCCGGCCTCCGCGCCGAACTCCGCCCGCAGGCGGGCGAGGGCGGCGGCGGCGAGGCGCGCCCGCT
>NZ_LABY01000277.1 GCF_001043975.1 Methylobacterium variabile
GCAGCAGGCGTCGAGGATCGCCTTGTAGTCGGGGAACACGCGTGCAGAGAGGAAGCGCTCGCGCAGGTACAGCCAGATCCGTTCGACCGGGTTGAGCTCGGGGCTGTAGGCGGGCAACCGCACCAGCGTCACGGTGTCGGGGACGCGCAGATCCTTGGCGATGTGCCAGCCTGCCCCGTCCAGCACCACGACGGCATGCGTGTCCGGCTCGAGCGTGGCCGCAAACTGCGCCAGGAACAGGCTCATTGCCTCGGTCGAGACGTGCGGCAGCACCAGACCGAATGCCGACCCGGTCTGCGGCTCGACGGCGGCGAAGATGTAGGCGGACTGGAAGCGGCCGTCGCAGCGTCCCGCCGGACGCTGGCCGCGCATCCACCAGCGACGGCCGCTGCGCCCCTTCTGCCCGACCCGGGCCTCGTCCATGAAGAAGAGGCGGATCGGCTGGCCGGAATGGGCCTCGGCAGCGCTCGTCAGCGCCGCGCGGAGCCCCTTTTTACGAAGGCTGCCGCAGCCTTGGCGTCGCGTTGCGGGTGAACCGGGCGGGTCTTCTGCTTCGACAAGCCCAGCCGGCGCACCAGGCGCGACATCGACTGGGGCAGCATGGTCTTGTCGAAGCGGGCCTCGATGAAGCGACACAGGTCCGGCAGGGTCCAACTGGCGGGCTCGCCCCGGTCGGGATCGGGGCCCCGCAGGATGTGGTGGACCAGCACTGCCTGCTCGCCCTCGCTCAGACGCTCTGGTCGGCGGCCGGGCGGGCGGTCGACCAAGCCGGCCAGCCCCTCGGCGTTGAAGCGCTTGACGGCGTCGCACAGCGCCTGTCGCTCGATGCCCGCGGCTCGCGCCGCTTCCGCCCGGCTCATGCCGTCGAGGGCGTTGGCCACCGCCAGCAGGCGCAGGGCGGTCCGCCGACGCAGCTCCCGCTTGGCCTGCCATCGCAGATCGGCGGCCGTAGCGATGTCGGTCCGGATCTCGACGGCACGCGTCATAGGCTCCTCCCCGGTGAAGGGCAGCAGCGAATCACACGCACGCGCCAATGAAAACCCGCTACGAGTCAAAACCTAAGCGCGGCGGTATCAGAAGGAGGAGCCTCCTGTCTGTCGCGGTTGATCTACTCTGCGCCCGCGGACGGCATCCCGCGAGCCTCCAGGGTGTCTGAGCCCAGTTCCCGGATCGGGAGCCGTCCGCGCCATGAAGCATCAGCCTGAATAGTTGATTGGGACAGCTTCGACCGATCCCGCAGGACAGGAGTAGGGATCATGATGCAA
>NZ_LABY01000278.1 GCF_001043975.1 Methylobacterium variabile
GAACTCAGGGGGGAAGGGGAGGGGGTCATGCGGTCCTTGTGCAGGGACGAGCCGGCGCGGGTTCCTCCTCTCCCTGACCGGTGCAGGGCTGCACGGGGAAGCATCCGGGACGAGACGCGCGCGATCCGGCGTGTGACTCGGTCGGCCCGTCCCGGCAAGGGGCGTCGGCGGCGCCCTCAATACATCCTTGAGGCGGCGAGCGGCACCACCGCGAGGTCGAGAACCGCGATCGCCGCCACCAGGGCGAAGGCCCAGCGCGTCCGGGGGGCGAGGCCGTCGGCGGGCCTGCGCTCGAAGGCGAGGGCGAGCATCGGGATCAGGGGCAGGAAGTAGCGCCCCTGCGGGCCGTAGATCCGCACCTCGCCGACATCGGTCCAGGACAGGTACTGCGACAGCGCGACGAGCCAGGCGGTGAGGAGGGCCGCGAAGGCGAGCAGCGCCAGGTCCATCCGGCGCGACCGGACGGTCGGCCCGACCAGGAGCGCGAGCCCGACCGCGCCGGCCGCCCAGGCGGCGTAGACCGGGACCGGCAGCGGCTTGTCGAGCCAGCCGAAGATGCCGACCGCGCCGGCGGCGAGGAGCAGGGCGCGCTTGAGGCCGAACAGGCAGTTCGCCGGCAGGCTGAGGAGCAGGGCGGGATCGGAGAGGAGCACCTGGGCCTGCGCCCGCGTGTCGGTGCCGAGGAACTGGGCCGGGCGCGGGCCGGTCCAGAGCGGGCCGGCCTCGTAGGCGAGGCGCGGCACCGGCGTCGCGACGCTGGTCGTGGTGTAGAGGATCCAGAGCGCCCCGGGCAGCACCACCAGCACCGCGACCCCCACCCGGCGCCAGAAGACCGGGCTTCCCCAGAAGCGCGGCGGCAGCGGCACCAGCAGCATGGCGGCGATCGCGGCGTAGGGGGGCTTGGCCAGCACCACGAGGGCGATCAGGCTCGCGGCGAGGGGCCGGCGCCAGGCTGCGTCCCCGGTGAGGAGCGCGGCGGCGAGGGCGCACGCGGCGATCATCAGGGCGTCCTGGTTGAACGAGGCCGCGAGGGACAGGCTCATCGGCAGCACCAGGACCCCGAACAGCAGGGCCCGGCTGCGCCGCGCCAGCGCGAGCGCCAGGAGCGCGAGCGCGCCGTAGGCCGCCGCGTTGGCGAGCCGTCCGAGCACCGCCGCCCCGGCGTGGTCGAGCCCCAGGACCTGCCCGGCGCCGATGCCGAGGGCGGCCGGGACGTAGAAGCCCGGGAAGTAGGTGCCGATGGTGTAGAGCGGCAGGAAGGCCGGGGCGCCGGGCGCCGGCATCGGCTCCGGCACGGGGTTGGCATGCGGCGCCGGCGGGCGGCCGCGGCTCAGGACCTCCCAGGCGGGGTCGAGGGTGACGCCGGCCGCCGGCCGGGCGACGCCGTCGGAATAGGTCACGGTCTCCCGGTGGCCGACGACCTGGCCGTCGAGGAGGGCCACCGCCCGCAGCATGTGGGCGGATTCGTCCGCCACCTCGCCGAACGGCACGATGAGCGCGAGGGCGAGGCAGAGCGGCAGGCCGAGGAGGGCGAAGGCGACGAGCCAGGGCCGCGGCCCGGCCCAGCCGAGGCGGCCGGTCACCGCTGCTCGCCCTCGATGGAGAGGGGTGCCTCTCCCGCCAGCGCGCCCGCGGCCGCGACCGTGCCGGCGAGGCTCCGCAGCTTGCGCAGCAGCAGCACCGTGGCGCCGAGCCCCAGGACGAGGACGCCCCCGCGCAGCCACTCGGCCTCGCCGGCGAGCGCGGTGCGTCCCAGCGCCCCGAGCAGCACGTAGGCGAGGAGCGCCGGCAGGGCCGCCAGGGTGCCGATGAGGTAGTCGGCGAGGCGCACGCTGCTGAGGCTCAGCGCGTAGCTCGTCGGCGCGAAGGGCATCACCGGCGAGAGCCGCATCAGGCAGACGAGGCGCCAGCCCTCCGCCGCCACCGAGCGGTCGAGGGTGGCGGCCCAACGGCTGCGGGCGAGGAAGCCGGACCCGCGCCCGCGCAGCAGCGCGCGGCCGATCCAGAAGCTCAGGAGGGCGCCCGCCATCGTGCCGGCGGCGGCCGCGGCGAAGCCCGGGCCGGTGCCGAGCAGCGTGCCGGCGGCGATGCCGAGGAGCGAGGCCGGCAGCACGCCGCTCGCCGCGATCAGGGTCTGGGCGGCGACCAGCACCACCGGGCCGGCGGCGCCCTGGCGCTCGCACAGGGCGCCGAGCCACGCGACCACGTCCCCCGGCGTGCCGGGCGCCACGAGGCCGAGGCCGAAGGGCAGCCCCGCGAGGGCGGCGAGGGCGAGGACGATCAGGGCGCGGCGCATCACGGCTGCACCCGCACGGCGTCGGAGGGGGCGGCGCCGAACAGCGGGTCGGCCCGCAGGCCCCAGCGGTGCAGCCGGTAGACCAGGGAGGTCTTGAGCACGCCCAGGCCGTACACGACGCTGCGGCGGAAGTTGATCGAGGAGGCCTCGGGGAAGTAGCGGGTCGGGCAGGAGATCTCGCCGATGCGGTAGCCCGCGTCCATCGCCTGGGCCAGCATCTGGTTGTCGAACACGAAGTCGTCCGAGCAGCGGTCGAGGGCGAGGCCCTCCAGCACCGTCCGGCTCCAGGCCCGGTAGCCGCTGTGGTACTCCGACAGCTTCTGGCCCATCAGCAGGTTCTGCACGAAGGTGAGGCCGCGGTTGGCGACGTACTTGTAGAGCGGCATGCCGCCCACCAGCGCCCCTTTGCCGAGGATGCGCGAGGCCAGCACCGCGTCGTACTCGCCCGAGACGATCATCGAGGCCATCGCGGTGACGAGGCGCGGCGCGTACTGGTAGTCCGGGTGCAGCATCACCACGATGTCGGCGCCGCGGGCGAGCGCCGTGCGGTAGCAGGTCTTCTGGTTGCCGCCGTAACCGCAGTTGCGGGCGTGCCGGACCGTCGCGATGCCGAGCTCGGCCGCGACCGCCACAGTCTCGTCGCGGCTGGCATCGTCGACCAGGATGACGTCGTCGACGATGTCGAGGGGGATCTCGGCGTAGGTGCGCCGCAGGGTGGCGGCGGCATTGTAGGCCGGCAGGACGACGGCGATTCTCTTCCCGTGCAGCATGGAGTGTCCGAGGTGTTTTTCTTCGTCTAGGCAGTCCCGCGCCCGGTTTCCAGCGCGGCGACTGGGCCCGCGCGCACTTGCTCGCCGGCTGTTGCCGGAAAACCGTAGGGCAGCGGGCTCAGGGGGCGGGACTGCCTAGACGAAGAAAAAC
>NZ_LABY01000279.1 GCF_001043975.1 Methylobacterium variabile
CCCATCGTGGCCGTAGCAGCCCGAGCCCTCGACGTGGATGCAGCGGACCTGGTCCTCGGGCAGCGACAGCATCTCGGCCAGCGCCTTGCGCAGGGGGAACATCCCTTGCGCGTGCGACCACACGGTCAGGCGCGCGCCGTCGAACTCCGCCACGGCGCAGGAGGGGCCGATCGAGCCGTGCATCTGGTAGCGCCGCCGGTACTGCGCCCGGACCACACGCCCCGGCGGCACCGGCGTGCCGGCACCGGCCTCGTGGATCACGCTGCGCTCGGCCCTCCGGCCGGCGAGGTCGGCGAACAGGGCGTCGGGCTCCGGCACGGCCGTGCCGCCCTGCCAGAAAGCCGCGCGGGCGAGCGCCCGCATCGCCGTGACGGCGGTGTATTCCCGCTCGGCCAGCACGGCCAGGAAGTCGCCGTCCCGGTGCACCCGGATCACGCCCGGACGGCCCGCGATCGCCTCGGCCTCGAGGGCGACGAGGCGCGCCCCCGGACGGGGCGGGCGCACGATCCGGGCATGCACCATGCCGGGGGCGCGGATGTCCTGGACGTAGGCCGCGCCGCCCGCGACCTTGGCCGGGATGTCGACCCGGGGCAGCGACCGCCCGACCACCGCGTAGGCGGCGGGATCCCGCAGCGCGACCTGCGCCGGCACCGCCGCGTCGGGGGCGACCTCGGCGGCGAGCTCGCCGAGGCGGAGCCGGCGGCCGTCCGGTGCGGTCACGGCGCCGTCGGCCACCCGGAGCGCGTCCGGCGCCACCCCGAGCCGGCGCCCGGCGGCCTCAGCGAGGAGGGCGCGGGCCGCCGCGGCGGCGTGCCGGACCGCGGTGGCGGAATCCTGCATCGAGTGGCTGCCGGCGGTGTAGCCCTCGTTCGGGGTCAGCTCGGTGTCGGCGGTGACGAGGCGCAAGGCGGCCGGGTCGAGGCCGAGCTCCTCGGCCGCGACCTGGATCAGCGCCGTCTTGATCCCCTGGCCCAGCTCGGCCTTGCCGGTGAGCACCGTGACGGCCCCGTCCTCGCCGACGCGGATCCAGGCGTCGATCCGCGGCGCGCCGGCGAGGCTGCCGGGAAGGGCCGCCCGGGCCGGCCGCGGCAGGCCGATCCCGACGAGGAGCGCGCCGCCGACGAGCAGGGTGCGGCGGGTGAGCGCCGTCACGGCACCGCTCCCGTGGTGGCCGGCTCCGGCGCGCCGGCGGCGCGGCGCACGGCGGCGAGGATCCGCCTATGGGTGCCGCAGCGGCACAGGTTGAGCCGCAAGGCCGCCCGGATCTCGGCCTCGCTCGGGTGCGGGTTTACCCGCAGCAGGGCGTGGGCCCGCATCACCATGCCGGCGATGCAGTAGCCGCACTGGGCCGCGTTCTCGGCGATGAAGGCGGCCTGGAGCGGCCCCGGCTTCTCCGGGGTGCCCAGGCCCTCGACCGTGGTGACGGCGCGGCCCTCGAGCACCCCGACCGGGGCGAGGCAGGACAGGACCGGGCGGCCGTCGACCTCCACCGTGCAGGCGCCGCACTGGCCGAGCCCGCAGCCGAACTTGGCGCCGTTGAGCCCGAGCTCGTCGCGCAGCACGTAGAGGAGCGGCGTCTCGGGCTCGGCCGCGACCGCGTGGCTGCGGCCGTTCACCGTTAGGGTCGGCATCGGCGTCTCCTCGTCACGGGCGTGCCTCGGCCCGGGCACCGGGAGCGGGAGCCTCCCGCATCAATCCGCGCACCGTCCCGGCGAGGTCCGGCCAGGGCCCGTCGGGGCTGAAGCGGGCCCGCAGA
Organism: Methylobacterium variabile; assembly: GCF_001043975.1. Lineage (GTDB taxonomy): Bacteria > Pseudomonadota > Alphaproteobacteria > Rhizobiales > Beijerinckiaceae > Methylobacterium > Methylobacterium variabile. The sequence goes on from NZ_LABY01000279.1 coordinate 1,757, forward strand.
TAGGCGGCGAGGTCGGTCATCTGGGCGGGCGTGAGCGTCGTCCCGAAGGCCGGCATGATCGGCCCCGGCGCGTGCTCCCGCGGCGCGATCCCGTCGCGCAGGACCAGGATCAGGTTGCGCGGATCGGGCGCCCTCAGGGTCGTGCGGTGGCCCAGCGACGGCGTGGTGTAGGGCACGCCGCCGGCGGCACCCCCGCCGCTCTCGTGGCAGACCGCGCAGGCGCCCGCGTAGGTCGCCGCCCCCCGGGCCAGCGCCGGGTCGTCGCCCGGCGGCTCCCGGTCGACCGGGCCGGTGCGGCTGCCGGCGGGCCCGGGCCCGTAGAGCGTCGCCACGTAGGCGGCCAGCGCCCGGATCTCGCCCGCCGGCACCGTCCGGTGGGCGTCGACCACCGGGCGCATCGGGCCGGCGGCCCCGCCACGTTGCGGGTCCCACTCGGCGAGGTAGCGGGCGAGGGCGTCCTCGCTCCAGGGCAGGGGCGCCGGGGACGAGCGGGCCAGGGGCGGAGCCCACCACCCGTCGGCCTCGCCCCCCGCATAGGCCCGGCCCGCCACCTCCGCCCCGAGAAGGTTGCGGGGCGTGTGGCAGGCGCCGCAATGGCTCAGCGCCTCGGCGAGGTAGGCGCCGCGGTGCCAGTCCGCGTCCCGGCGCGGATCGGCCGGGATGGCCGGCGCGCGGAAGAAGAGCAGCTTCCAGCCGGCGACGAGGGGCCGCCAGGAGAGCGGGAAGGGCAGGGCGTTGGCCGGCGCCTCGGCCCGCACCGGCGCGCGGGTCATCACGAAGGCGTAGAGGGCGGCGACGTCGGAATCGGTCAGGCCGGCATAGTGGGTGTAGGGGAAGGCCGGGTAGAGGTGGCGCCCCTCCCGGTCGACGCCCGCGCGCATCGCCCGGGTGAAGGCGGGGAGCGAGTAGCGGCCGAGGCCGGTCTCCGGGTCCGGCGTGATGTTGGTGGCGTGGATCGTGCCGAACGGCGTCCCGATGCCGCGGCCACCCGCGTAGGGCTGGCCGCCCTCGGCGGTGTGGCAGGAGGCGCAGTAGCCGAGGGAGGCCAGGACCGCGCCGCGGCGCACCTGCTCCGGCGCGGTCTCGCCCGGCCCCGGGCCGCCCGGCGCCAGGGCGGGACGCCAGGCCGCGAGCCCGAACCCCGCGACCGCGAGGGCGAGCGCCCCTCCGAGCCAGACGGCGATCCGGCGACGCCTCAACCGCGCACCTCCCGACGAAGGGCCCGCCCCTCCGGCGGCGAGACAACCGGCGCCCGCGGTCACGGTTCCGGGCCATGGCTCCCCGCATCCCGGCCTCGTCCGGCGGGTCCCCGCACAGTCTTGCCGCAATCCCGCGAAACAGTGATATCGTCCGGTTCGCGTGGACGGGCCGGCCATGCTTGGCCGTAACGCGGCCGGCGGCGGCGCCTCGTCGCGTCTCGACCTGAACGGACGGCGTCCCGCCCGCTCGACGTCATGACTCTCCCTGGTCCCGGTCTTGCTGATCCCGCGGGGCCGCGGGCGAACCCTCCCGGGATCGTTTCGGATGCGGCCCACCGCACGAGACCGCCGCATGGCCCAGCAGAGTTCCCAGGCCCGCCTCGGGCCGCCGCCGATGAGCGCCGACGACGCGGCCTGCCGGGCCTGCTGCGGGCAGATGCGGGCGCACTGGCAGGAACGGCCGCATGCCCGCCTGATGGTGGTGGCCTCGACGCCGGTGGTCGAGGCGTTCGGTGGCGGCGTCGAGACCCGCTACCTCTGCCTCGAATGCGGGCATACCCTGATGCACTCGACGGGGCGCTTCGGCCAGGGCTGGCACTGAGGGCGCCCGGGACTTGAGCGCGGAGCGGCGCCGGGCCATGGACCGGGCGTTCCCGGGAGCCGGCCCGCCATGCCCCACGCGATCGTCACCACGTCCGAACGGCCCGACCTCGCCCCCGTGACCGCGCGCTGGCGCTGGGAGGCCTTCGCGCAAGGGCAGGGCCGCACCTTCGCCGAGGTCGCCGCCGCGGAGGCCGCCGGCCCCGGCCCGATGCCCCGCACCTGCGTCCTCCTGGCGGATGGCGAGCCCGTCGGCATGGCGAGCCTGGCCGCCCATGACCTCGATCCGCGGCCCGACCTGACCCCGTGGCTCGCCGGCGTCTTCGTGGCCCCGCACGCCCGGGGCCGGGGCCACGCCGCGCGGCTCGTCGCGGCGGTCGAGGCGCAGGCCGCCTCCCTGGGGATCCCGACAATGTGGCTCTACACCCGCAGCGCCGAGGCGCTCTACGCCCGGATCGGGTGGCGAACGGTGGAGAGCTTTGCCTATCGGGGGAAGGCGTACGCGCTGATGCGGCGGGATCTGCCCTCACGGTCCAGGCTCGATCAGCTTGACCGTGCGAAGGGCTGCTGAGGGTGGTTTGCGGCGATTGGCTCAACGCTCACGAGCGGACGTTCCCACTCGCTTCAGTCTTGCCCACTCGCTTCAGTCTTGGCCGTTCGGCTCATTCCGGCCGTCTGATGCATCGTCCACCTGTTCCGGCGACTGACGATTGCCGGCCCAGTCTCTCAGACGTTGCATCGTCTATGCTCATGCGAACCAGGGTCAAAACCCAATCAGCTTGACCGTGTGAATGGCCGCTGACGGTGGGGATCAGAATTTGACGCCGGGTCCGTAGGCGGACGTTCCGCCTCCGATCCATGGCTGCTCTTCGTGGCCCGTACACAGGCCCGGAAAGCGGACATTCCCTCAGGCCAACCTCTCTTCGGAGTTTGCTTCCCTATCGTTGTGCGGCCGCGAGACGCGCTGCCAATCCAATGAAGAGGATGCCCAGCGTGCGGTCGAGCCAGACGGCAAGTCGACGACTAGCCCTCAATTTGCTCGTGATGCGATCACCCAGGAAAATCACGGGAGGTTCGATAACCGCCGCCACCGCGATGATCAGGCATCCGTGGACGAGAAGCTGAAGCCAGATTGGCCCCGCGCCCGGAACGACGAATTGAGGCAGGAACGCCAGGAAGAAAATCGCGACTTTCGGGTTCAGGATGTCCACTAGCACACCTTGCAGGAACACGCCGCGCAGACTGTACGTCGGTAGTGTTTCCTGAACCTCGAAGGCGCTTCCCTTTGCGCGGAGCGCTTGGATGCCCAGCCACACGAGGTAGACAACCCCGACCCATTTCACGATCGAGAAGGCGACCGCTGAGGCGGCAAGGATCGCTGTCAAGCCGGCTACAGCGAAGGCCACATGACAGAAGGCACCGGTCCAAATTCCAAACATGGCTGCGATGCCATGGCGTCTACCCGAGCGAACGGTGTGCCCGAGAATGAAAGCGATGTCAGGACCGGGAGACAGGTTCAGGACAAGAGCTGTTGTCAGGAACGCGATCCAATGCGTGAGTTCGTAGTCCAGCATGCCTTCTCGTTCTCCTAGTACCCGGCTAAACCGAGCAGCGAGACGCGTAGCACAAACGGCAAGTCGTACCCGCAAGGCAATCCAAGGCTGAGGGTCTGGAAACCACGCAACCCAGCCGAAAACTCTATCTCATAGACGGCCTCGGTTGGAAGCAACCTCTCGCACGGTCAAGCTGGTTGGGTTTCGACCCTAGCGTTGCTGACGTGAGGCCTCGTGGGCGTGGAGCGCTTTGGCGAGCGTCTGCCTCAATGTGTCAGGCGTGTAGGGCTTCACGACGAGCGAGGCTCGCAGAAAGGCGGCTTCGGACGACACCGCGTTATCGCCCGACGCAAGTACCACGCTTATGTCCGGCCAGCGCTCCCGCGCGGTTCTTGCCAGGTCCAAACCCGAGATGCCGGGCAGCCCAACGTCAGTCAGGAGGACGTCCACCCTCTCAAGCTCCAGCAGCTTGAGAGCCTCTTCCCCGCTCCTCACCTCCCAAAGCTGACACCCTGCATCCGTCAGCATCTCCGAGGTCGTGCTCCGGATGAGGTCGTCGTCCTCGACCAGCAACACAGCTGCGCCCTTCAACGCATCTTGGCTGGAAGGCCTTCTGACGCCTTGAGGGGCGACCTGGCGCTGTGCCTGATTGGCCAACACGTGCCTGACCTTCCGTGCGAGCGCCTCGCGTGAGTAGGGCTTTGAGAGAAGTTCGACACCCGGATCGAGCCGCCCGCCATGCACGATGGCGTTCCGGGTGTACCCGGAGGTGAAGAGCACGGCGACCTGAGGCAGCCGTTCTTTGGCCTTGCGCGCGAGTTCAGGGCTGCGCACGGCGCCCGGCATCATCACGTCGGTGAAGATCAGGTCTATGGGAAGGCCGCTCTCTACGATCGCGAGCGCGCTCGCGGCATCTCGCGCCTTGAGCACGCGGTAGCCGAGCTCCGCGAGCATCGACACTGCGACGTCGCGGACCTCGTCGTCATCTTCGACCACCAGCACGGTTTCGTCCCCGCCGCGCACTTGGCCTTGCGGCACCGCGACCAGGGCGTCCTCGCTCTCCATCGCACGCGGCAGATAAAGCTTGACGGTCGTGCCCGAACCCACCTCGCTGTAGATCTTAACGTGTCCGCCAGACTGCTTCATCAGGCCGTAGACCATGGCGAGCCCCAAGCCAGTGCCTTTGCCCTCGGGCTTCGTCGTGAAGAACGGCTCGAAGACCCGCTCCAGCGCTTCGCGCGGGATGCCCTCGCCCGTGTCCGTGACCGCGACCAGCACGTACTGACCTGCCACGACGTCGTCGTGCGTCCGTGCGTACGCGTCATCCAGTGAAGCGTTGCCGGCCTCGATGGTCAGTTGGCCGTGGCCGTTCATCGCGTCACGCGCGTTGATCGCCAAGTTCAGGATGGCGTTCTCGATCTGGTCGGGATCGACGAGGCTGTTCCAGAGCCCACCCGCGACCACGGTCTTGATCTCGACCTCTTCGCCCAATGTGCGGCGAAGCATGTCATCCATCCCCTGTATGAGCCGGCCGATGTTGACGACCCTAGGCTCAAGGGGCTGACGCCTGGCGAAGGCGAGGAGCTGCGAGGCGAGCTTCGCGCCGCGCGCGACCCCGGCCATGGCACTTTGAACCCGCATCTCAGCGCGAGGATTGCCGGCGATGTCTTTACTCAGCAGCTGCAGATTGCCGCTGATCACCTGAAGCAAATTGTTGAAGTCGTGGGCGACCCCGCCTGTGAGCTGCCCGATGGCTTCGAGCTTCTGAGACCGGAGCATGGCCGCCTGCGCGTCGCGAAGCGCCTCTTCGGCTTGGCGCCGCTCCGAGATGTCGCGGGTGACCTTCGCAAAACCGATCAGCTGCCCCGCGTCGTCTCGGATAGCATCGATGACGACGTGCGCCCAGAAGGTCGTCCCGTCTTTGCGGACCCGCTGTCCCTCATGCTCCCATCGCCCCGCGCTCGCCGCAGTCGCCAAGCCTTGCACCGGGAGGCCCGCGTCGCGATCCGCCTGTGTGTAGAAATCGGAGAAGTGACGACCGATGATCTCGTCCGGTGCGTAGCCCTTGATCCGCTGAGCGCCTGCATTCCAGCTCGCGACCTCGCCTCGCGCATTCAACATGTAGATCGCGTAGTCGGTGACACCTTGCACGAGTAGCCGGAACTGATGTTCGCTCTCCCTCAGCTTGGCCTCGGCGGCCCTTCGCTCGCTCAGGTCGCGCGTGATCTTCGCGAAGCCGACGAGGTCGCCGTCGGGTGAACGGATCGGATCGATGATCACGTGGGCCCAGAATTGCGCGCCGTCCTTGCGCACGCGCCAGCCCTCGCGTTCGAAGCGTCCCGTCCGAGCGGCCTCCTCCAGGGCTCGCGCTGGCACGCCCTCTGCTCGCTCGGCATCGGTGTAGAAGGTTGAGAAGTGACGGCCGATGATCTCATCAGCCTCGTATCCCTTGAAGCGTCTGGCGCCCGGGTTCCAGCTGGTCACGTACCCGTCGCAATCCAGCATGTAGATCGCGTAATCCGTGATCGCCTCGACGAGCAGCCTGTATCGGCTGTCAACGCTAAGGGCCGCCTCGGCTCGATCGAGATTTGGCACTGAACTCCTGCTGCGTGGCGCGGCTCGGATGAGCTTAACGCATAGCCCGCGTTACAGCTCGATCAGCGACGCGGGCACGGCATCCTCGGAACGCGCGTTAGCAGCCGAGGACCCGGCTCACATTAGCCTGTGTCAATTGCAAAGCAACCTGCGCGTTCGCTGCCCGCCGCGAACCGGACCTTTCGAATGGCTGGATTGGGTCCTAAGCCGAGGCAGGCAGGGTCAGGCTGATTGAGTTTGGACGTCAGAAACCCCGGCCGCGCGGGCTCCGGGGGAGAGGGGCGACCGTTGGCGGCGCTGCCCGGACGGCTGGGCCGGCAATCGGTCGGGGCGTGGCTGCCTCCGCTCACCGGGCAGCATGTCGTCTCGGGAGCCGTTCCGGTAAGCCCGCAGCACCGGCGAACGGGCTCTTTCAACGGCGCTGGGCATGCCCGGATGAGTCTGCGCTGGCTGCCCTGCCGCCGCAGGCGGCGGCAGGGCGCGACGGGACGATGACGGCGATGGGGCGCGCGGCTGACGGGCGACCGCGCGGGCGGTGCCGCCCGCGCGGTCGCCTCACGCCGTGGGGTCGCGCCGCACCCGGACGGCGAGGCACAGGAAGGCGGCGATCACCGGCCCGGCCGCGAGCGCCAGGAGGGCCGGGGTGAAGCTCTGGGTCGCGTCGCGGATCCACCCCACCAGGTAGGGCCCGCCGAAGCCGGCGATCTGGGCGAGGCCGTTGATCATCGCCAGGCCCCCGGCGGCGGCGGCCCCGGTGAGGAACTGGGTCGGCAGGGCCCAGAACACCCCGAGGACCGCCCACACCCCGAAGGCGGCGGCGCACAGGAGGAGCAGGCTCAGGAGCGGCGTCGGCGCCACCGCGCTCGCGGCGAGGAAGAGGCCGCCGATCAGGGCCGAGAGGGCGGTGTGCAGCTTGCGCTCGCCGGTGCGGTCGGAGGAGCGCGCCACCACGACGAGGCCGATCGCCGCGAAGACGAACGGGATCGCGGTCACGAAGCCGGTCTGCAGGTCGGACAGGCCGCCGATGCTGCGCACGATCTGCGGCAGCCACAGGACCACGCCGTACACCGCGACCGCGTTGAACATGTAGACGAGGGTGAGGAGCCAGACGCGGGTGTCGCGGAAGATCGCCCGTAACTCGTGCGAGCCGACGCTCTCGACCTGGCGGTTCTCCTCCTCGAGGGTGCGGATCAGCCAGGCGCGCTCCTCGGGATCGAGCCAGCGCCCGTCCTGCGGCCGGTCGACGAGGTAGAAGTAGGTCACGACGCCGAGCACCACCGCGGGGGCGGCCTCGAGGATGAACAGCCACTGCCAGGCGGCGAGGCCGAACCAGGTCGGGTTGCTGGCGAGGATCCAGCCCGAGAGCGGCGCGCCGATGACGCTCGAGAGCACCGTCGCGGTCATGAAGCCGGCGGTCGCCTTGGCGCGGTCGCGGGCCGGGTACCAGTAGGTGAGGTAGAGCAGGATGCCCGGCACGAAGCCGGCCTCGGCCAGCCCGAGCAGGAAGCGCATGGCGTAGAAGCTCCACTCGCCCTGCACGAAGGCCATGCCACCGGAGACGAGGCCCCAGCTCACCATGATCCGGGCGATCCAGCGCCGGGGCCCGACCCGGTGCATGATCATGTTGCTCGGCACCTCGAAGGCGATGTAGCCGAGGAAGAAGATGCCGGCCCCGAGCCCGTAGGCAGTGGCCGAGAGCCCCAGGTCCTTGTTCATGTGAAGCGCCGCGAAGCCGACGTTCACCCGGTCGAGGTAATTGATGATGAACAGGACGAAGCAGTAGAGCACGATGCGCGGCCGCAGCTTGGCGAGCACGCGCCGGCGCAAGGGATCGTCCCCGCCGGTCGCTGCGGCGGCGCCCGCGACGGCGGCCATGGTGGCGGTGGTCATGGTGTCCTCCCGATGGATCGCCCGCAGGCGCGCGGGAGGCGGGCCGGGGGGCGATGCGGGTTTTCTCGATTGGTGAATTGATTGCCCCGTTGGGAGGCTCGCGGACGCACAACGAACGGTACGCATCCTCTCCCTGTGGGTGGCAGGGCTGTTCGGGGAAAGATTGAGGCGCGGGTTTTTTCTCCTCTCCCCGCGGGCGGGGAGAGGCCTGAGCTCCGAAGGGGCTCAGGAAGCCCGCAGGGCGAGGGTGAGGGGGCATCTCCGGAAGAGGCTCCTCCGGCACCACCCCCTCACCCTCGCGTCGGCTGCGCCTCCGCTTGCCGTGTCCCCTGGACGGTGACACGGCCCTCTCCCCGCCCACGGGGAGAGGGGGACCCGCGTCCTATCGAGAAGCGGGTAAGCGGCCCAGGCCGTTCAATACGTCGCCCTACCTCCCGACACGTCGAACACGGCACCCGTCGAGAACGAGGCCTCCTCGCTCGCCAGGAAGCAGATCAGGGACGACACCTCGTCGATGGCGCCGAACCGGCCGATCGGGATCTTCGACAGCATGAAGTCGATGTGCTGTTGCGTCATCTGGTCGAAGATCGCGGTGCGCACCGCCGCCGGCGTGACGCAGTTCACCCGGATCTCGCTCTTGGCCAGCTCCTTGCCGAGGGACTTGGTCAGCCCGATCACCCCGGCCTTGGAGGCCGAGTAGGCGGACGCGTTGGGGTTGCCCTCCTTGCCGGCGATCGAGGCGACGTTGACGATGCGGCCGTAGCCGCCCGCCTCCATCGCCGGCACCGCGGCGCGGTTGCAGTAGAACAGGCCGTTCAGGTTGACGTCGATCACCCGCTGCCAGGCGTCGACCGGATAGTCGCGCAGGGTCGTGTTCGGCCCGGTGATGCCGGCGCTGCAGACCAGCACGTCGAGCCGGCCCCCCAGGGCCGCCACGGTCGCGCGCATGGCGGCCTCGACCGCGGAGGCGTCCGCGATGTCGAGCGCCCGCGTGTCGGCGGCGCCGGATTCGGCCTTGGCCTTCTCCAGCGCCTCCGCGTTCAGGTCCCAGAGGGCGACCGTCGCGCCCTCCCGGCGCAGGCGCGCGGCGACCGCGAGCCCGATGCCGGAGGCGCCGCCGGTGACGAGGGCGGTGCGGCCCTCGAAGCGGTTCGGGAAGGTCATCGCCTCACGCCTCCCGGCGCCGCCAGGCGATCACGTCCTGGCGCTGCTCGCCGAGCTTCTCGATGCCGAGGGTCATCACGTCCCCGGCCTTCAGGAAGACCGGCTCGGGCTTGATGCCCATGCCGACGCCGGGGGGCGTGCCGGTGGTGATGATGTCGCCGGGCATCAGGGTCATGAAGCGGCTGACGTAGGAGACGATCTGCGCGCAGGTGAAGATCATCGTCCGCGTGTTGCCGGTCTGCATGCGCCGGCCGTTCAGGTCGAGCCACATGTCGAGGTTCTGCGGGTCCCCGACCTCGTCGGCGGTGACGAGCCAGGGGCCGACCGGCCCGAAGGTGTCGCAGCCCTTGCCCTTGTCCCAGGTGCCGCCGCGCTCGATCTGGTACTCGCGCTCCGAGACGTCGTTGACGAGGCAGTAGCCGGCAACATAGTCGAGCGCCTCGGCCTCCTCGACGTAGGCGGCGCGCGTCCCGATCACGATGCCGAGCTCGACCTCCCAGTCGCTCTTCACCGAATCCTTCGGCAGCATCACCGGGTCGTTCGGGCCGGCGAGCGAGCTGGTCGCCTTGGTGAAGACGATCGGCTCCTTCGGCACCGGCAGGTTCGATTCGGCGGCGTGGTCGGCGTAGTTCAGCCCGATGGCGATGAACTTCGCCACATTCGCCACCGGCGTGCCGAGGCGCGGCTCGCCGGAGACGACCGGCAGGCTCGCCGGATCGATCGCCGCCAGGCGGGCGAGCGCCTCCGGGGCGAGGGCGGCGGGGCCGAGATCCGGCAGGTGGCCCGAGAGGTCGCGGATGCGGCCCTCGGCATCGAGCAGACCGGGCTTCTCCTGGCCCGCAGGGCCGTAGCGCAACAGCTTCATCGGGTCGAACCTCCTCGTTCGCGCGCCGCAGCGCGCCGGATCACGGGTGCGGGCTGGGCGGGTCGGAGGTCGCGGCGTTCGTCGGTTTCCTCCGGCACGGCCCTGGCGCCACGCCGATCAATCCCATATGTTGGGATCTTGTTTTTCTATGTGGGACGATAAGCAGATGCCAGCGAAGCCGTCAACCGGGCAGCCGGGCGGGGATGGCGCGGCGCCGGGCAGCCAGACGCTGCTGCGCGGCCTCGCCATCCTGGAGGCGGTGGCGGGCGGCGCGCGGGACCTCGCCGGGCTGTCGGCCGTCCTCGGCACCACGCGCAGCACCACCCACCGCCTCGCCGCGGCGCTCGTCGAGCAGCGCTACCTCACCTTTGCGCCGCGGGAGGGCTACGCGCTCGGCCCCAAGCTCCTGGAGCTCGGCTTCCGCGCCCAGCAGGCGTCGCCCGTGACCCGGGTGGCGCGGCCCCACCTCGAGCGCCTCTCGGCGGCCTGCGGCGACACCATCCACCTCGGCGTGCTGGAGGAGGACTGGGCGCTCTACCTCGACAAGCTGCCGGGGCGCCGGCGCATCGAGATCAGCTCGCGGGTGGGCGAGCGCCAGCCGGTCTGGTCGACGGGCCTCGGCAAGGCGCTGATCCTCGACCTCGACGAGGCGCGCTGGCGCGGCTTCCACCGCCTCGGCCCGGCGCGGGGCGCCCACAGCCCGGACCTTGCGACCTGGCTCGAGCGGATGCGGACCTACGCGCGCCAGGGCATCACCTACGACCGGGAGGAGAACGAGCCGGAGGTGCGCTGCGTCGCCGCCCCGATCCGCGACGCGGGCGGGGCGATCGTCGCGGCGTTCAGCGTCTCGAGCACGGTGCAGTACATGGACGAGGTCCGGATGGAGGACCTGACCGGCACGGTGCGGGAGGTCGCCCGTGCGATCAGCCGGGACCTCGGCTGGCCGGGGTGACGGACCGGGCGGTGTCCGCCGCACCGGTGGCGGCGCGTGAGCACGGGGCGGGCTCGCGGCGGATCGGGCCATCGGCCCGACGGCCCCGCGATCGGGACGAGCCCGTCGGGCGACGGGGTGGATGGCGCCTTCGGCGCGCTTGCTCCGGCGGCCCGCCTCCGGCAAACCAGCGCGGTTGCGGGCAGGCTCGGGCTCCGATGGCGTTGGTGAAGAAGGCGAAACTCGCGGCTCGGGACGGTGCGCAGAAGGCGCCCGCTGCCGCGGCGCCTCAGGACCCCACCACCACCCTCACCCCCGCCCCCCGGCGCGGCCAGGCCCGCGGGACGGCGCGGGCGCGCCAGCAGAAGGCGACCGAGCGCCTGGGCGCCGCCACGGAGGAACTGGCCGCCGGCGTCACCGAGGCCTCGGCGGCGGCCGAGGAGCTGCGCCGGGCGATGGAGCAGATAGCCGGCGGGGCCGAGGAGGCCGCGGGCGCGGCGCAGGAATCCCTGGCCGCCGTGGCGGCGATCGTCGGGCGGCTCGGGGAGGCGCGGGAGCGGGCCGACCTGTCGCGCCAGCGCACCGCCGCCTTCCAGTCGCTCCTCGCCGAGGCCAGCGTCCAGGCCACCCAGTCGCTCGCGGCGATCGAGGCCGAGGCCGGGCGCCAGACCGCGACGGTGGCGATCGTCGACGACCTCGACCGGGACGCGGCGAGCATCGGCGAGATCACCGGCACGGTCGAGATCATCGCCGACCAGACCGGGCTCCTCGCCCTCAACGCCGCCCTCGAGGCGGCCCGGGCCGGGGAGCACGGCCGCGGCTTCGCGGTGGTGGCCGACGAGGTGAAGGCCCTCGCCGAGGCCGCCGAGGCGAGCGCCGGGGAGGTGCGGGAGCGGGCGGAGGCGATCCGGGCCGAGATCCGGGCTCTCGGCGAGGCGATCCGCGCCGCCGCGGCCCGGGCGGCGGCCGAGGCGGAGGCCGGTGGCCGCGTCGCGCGCCAGCTGGAACAGGCGCGGGTCGATCTCGGCGCGCTCGCCGAGGGCGCGCAGGCCATCCTCGCTGCGGCCTTGCGGGCGGTGGAGACCACCCGCGAGGCGCAGGCCGGCGCCGAGCAGATCGCCGCCGCCGCCGAGGAGCAGGCCGCCGCCGCCGAGGAGGCGCAGCGGGCGGTGGCGCAGCAGACGGACGCCCTCGACGAGGGCCAGGCCACCGCCGAGGCGCTGGCGGGCCTCGCCGAGACCCTGCGCGACCGCGCCGCCGGGCACGCGAGCGCCGAGGAGATCGGGACCGCCGCGGATGCGCTCTCGGCGACGATCCAGGAGCTGTCCGGGGCCGCCGCCGAGATCCTGACCGCCATCGACCAGATCAGCCGCGGCCTCGGCCTGCAGAGCGCCGCCGCCCGGCAATCCGCCGCCGCCATGGCGGAGATCGAGCGCGCCGCCGCCGGGACCCGTGCGGGCTCCGACCGGGCGCTGGCGCAGGTCGCCGCCATCGCGGCCTCGCTGCGACAGGCCCGGGGCACCGTGGACGGCCTCGCCGACGGGGTCGAGCAGGCCCTTCAGGGCATGCGCGAGTCCCTCGACCGCCTCGGCGCGATCGAGGACGGCGCGCGGCGGATCGAGACCATCGTCGAGGGCATCGCGCTCGTGGCGGTGCAGGTCGGCATGCTGGCGGTGACCGGCGCGGTCGAGGCCACCCGCGCCGGCGAGGCCGGGCAGGGCTTCGCCCTGGTCTCGGGCGACATCCGCACGCTCGCCCGGGACGCCGCCGCCGGTGCCGAGCGGATCCGCGGCACGGTGCGGACGATCCGCGACGGGGCCGCCGCCCTGCGCCGCGCCCTCGAGCGCTCCGTCGGCGCCGGGGAGGCGGAGGTGGCGAAGAACCGCTCCCTCACGGCGGGCCTCGCCACGGTGGCGGCGGACGTGGCGGAGCTGGAGCAGGCCAACCGGGAGATCGCCGGGGGCGCCGAGGCGATCCTCGCCGCGGCCGCCGGCATCGCGGCGGGGGGCCGCCAGATCGCCACGGCCGCCGAGGAGGCCGACAGGGCCGCGAGCGAGGCCGCCACCGCCGCCCGCCAGCAGGCCCGCGGGGCCGAGGACCTGGCGGCCGCGGTCGAGGAGATCGCGCTGCTCGCCGACGAATTGCTGGGCGCGGATGCTTAAGGCCGACGCCCGGGCGGGGCGCGTCCTCGTCGTCTCGCTCGGATCGGAGACGTCCGGCGACAGGCGCTTCGCCCTGCCGGCCGCGCGGGTGCGCGCCGTCGCGCCGGTCCCGTCCCTCACCCGGGTCCCGGGGGCGCCTCCGGCGCTCGCCGGCCTCGCCAATGTCCGCGGCGCCGCGCTCCCGGTCCTCG
>NZ_LABY01000028.1 GCF_001043975.1 Methylobacterium variabile
CATTCGTAGGGGTCGAGCCCCCCGTGCCGGGCGCGCCGGGTCAGGGCGCCGAAGGCGTTCGCCCCGAAGAAGACGTGGCGGCGGGAGCCCACCGTCAGCGCCCCGTCGAAAGCGACGTGGGGGTTGTGCGGGGGCGTCGCGGCGAAGCGGGGGGAATCCGCCATCATGGCCCCCCCGGGGGGGGGGGGGGCGGGGGCCGAGGCTCTGGTACTCGCCGCTGGCGAGCTTGGTCACGCCCGGCAGCCGGCGGCAGGTCCCCCGGGGGGCGAGGGGGAGGCGGGGCCCCCCGGGCGAGCGGGACAGGATCAGCCCCCGCCGCTCCGGCGCCTCCGCCACCAGGGCGTGGGCGATCGCCCGCGCCCGGCGCAGGTGCCCGAGCCCGAACGTGTCGTGCGAGTAGATCAACACCCTGCGCGGGGCCGCGCCGGGCATGGGGCCGACGAAGCTCATCCGGCGGCCACTGCGATCCGGGCGGACGCCGCGAGGGTCGACCTCCGGGTCCGGCACGGCGCGGCACCCCGTGCGGACACGGCGGGCCGGTTGCGGCTCAACGGTATCGGCATCGAGTTGCAGACCTCCCGGGCACGGGACACCAGACTAGCGCATCCGCCCCCGGCCCGGCTACCCGGGCCGGGCGGTGCACCATGGATATGGCCAGGCTTGTGGCGGCGGGGGCATAGTTGGCCGCGAAGTTGCACCCGCCCGGCGCCGCGGCGCGGGCCGGCGTCCACCGCCCTCGGCCGAACGATCCGGAGCGCCGCGTGAGTCCCCGATGCCCGAATGCCTCGTCTTCCGCGTGCCGACCCGGCACCCCGCCGACGTCTCCGGCCTCGAGGCCCTGATCGAGTCCGGCGCCGTCGCGGCGCAGGAGATCGTCGCGGTGTTCGGCAAGACCGAGGGCAACGGCTGCGTCAACGACTTCACCCGGCCGCTCGCCGTGATGGCGCTGGAGGCGGCGCTCGGCGCCCGCCTCGGGCTTCCGCCCGCGTCCGTCGGCGCCCGGGTCGCCCTGGTGATGTCCGGCGGCACCGAGGGCGGGCTCTCGCCCCACCTCCTGATCGTCGCCCGGCGCGAGGGGCCTATGGCCGAGGGCCGGGCGCTCGCCGTCGGCACCGCCTTCACCGACGACTTCCTGCCGGAGGAGATCGGCCGCATGGCACAGGTGCGGGCGACCGCGGCCGCGGTCGGGCGCGCCATGGCGGCGGCCGGCCTCGCGGACGCCGCCGACGTGCACTTCGTGCAGGTGAAGTGCCCGCTCCTCACCAGCGCCCGCATCCAGGAGGCGGCCTCCCGCGGCGAGAGCGTCGCCACCCACGACACTTACGCCTCAATGGGCCTGTCCCGCGGCGCCTCCGCCCTCGGGATCGGGCTGGCGCTCGGCGAGGTCGCGGACGCGGCCCTCGACGACGCGGCGATCGGCACCCGCACCGACCTCTGCTCCGGCCGGGCCAGCGCCTCGGCGGGGATCGAGCTGATGCGCAACGAGGTCATCGTGCTCGGCAACGCGCCCGGGTGGAGCGGTCCCCTGCGCATCGCCCACCGGGTCATGCGCGACGGCATCGACTTCTCGGCGATCCAGGGCGCGCTCGCCGATCTCGGCCTGCCGACGGGCGGCCAGCTCCCGCCGGAGGCCTCCGCACGGGTCGTCGCCCTGCTGGCCAAGGCCGAGCCGACCCGCGACGGGCTGATCCGCGGGCAGCGCCACATCATGAACGACGACAGCGACATCAACGCCACCCGCCACGCCCGGGCGCTGGTCGGCGGCGTCGCGGCAGCCGCGATCGGGCGGACCGACCTGTTCGTGTCGGGCGGGGCGGAGCACCAGGGGCCGGATGGCGGCGGGCCGGTGGCGGTCATCGCGCGGGTGGGGCCCCAGGAGCAGACCCGCTCGGCTTGACCGCGCGTGACCGGCGGCAGGGCAGGCTCGGATCGCTCCGCCGAGTGGCCCTCACACAGCCGGACGGGGGCGCGTGGCCCTCCATGACGCGTGTTCGACGCGGGAGCCTTGGATGAACGAGGACGGGATCGATCGGGTGGCTGCCTCATGTCCGGAACGTGGACCGTTGAACGTCGCAACCTGTCCAGGTCGGGCATCGCCGTCGCGCTCGGGCTGATCGTCGGATGCGTTCAGACCGGCAGTCCGCGGGCCGGGCTGCTGGATCGTCGCGATGCGGCGCCCGCACCGCCATCGACGGCCGAAGTCCGGACCGAGCCGGTCCGATCGTCGGGTCTCGCCGCCCTCTACACTGCCGATCTGACGCGAGCCGTGGCAGGGGAGAAGAAGGTCGCGTTCGGGGCCTCGGGCGGCTTCGGCGAAATGGACTGCTCGCCCCCGACGATCAGCGGCGCCGACGCCGCATCGCGCACGCTGACGCTGACGCTCCCCGAGGAACCGGCCGCACGGCGCCGCGTGCTGGCCGTCGTCACGCCGGAGCGCGGGCTGCTGGAAATCTACTCGCCCTATGCGGACGCGAGCGAGTCCGAGGACATCATGGTCCCCTCTCACGCGACTTCCTGGTCGAAGGCGCGCACCCGGCGCCGGTTCACCGTCAGCTCCGACACCCTCGACGGTCTTCGTCCCCGCAGCGGCAAGCCTGAGGTGCTGTTCCTGGAGGCGGGCCGCTACCGGTTCGCGCTGCTGAACGGCATCGACGCCGCACTGCTCAAGGCGAACGGCACGAAGGTCAACGTCGAGGCGGCCTGCTCCTTCGACTGGACACCGTAGCGGAGCTTTCGGGGTGACGTGCCCGAGCGCCTCACCCGGTAGCGCCCCGCAAGTGAGGGGGGCCATCCGCGTCCCGGCCCGGACGTGGCACAGGTCAGGACCGGGATGAGCCTGCAGGCTCGGACCTGCACCACGGAGCGGATGACGCGGGCCACACCTCGATCCTGCGGGGAGCGGGAGTCGACCAGTCCGTCGACCCGACGAAGGGTCCTTGTATCTCCCTGACGAGGCGGACCATGCCGGCGATCATCCCGACGCACTATCTCGACCGGATGTGCGAAACGCGCGATTATCAGGATCTGGTCTGGATTTCCGGCGTGCTTTGCGGTTCTCGGTATTTCCAGTCACACGCGCCGACTTACGGCTTCCCGGACGCGGCGTTCAGCATCGTCGAGCGGGTCGCGTGGTTTGCGCAAGGAATTCGGTCAGGCGCCTGGACCTACTACGAGGCCGCCCTGCCGGAATGCCAGACCGCGATGCTGGCCGTCCTCGAACGCGACACGTCCCACCCGGATTTCGCCGAGAAATACGCGTTCGGCATGCGAGAATGGCGCGTGCCGACGGCCATGCGAGCCCTGGATCACTGGCTCGATGCCAGCGATGACCGCAACACGTCGATCGCCTGGCAGATCGTCGCCGCCAATCGCGGGCTCATTCAACGCCTTGCCAGTACCGATCGCTGATGCCCGCGATGCAGGGGACTGCTCCTCACAGCGGACTCCCGGCGGACGCTCCTCAAGCGATGGGCCGTGATCGAGGCCGCCGCCGAGCCATGCGATGTCCGACCGGAACTCAGCCCGGCGGAATCACATCGATCTGGATCCCGCTGTAATACGCCGCCAGGTTCTCGATGTCGGCGTCCGTCAGGTCCTGCGCCGCCACGGACATCACCTCGTTCTTGCGGGTGCCGTTGCGGAACTCGGTCAGCGCCTTGACGAGGTAGGGCTCGACCTGGCCGGCGAGGTTGGGGGCGTCGGGCAGCTTCGAGAGGCCGTCGAGGCCGTGGCAGGCCTGGCAGCCCACCGCCTTGGCCCGGCCGGCCTTGGCGTCCCCGGCGAGCGCGGGCGCCGTGGCGGCGAGCAGCAGCGCGACTGGGAGGGCGAGGGAGCGGGTCATGAGCATCACCTGGGAACGGGGAAGGGGCAGCCGGACGGCCGCCCCCGCAAAGGACCTACTTCTCGTAGGAGATGCGGTAGATCGCGCCCGCGGTGTCGTCGGAGACCAGCAGCGAGCCGTCCGGCAGCGTCGCGACGTCGACCGGACGGCCGAGATACTCGCCGCCCTCGGTCAGCCAGCCCTCGGCGAAGGGCTCGGGCTTGCCCGCGGTGCCGTCCTTGTTGACCGGCACGAACATCACCCGGGCGCCGATCGGCGTGGTGCGGTTCCACGAGCCGTGCTCGGCGGTGAAGATGCCGCCGCGGTACTTCTCCGGGAACGACTTGCCCTTGTAGACGATCATGCCGAGGTCGGCGGCATGGGGCGGGAGCTCCGCCTTCGGCGGCACGACGTCCGCCGGGATCTTGTCGTCCTTGTACTCGACCGTGCGGACATTGCCGCCGCCGTACCACGGGAAGCCGAAGTTCTGGCCCGGCTTGGTGATCTGGTTCAGCTCGCCCGGCGGCTGGTCGTCGCCCATGCCGTCGACCTGGTTGTCGGTGAACCACAGCGTCTTGTCCGGAGCGAAGTCCATGCCGACCGAGTTGCGGATGCCGGTGGCGTAGACCTCGCGGTTCTTGCCGTCGGCGTCCATGCGGATGATGCCGCCGATGCCGGTCCTGGCGTAGAGGTCGGCCTTGTCCTTCGGCGGCACGTTGTAGGGCTGGCCGAGCGAGACGTAGAGCTTGCCGTCCGGCCCGATGCGGCAGATCCGGGCGGTGTGGTTGTAGCTCTCCTCCGCCGGCGGGATCAGCTCGCCCTGCTTGACCACGACGACGGCCGGGCCGTCCGTCCCCTCGTAGAAGAACTCGGCCGCCGGGAAGGCCAGCACCCGGTTCTGCTCGACGATGGTCAGCACGCCGTCGCGGGAGAAGCAGACGCCGTTGGGGATCTTGAAGTCGACGCCCGGCGCGTAGACCTTCACCTCGTCGGCGACCCGGTCCTTGTCGCGGTCGGTCACCGTGTAGACCTTGGACTTGCGGGTGCCGACGAAGACCACGCCGGCATTGGGGCCGACCGCCATGGCGCGGGCATCCGGCACCACGGCGTAGAGCTCGATCTTGAAGCCGTCCGGCACCTTGATCTTCTGCAGCGTGCGGTTGATCGCGTCGGCGCGCCGGCCGGTCTGCGGGATCGGCGGCGGCTCGGCGACGCCGGTCTGCTTGAAGCTGCCGAGCTTCTCCAGGTTGTCGACCTTGGCCTTGGTGTCGCCGGCGGTCGCCGCCTCTTGCGCCAGGGCGACTTGTGCGAAGGCGGCTCCCGCGAAGGACACGCCGGCGGCGAGCGCCGCCATCAGGAAGGGCTTCATCAGGGTCTCCTCCGGGCAGCCGGCCTTCTCGCGTGGCCGAGCTTGTTGCTCGCTATGTATGGCCGTCGCCCGGCGGGGCGGCAAGCGCGGCAGGCCGCCGAACCTGTTCACGCCGCCGCGATCAGGCGCGCAGGGCCGGCGGCAGGGTGCGGTCGAAGCCGGTCGCCGCCTCGTAGGCCGCCGCGATGGCGAGGAGGTCGGCCTCGGCCTGGTTGGGGGCGATGAGCTGGATCCCCATCGGCAGGCCGGCGGGGTTGAGGCCGACCGGCAGGCTGATCACCGGGCAGCCCGACAGGGTGCCGGGCACCACCACCTCCATCCAGCGGTGGTAGGTGTCCATCGCCCGCCCGTCGATGCTGCGCGGCCAGGTGAGGCCGGCGTCGAACGGGAAGACCTGGGCGGCGGGGAGCGCCAGCACGTCGAAGCGCTCGAACAGCCCGCGCACGCAATGGTACCAGGCGGTGCGGGTGACGCTGGCGGCGTGGACGTCGAAGGCCGAGAGCTTCTGGCCCTGCTCGACCTCCCAGACGGCCTCCGGCTTCATCAGGGCGCGCTTCTCCGGGTCGCGCCAATGGGCCGAGAGGTTGGCGCCGGTGATCCACTGGCGCAGCACCAGCCAAGCGCGCCAGATCGCCTCCGGATCGAAGGCGGGACGAACCGGCTCGACCGCGGCCCCCTGCGCGGCGAAGACCTTGAGGCCGGCCTCGCAGAGATCGAGGACGCCGGGCTCGAAGGCGAGGTGACCCCCGAAATCCCCGATCCAGCCGACGCGCAGGCCCCTGAGCTCCCGCGGCCGCGGCGCGGCGAACGATGCGGGGTCCTGGCGGATCGCGTTCGGGGTGCGGGGGTCGTCGCCGGCCTGGACCGAGAGCAGCAGGGCGAGGTCGGCGGTCGAGCGCGCCATCGGTCCGTTGACCCCGAGCTGGGGCAGGAAAATCTCCTCGGTGTGGCCCGGCACCCGGCCGGCGGCGGGGCGCAGGCCGAGCACGTTGTTCCAGGCCGCCGGGTTGCGCAGGGAGCCCCCATGGTCGCTGCCGTCGGCCAGCGGCACCATCCGCAGGGCGAGCGCCACCGCGGCCCCGCCGCTCGAGCCGCCGCCGGCCTTCGCCGGGTCGTAGGCGTTGCGGGTCACCCCGAAGACCGGGTTGTAGCTGTGCGAGCCGAGGCCGAATTCCGGCACGTTGGTCTTGCCGATGAGGATCGCGCCCGCTGCCCTGAGGCGCGCGACGTGGAGCGCGTCGACCTCCGGCACGGTGTCGCGGAACAGCGGGGACCCTTGCGTGGTGCGCAGGCCCGCGGTGGCGGAGAGGTCCTTCACCGCGTGCGGCAGGCCGTGGAGCGGCCCGCGCGGGCCGCGCTCCGCCAGTTCCCGGTCGGCCGCTTCCGCCTCGGCCAGCAGCATGTCGGGGTCGCGCAGCGAGACGATCGCGGTCACGGCCGGGTTGTGCCGGGCGATCTGGTCGAGATGGGCCTGCATCACCTCGCGGGCCGAGACGGCCCGGTCGCGGATCGCCCGCGCGAGGTCGGTGGCGCGCATCATCACGAGATCGGAGGAGGGTGGCATCGGGACGTCCTGGAGCAGCGTCGCGTCAGCGGAGCACGGGCGGCGGCCCCTCGGCAAGCGCGTGCGGCGCAAGGGTCGGGGCGAGCGGCGGCGTCCCAGCCATGCCGGGCGCCACCGGCACCTCGACGCACACTCCATGGGCAACGCACGACGGCGGCGCATCTTTCAGCGCCGCGGCCTGGCCGATTTCGCGCCTTTCTGCTGCGGCCGGCAGCGCCATGCAGTAGATTGAGGCAGGGACGCCCGCGCGAGACGGGCGCCCGGAGGACGCGCCGGCTGATTGCGGCCCGAGGGAGACACCCCATGCACGACGTCGCACGGGCGCCGGACGCGCCGCTGCCGCGGACCGAGAGCACCGCCTGGTGGGCCGCGATGCCCCTCGACCTCTGGGGCGTCGTGCTGGCGGTGATTACCGCGGGCGGGCTGAAGCTCGCCGGGATCCTGCCTTAAGCCCTCCACGCCGCCGTCGCACTCTGGCCAAAACCCCGGACCAGTCTCCCGGCAAGGGTTTCGCAAGGAACGGCCGGCACGATCCCTGCCTGGCTCGAATGCGAATCAGTCAGCGCGCAGGAGGACGGTTCCATGCTGATGGCTTTCGTCGGACGCCTCACCCAGCGTTGGCGGGACCTCATCGCGACGCTCCAGGATCCGTACCGTCCCGAACTGCACTACATGCGCGGCCCCGGCCCGCGCTGGCGCGAGCGGCATCCGGAGGGCTGAGCCCGTCGACCGGCGCGCTCATCCCGTCGGCGATCACCGTGATGCCGGAGCGCGGCCCGGCCCTGCCGTCTCTCGGGAATCGACGTTGAGAATCCGCTGAACCCAGCGCCAGAACGGATCGTCGGACGTCCCGGCCAAGCCGTTCGGGATCTCGCCCAGGATGTCGCGGTCCTTGGCGGGAACGGAGACCCCGAAGCGTTCGACCAGCCATGCACGGTAGGCCGTGTTGCGCCCCGTCTTGCCAGGGGGCGCGTCCGGATCGTCGAGGCGGTCTCCGCTGATCTCGTCGTAGCCGATGGCGAGCAGCCGCAGGAAATCAAGCGGCGTGCGTCCGAGGCGGCAGACGAGCCCTTCCGAGCCGAGGTGCACGATCTGCCGCTGCCCGTCCTCGTCGAGCCAGAAAGCGACGTAGGAGCCGTCGCCCCCCGTTCGCGCGAACGGCACGAGCCGCTTCTCCACGTCCGGGATCGCGTCCCCGAACCAGTCTCGTCCATCATCGCGGGCCTGTGCGGGTGTGGCGACGCGAAAGAGGATCGCGGTGACCCGACCGGATTGCAACTCGGGCTCCCTGCCAAGCAGACCGAGCCTGTCGCCGGGATGAGCTGTACTCGGCATGAAGAAGCCATTCGTCTCGATCCAGTCGAACAAGGCGCGGAACTCGTCCGGCAACGGCAGCGTGGCCGGCAGTCGGTCGGCCATGTCTTGAGCATATCCCATGTGCATCCTCGCTCCAGACTCGTCCGGCGGCGGACCGTGATGGGGAGAACGGTCCCGTCCGGCGACCGGCAAAACCAGATGTCATCGCACCCGCAACGCACCGCTCCGGATAGCACTCGCGAGAAACTCCGCCGCGATGCCGGGAACCGCCTCTCAAGGATGGCGCACCGTCCGACGGCGGCGAAATATCACCCGGCCGCGCGAAGGCTGCGCCAGGCGCTCAGAGCATCGTCGAACGCCTCCGCCCGATCGAAGTACGCCGCGAGCAGGAACTCCGTCCGGCCCTCGGCGAAGAAGCCGTGGAAGGCGGGTTGGGGATCGTCAGCGTCGTCCTCATTGAGGCGGGAGCCGTAGCGGATCGCCGAGCCCGACCGTTCGATGCCGATGTCGTAGGCCGCGTCCGACTGTCGATCGATCCAGCCCGGCAGGGGATCGATGGCAAGGTCGCGTCGCCTCGCGTCGATCCAGAACGTGAGCCTCTTGGGCGTATGCCAAAAGAGGAGCGAACCATCCTCGACGCGACGTGCCATCGGGAATGGGAGACGAATGACGTAGCCGTCGAGAAGCTCCTGATCCGGCTCGACCAACGGCGGCGCTTCCATCGTGGCATCCTCATCCGTCCCCGGACAGGATGCCCGCTTCGTGACGGGGCTCCACCGGGGATGCGGCCCGCTCGCCAGCGCGGGCAGGCCGCCATGCGGTCGGGTTGGCCGCCCGAACCTCAAGATCCCGGTCGGTCCTCGCCAGCTTGCGCAGCGGCTCCGATCGGGTCCAATTCGCGGCTCCGTGTCATGACCGGAGCAGCCCCGTGACCGCCGCGCCCGATTCCGCCCAGAAGTTCGACGCCTCGCGCGCCGGGGAATACGAGCAGCAGAGTCGCATCGCGCTCGCCGGCTACGACGCCTGCCACGATCTCTCCGCCTGCATGCTGGCGGCCGCCCTCGGTTCGGGCCGCGCGGCGCGGGTCCTGGTGGCCGGCGCCGGCGGGGGTGCCCGGGAGGTCGTCACCACTGCGGCGCTCGAGCCGAGCTGGCACTTCACCGCGGTCGATCCCTCCGAGCCGATGCTGGCGCTCGCCCGCGCCCGCCTGGAGGAGAGCGGTCTCGACGCGCGGACGGAGGTGGTGCTCGGCACCGTCGGCGACCTGCCGGACGGCGAGACCTTCGACGCCGCGACGCTGATCGGGGTGCTCCACCATCTGCCGGGGGACGAGGCCAAGCGCGCGATCCTGCGCGATATCGCCCGGCGCCTGCGCCCGGGCGCGCCGCTGGTCCTCGCCGGCAACCACCAGCCTTACGCGAGCCAGCCACTGCTGCTCGCCGCCTGGGGCGAGCGCTGGCGCCAGCAGGGCGCCGGACCGGACGAGGTCGAGGCCAAGCGGGCCAGGATCCTGCAGGGCGCGGACCCACCGCATTCGGAGCAGGCGGTGGCCGATCTCCTGCGCGAGAGCGGCTTCGCGCCGCCGCTGCGGTTCTTCTCCAGCCTGTTCTGGGGCGCCTGGATCGCCCGGCGGAGCCCGAGCGCGACGTGAACCGGACCGCCCGGCGCCCGGGCGGTCCGATCCCGGTTCAGCCGGAAGCCGGCACGGCCTCGGCCAGCGTCGTCGGCCGGTCGGAGAGCCGGCTCGCGACCACGAGCCCGATCAGCGCCGAGGCCGCGATAATGAGGCCCGGCGCCGCCGCCCAGCCGGTGGCGCCGATCAGCGCGTTGGCGGCGAGCGGCCCGAGGCCGCTCAGGAGCGTGAAGCCGACATTGAGCGAGAGCGCGACGCCGCTGAACCGCACACGCGTGGGGAAGAGCCCGGCGAGCAGGAAGGCGAAGCTGCCATTGGCGCCGGCCACCGCCATGGTGAGGAGCGGCAGCACCACGAACAGGTTCGCCCCGCCCCGCGCCAACACCTGATAGGCCGGGATCACCCCGATCAGGACGATGAGGGCCGAGGCCTGCATCAGGCGGCGCGGCGGCACCCGGTCGGCGAAGAACGAGGCGAAGAGCAGCGAGGCCGACATGGCGAAGAGCGCCACGTTCATCGCCAGGGCCACCTCGCGCGGCGGGTACTTCAGCACCTGGATCAGGTAGGCCGGCATGTGGGCGAACAGGATGCCGTTGAAGCCGGCGGTGAGCGCCACGACGCCGATGCCGACCAGCACCGGGCCGCGATGATGGCGCAGGACCTCGCCGATCGGCCGGCGGGCGGCGCGGTGCTGGAGGCGCAGGAACTCGGGTGTCTCTTCCAAGGAGCGCCGCAGCACGAAGCTGACGAGCCCGACGACCCCGCCGAACAGGAAGGCGATGCGCCAGCCGTACTCGGCCATGGTAGCCGGCGGCAGCCAGGATTGCAGGGCGAGGTTCACCAGCGCCGCGAGCAGCACGCCGCCGTTGACGAGGCAGAAGACGATGCCGCAGGCGAGGCCCGGACGGCGCGAGGCGGTCTCGACCACGAAGGTGATGGCGCCGGGCAGCTCGCCGCCAATGCACAGACCCTGCACGAAGCGCAGCGTGACGAGGAGCAGCGTCGCCCACACGCCCCAGGTCGCGTAGGACGGCACCAGCCCCATGCCGAGCGTGCAGGCCGACATGGTGAAGACCGTGACCACGAACACGGTCTTGCGGCCGTAGCGGTCGCCGAAATGGCTCAGCACCAAGCCGCCGAGGGGCCGGGCGAGGTAGCCGACCGCGAACACCGCCAGCGACAGGGTCAGGGCCGCGACCGGGTCGCTCGCCGGGAAGAAGGCGGCGGCGATGTCCTTGGCGAAGATCCCGTAGACGATGAAGTCGTAGTACTCGAGCCCGCCGCCGAGGCTCGCGAGCAGCGTCATCTTCCATTGGCGGCGGGTGAGATCGCTCCCGCTGCTCACGTCCGGTGTCATTCTGGTGTCCTCCGGGGCCTTCTTGTCGTTGTGCCCCCGGAGCGCCCCATAATGCGGTTCGGCCCTCGCCGCTACCGCACCGCTACATCACCGCGCCGATCTGCCAGGGCACGAACTCGGCGTCGCCGTAGCCGAAGCCCTCGGACTTGGTGCGCTCGCCCGACGCCACGCGCAGGATGGTCTCGAAGATCTGGCGGCCCTTCTCCTCGATCGCGATGCCGTCGAGCACGTCGCCGCAATCGATGTCCATGTCGTCCTGCATCCGCCGGTACATCTCGCTGTTGGTGGCGAGCTTGATCGACGGGGTCGGCTTGCAGCCATAGGCCGAGCCGCGGCCGGTGGTGAAGCACAGCACGTTGGCGCCGCCCGCGACCTGGCCGGTCGCCGCCACCGGATCGAAGCCGGGCGTGTCCATGTAGACGAAGCCCTTGGCCGTCACCGGCTCGGCGTAGCGATAGACGCCCTGGAGCGTCGTGGTGCCGCCCTTGGCGGTGGCCCCCAGCGACTTCTCCAGGATGGTGGTGAGGCCGCCGGCCTTGTTGCCGGGGGAGGGGTTGTTGTTCATCTCGCCGCCGTTGCGGGCGGTGTAGGCCTCCCACCAGTGGATCATCTCGACGAGCTTGTGGCCGATCTCCGGCGTCGCGGCGCGCGCGGTCAGCAGGTGCTCGGCGCCGTAGATCTCCGGCGTCTCGGACAGGATCGCGGTGCCGCCCTCGGCCACCAGCCGGTCGACCGCGGCGCCGAGGGCCGGGTTCGCCGTGATGCCCGAATACCCGTCCGAGCCGCCGCATTGCAGCGCCAGCATCAGCTCGGAGGCCGGCACGGTCTCGCGCTTCGCCTTGGCGACGGCCGGCAGCATCTCGCGCAGCGCCGCGACGCCGGCCTCGATGGTGCGGCGGGTGCCGCCGGTGTCCTGGATGGTGAAGCTGCGGAAGGTCTCGCTCTCCTCGATGCCGTAGGCGCGCTTCCAGCGGTCGATCTGCAGGCCCTCGCAGCCCAAGCCCACCATGATGACGCCGCCCATGTTGGGATTGGCGGCGTAGCCCCACAGGGTGCGCTTGAGGATGTCGGCGCCCTCGCCCTGGATGTCGTAGCCGCAGCCGGTGCCGTGGGTGAGGGGAATGATGCCGTCTATCCCTGTGAACTCGTCGAGGAGGCCGGAGCGGCGCGCCTCTTCGGCGATGAAGCGGGCGACCGTGGCCGAGCAGTTCACGGAGGTGAGCACGCCGACGTAGTTGCGGGTGCCGACCCGTCCGTCGGCCCGGCGGTAGCCCTCGAAGGTGGCGCGCTCAGCCTCCGGCACCATCGCGACGGGCTTCGCCTCGGCGCAGAAGCGGTAGTCGCGGGCGAAGTCGCCCTTGTCCTCGCCGAGGCCCACATTGTGCTCGTGCACCCACTCGCCCGGGGCGATCGCCCGGCTGGCGAAGCCGATGATCTGGCCGAACTTGCGGATCGGCGCGCCTTCGGGAATCGCCACCACCGCGAACTTGTGGCCCCGCGGCACCCGCGCCGTGGCGGTCACGCCCTCGACGGCGGCGCCGGGCACGATCGGATCCACCGCCACCACGACGTTGTCCTCGGGGCTGAGGCGCACGACGCGGGGGTTGGTGGGGTGGAGCGGAGTCGAGGTGGACATCGGGGGACCTTATGAACCTCAGGGGCCCATCATACGGCCGTGAGGGACCGTCGGGCCATCGCGAATTCCTCATGCCGCTCCGGAGGCCCGCGCGGGCCTCCGGCACAGGCGCGTCAATGCGCCAGGGCCTCGGCCTTGGCCCGGCCGCCCAGGTAGGCGGCGCGGATGTCGTCGTTGGCCCAGAGGGCCTGCGGCTCGCCGCTCAGCACGAGCTGGCCGGTCTCCAGCACGTAGCCGCGGTCGGCGACCGAGAGCCCCATACGGGCGTTCTGCTCGACGAGGAGCACGGTGGTGCCGCGCCGGCGCACCTCGGCGATGATGCCGAACACCGCCTGGACGATCACCGGGGCGAGGCCGAGCGACGGCTCGTCGAGGAGCAGGATCCGGGGCTTGGCCATCAGCCCGCGGGCGAGCGCCACCATCTGGAGCTGGCCGCCCGAGAGCGTCCAGCCCAGCGCGTCGCCGAAGCGGCGGATGTCGGGGAAGAGCTCGAACATCCCCTCGGCCTCGTCGCGGATCTGGCGCGACGAGAGCCCTTTCCGGTTCGAGGCGCCGAGCATGATGTTCTCGCGGACCGTGAGGCCCGGGAAGACCCGGCGCCCCTCCGGCACGTGCGCCACGCCGCGGCGCACGATCTCCTCGGGCTTGAGGCCGAGAAGGGACTGGCCCTCGAACAGCACCTCGCCGCCGGCGGGCTTCACCAGCCCCGAGATGGTCTTCAACGTGGTCGACTTGCCGGCCCCGTTCGAGCCGAGCAGGGTCACGACCTCGCCGGCCTCGACCGAGAACGAGATGCCGCGCACGGCCTCGATCTCGCCGTAGCGCACGGTCAGGTCGCGGATCTCCAGGAGTGCCATCGTCGTGTCTCCCGTCAGGCCGGGGCGAGGTCGGTCTTGAGGCCGACGGCGGGACCCTCGGCCGATTCCTGGCCGAGATAGGCCTCGATCACCGCGGGCTCGCGCAGCACCGTGGCGGTGACCCCGTCGGCGATGCGCCGACCGAAGTTCAGCACCGTGATGTGGCTCGCCACGTCGCTCACCAGGGTCATGTCGTGGTCGATGATCAGGATGGTCAGGCCCTTGGCGGCCATCCGGCGCAGGAGCGCCGTCAGCGCGTTCTTCTCGCTCGAGTTGAGGCCCGCCGCCGGCTCGTCGAGGAGGAGCAGCACCGGGTTGCCGGCGAGCGCCCGGGCGATCTCGATCAGGCGCTGGTGGCCGTAGGAGAAGGACGAGACCGGCTCGTCGGCGCGAGCCTCGAGCCCGACGAAGGCGAGCGCCGCCCGCGCCCGCGCCTCGAGGGAGGGGCGATCGTGCGCCACGATGCCGTTGCCCGGCCGCTCGGCGCCGATCACCACGTTCTCGAGCGCGCTCATCGAGCGGAAGAGGCGAATGTTCTGGAACGTCCGCCCGAGCCCGGCCCCCGCGCGCTGGTGCGGCGCGAAGCGGGTGATGTCCTGCCCGTTGAGCCGCACCCGGCCGCCGGTCGGCGTGTAGAGGCCCGACAGCACGTTGAGCGTCGTGGTCTTGCCTGAGCCGTTGGGGCCGATCAGGGCGTGGATGCCGCCGCGGGTCACCGTGAAGCTCACCTCGTCCACGGCTTTCAGGCCGCCGAAGTGCTTGGACAGGCCCTCGACCTCGAGCACCGGCGCGGCGGAGGCCGCATCCTGGGTAAGCGTCAGCTCCTGGGCCCGGGGCGGGGCGGGCTTGCGCGGCCGCAGGCGCTTCACCTGGTCGCCGAGGAAGCCCCAGATGCCCTCCGGCATGAACACCACGATCAGGATCACGGCGAGGCCGTAGATCGCCAGGTAGAGGCCCGGAATCTCTTTCAGGAAGCGCAGCCACTCGGGGATCAGGATCAGGAGCCCGGTGCCGATCACCGCGCCGGCCGGCGAGCCGACGCCGCCGAGGAGCGCCATGGTCAGGAACACCACCGACTCGGCGAAGGAGAACTGGTCCGGGCTGATATAGGTGAAGCTGCCGGCAAACAGCCCGCCGCCGAGGCCGGCCAGCAGCGCCCCGATGGCGAAGGCCATCACTTTGGTGCGGTAGATGTCGATGCCGGTGACGCCCGCCGCCAGCTCGTTGTCGCGCACCGCCCGCATGGCGCGGCCGAGCCGGGTCTTGGGCATGCGCCAGACCGCGTAGGCGACGACCGCCAGCACGAAGACGCAGAGCGCCAGGTAGCTCTGGCTGTCGGAGAACAGGCCGGGGCGCTGGATGCGCGGCACGCCGTCCGGCCCGTGGGTGACCGGGATCCAGTTGATCATGACGAGGGTCAGGATCTGCTGGAACGAGATCGTCACCATGGCGAGGTAATGGCCGCCGAGCCGCAGCGTCGAGGCGCCCAGCACCGCGCCGAGGAGGAGCGCCAGCACCAGCCCGACCGGCAGGCAGAGCCAGAAGCTGACCCCGAGATCGACGGTGCCGAGGCCGACCGCGTAGGCGCCGATGCCGAAGAACGCCGCCTGGGCGAGGTTGATCTGCCCGCACAGGCCCAGCACGACCGTGAGCCCGATGACCGCGATGGCGTAGGTCGCGGCCTGCATCAGGATGTTGAGCACGTAGCCGCTGAACGGCGTCGTGGCGGCCAGCGCGATCGCCGCGGCGGCGAGCACCGCGTAGGCGAGGGTGCCGATGGGGAAGCGGCGCGCGGGGGCCGCGGGGGCGGACGCCGGGTCCGCCGCGACGGGGCGAGGGGAGCCGGTCATGCTTTCTCCGCGATGCGTTCGCCGAAGATCCCCTGCGGGCGCAGGGCCAGGAAGGCGACGAGGACGATGAAGGCGAAGGCGTCCTTGTAGGGCACCGAGATGTAGGCGGCGCCGAACGTCTCGATGATGCCGAGCGCCAGCCCGCCGATGATCGCCCCGGTGACGTCGCCGAAGCCGCCGATGATGGTGGCGGCGAAGGCCTTGAGCGCGATGGTGGCGCCCATCTGGATCGACACGAACAGCACCGGTGCGACCAGGATGCCGGCGATGCCCCCCAGCACCGCGCTGTACACGAAGGTCAGCATGATCATCCCGGCGACCGGGATGCCGAGGAGGGCGGCCATCTCCTTGTCCTGGGAGGTGGCCTGCAGCTTCTTGCCGATCAGGGTGTGCTCGAAGAACCAGTACTGGAACGCCACCAGCACCGCGGTGACGGCGATGATGAGGAGGTACTGGGTGTCGAGGAAGACCGGGCCGACCAGGAAGCCTTGCGTCTCGAACACCGGCGGCAGCACCTGCGGCTGCGGCCCGTAGAGGGCGAGCGTGGTGTTGGCGAGGAAGATCGAGGCGCCGATGGTCGAGATGATCACCGGCAGATAGGTGCGGTGGCGCAGGGGATAGTAGACGCCGAGGTTGAACAGCGCGCCCAGCACCGCCATGCCCCCGATGGCAATGAGGAACGACAGCCAGTACGGCCACTGCAGGTCGACGGCGAAGACCACCATCAGGAATGCCGCCACCATCGAGAACTCGCCTTGCGCGAAGTTCACCACGTTGGTGGCGCGAAAGATCAGCACGAAGCCGAGCGCCACGAGGGCGTAGACGGCGCCGATACCTATCCCTGTGAAGAGAAGCTGGAGGATGAGGTCCATGCGGGCCCGCCCCGGTCGGATGGAAAGGGTCGTGCCGCCGCGCGCTGGGCAGCGGCCGAAACGGCGTCGGGACGGCGCGAGGCCGTCCCGGTCAGGCTTGTCGAAAGATCAGGCCTTGTAGAAGTCGATGCGCTTGTCGAAGACGATGTTGCCCTTGTCGTTGCGCACCACGTTGTAGCCGTGCAGGCCGTCGCCGTTCTGGTCGAAGTTGTAGGTGCCTTCCGCCCCCTCGTGGCCGCGGATGGCGAGCAGCGCCTCGCGGATCGCCTTCGGGTCGGTCTTGCCGGCAGCATTGATGGCTTTCGCCAGCACCGTCACGGCATCGAAGGTCCAGGAGGACTGGTTGTCAGGGGCGAGCTTCATCACCGCCCGGTAGGCCTTGCCGAAGTTGCGCGCCGCGTCGCTCGATTCCTCAGCGTAATCGGCCACCCCGAAGGTGTTGTAGAGCGAGGGACCCGCGAGCTTGAGCGCCGTGACGTTGACGATCGAGGCCGAGCCGACCCAGGGCGCCTGCACGCCGAGCTGGCGCAGCTGCCGGGCGAAGATGCCGAGATCGTTCTCGAAGGTGAAGTAGGAGCCGATCACGTCGGCGCCCGACTGGCGGATCGCCAGCACGACGGGCGTGAAGTCCTGGCTCTGGTTGGTGTAGCCCTGGTCGAGCGCCACCGTCGCGCCGGACTTGCCGAGCGCTTCCGTCAGCGCCTTGGCGCCGCTCGTGCCGAAGGCGTCGGTCGAGTGGATGATCGCCCACTTCTTCTTGTTGAGCGTGCTGGTGCCGTACTCGGCGATCACCCGGGCCGAGAAGCTGTCGTTCGGCCGGAACCGGAACAGCCAGGGATTGCCGAGCTGGGTCAGAACCGGGTCGGTGCCGCCGAAGGCGACGGGCTTGCCCGTCTTGAGGATGTCGGGGGCCATGGCGTGGTTCTGGGTCGAGCGGATCGACCCGATGAAGGCCACGAGGTCGGGCTGCGAGGCGAGCTTGGAGAAGGCCAGCACGGCGCCCGGGTTGGTGGTCTGGTCGTCCTCGGTGACGAGCTCCATCGGCTTGCCGAGGACGCCGCCGGCCTTGTTGACGGCTTCCAGCGCGATCTTGGCGCCGTTGAGGGCGAAGCGGCCGGCATCGGCACCGGGCCCGGTCACCGGCAGCACCATGCCGATGCGCACGGTGCCGCCCTGGGCGCCCGCCGGGCGGATGATCGACGGTGCGACGAGACCAGTGGCCGCGACCGTGGCCGCACTCTTCAGGAAAACGCGGCGCGTCGTCCTCATCAGCGATATCCTCCCGAATGGCCGATGCTGTTAGACCCGGCCTTGGCCAGGATGAGACACCGGCAGCGCTGCCATGTCCACCCCCGGGATTAAAAATGCCGGGTCTGGTTTGCGTCGGACGCCCTCGACCTCGGGCCGCGTCGCGGCCATTCTCCCGGCCGCCAGAACTAAGAAACGGCAAGAATCGGGAGAGACCCATGCAGATCGCAGCAAGCGGCCTGACCGCCTACGTGCGGGACATCTTCTCGCGCGAGGGCTGCTCGGAGGCGGAGGCCGAGCGGATCGGCCGCTACCTCGTCGCCGCCAACCTGACCGGGCACGACAGCCACGGGGTGATCCGGGTGCCGCGCTACGTCGCATGGCTGCAGGAGGGCGAGGTCGAGGCCGATCGCACCCCGGAGGTGGTGAGCGACGGCCCGGCCTTCGCGCTGATCGACGCCCATTACGGCTTCGGCCAGACCGCCGGGCCCTTCGCCACCGAGCTCGGCATCCGCAAGGCGCGGGAGAACGGCGTCGCCATCGTGGCCCTGCGCCATGCCGGCCATCTCGGCCGCATCGGCGAGTGGGCCGAGCAGGCGGCCGCCGCCGGCCTCGTCTCGGTGCACTTCGTCAACGTGGCGGGCAGCCTCCTCGTCGCTCCCTTCGGCTCCGTCGACCGGCGCTTCTCGACCGCGCCCTTCGCGGCGGGCTTTCCCGTCGCGGGCGCCGAGCCGGTGATCCTCGACTTCGCCACCTCCGCGGTGGCCGAGGGCAAGGTGCTGGTCGCCTCGCAGGGCGGCAAGACGCTGCCCGAGGGCGTGCTGATCGAGCCGGACGGGCGCCTCTCCGCCGATCCCGCGACGTTGTACGGTCCCCTCGACGGGCTGGAGCGCGACAACCGCAACGGCGCGGGCGCGATCCGGGCCTTCGGCGAGCACAAGGGCTCGGGCCTTGCCCTGATGTGCGAGTTGCTCGCCGGCGCGCTCACCGGCTCGGGCACCGCCGGGCCGGGGACACGGCGGTTCTGCAACGGGATGCTGTCGCTCTACATGACGCCGGAGGCCTTCGGCTCCGAGGACGCGATGGTGCGCGAGACCCGCGCCTATCTCGACTTCTTCAAGAGCGCCCGGCCGGTGCCCGGCGGCGAGGTGCTGCTGCCCGGCGAGCCTGAGCGCCGCACGCGGGCCAAGCGCCTGGCCGAGGGCGTGCCGCTGCCCGACCCGGTGTGGGAGACGCTGCTGGCGGCGGGGCGGCCGCACGGGCTGGACGGGGACGCGTATCGGGGGTGAGGGGCTGAACCACCGGGCCTCTATGCTTTGCCGCCGGTCATCCCGGGCCACCTCTGTCCACGACTTTGTCTCCCGCGTCCGGCCGCGGCAATCTCGCCTCGCCAGCCGCAAAACCACGAGACACGGCGCCCGGCTTCCGTAAACTCCTCCCGTCCGGCGCGAAGACCGGACGGGAGGAGACGAGTGATGAACCGACGTGACGTCCTCGCGGGCGCCGCCGCCCTGGCGGCGACCACGGTCGCGGCGCGGGCCGACCGGCTGCCCCTCGGCGACCTGCCCGGCACCCGCTATCCCGACCCGCGGGTCGAGGTGCTGGACAAGCGCTTCCGCTACAAGGTCGGCAACGCCGCCATCGAGCGCATCGCCACCGGCTTCCGCTGGGCCGAAGGCCCGGTCTACTTCCGCGACGGCGGCTATCTCCTGTGGAGCGACATCCCCAACAACCGGATCATGCGCTGGCTCGAGAACGGCCATGTCAGCGTGTTCCGGGCGAACTCGAACTACTCGAACGGCAACACCCGCGACCGCCAGGGCCGGCTGATCACCTGCGAGCACGACACCCGCCGGGTGACCCGCACGGAGCCGGACGGCCGCATCACGGTGCTGATCGACAAGTTCGACGGCAAGCCGCTCAACGCCCCCAACGACGCGGTGGTGGCCTCCGACAACGCGGTCTGGTTCACCGATCCGGGCTACGGCATCGACGGGTTCTACGAGGGCCACAAGGACAAGGCGGAGCTCCCGACCCGGGTCTACCGGCTCGATCCGGCGACCGGACAGGCCAAGGTGGTGGCGGAAGGGATCGACCGGCCCAACGGGCTCGCCTTCTCCCCCGACGAGAAGATCCTCTACGTCGTCGATTCGGGCGCGACCCATGGCGGGCGGGCGAATATCCGCGCCTTCAACGTCGAGGGCGACAAGCTCACCGGCGACCGGGTCTTCGCGGAGGGCTTTTCGCCGGGCTTCACCGACGGGGT
The DNA here is from genome assembly GCF_001043975.1 of Methylobacterium variabile. Lineage (GTDB taxonomy): Bacteria > Pseudomonadota > Alphaproteobacteria > Rhizobiales > Beijerinckiaceae > Methylobacterium > Methylobacterium variabile. The sequence goes on from NZ_LABY01000028.1 coordinate 19,790, forward strand.
GCGCACCGACGTCGACGGCAACGTCTGGTGCTCGATGGGCTGGGCCGACCCGAAGGAGGACGGGGTGCGCTGCTACACGCCGTCCGGCGACCTGATCGGCAAGATCCACCTGCCCGAGACCTGCGCCAACCTCTGCTTCGGCGGGCCGAAGCGCAACCGGCTGTTCATGACGGCGAGCACGTCGGTCTACGCGGTGTATGTCGAGACGCAGGGGGCGATGGTGCCGTAGGGACGAGAAGCGATCGTCCCGGCACGAGCGCCAACCCCTTTCCCGGGCCCATGCAGCGACAGCGGAGTGGGACCCGGGTCCAGCGCAAGGCGTCGCGAAGCGTCCGTGTGTCTGCAACGGTGCAACAAGCAGAGCCGCTTCGCGGCACGTCTCCTGCTGGATCCCGGATCTCCTTCCGCCGACGCTTCAGTCGTCCGGGAACGGGAGCGCTGTATTCTGCCATGTCTCTCCCCATGAGCGGGGAGAGACACGAGCCGCTCCTAGAAATTCACCCGGTCGCCGCCCTTCAGCGCCAGGATCTCGCGCGCATCGTCCGGCGTCGCCACATCGAGCCCCAACCCCTCGATGATCTGACGCGCCTTCAGGACCTGCTGGGCATTGGACTCGGCCATCTGGCCGGGGCCGATCCACAGCGAATCCTCCAGCCCCACCCGGACGTTGCCGCCGAGCGCGATCGCCTGGGCGGCGATGGTCATCTGGTTGCGGCCCGCCCCCAGCACCGACCAGCGGTAATCGTCGCCGAACAGCCGGTCGGCGGTGCGCTTCATGTGCTGCACGTCCTCCGGATGCTGGCCGATGCCGCCGAGGATGCCGAACACGCTCTGGACGAAGAAGGGCGGCTTGATCACGCCGCGATCGGCGAAGTGGGCGAGCGTGTACAGGTGGCCGATATCGTAGCACTCGACCTCGAACCGGGTGCCGTTCTCGGCGCAGGTGGTCAGGATGTGCTCGATATCGGCGAAGGTGTTCTTGAAGATCCGGTCGCGCGAGCCCTCCAGATAGGGCTGCTCCCAATCGTGCTGGAAGGTCTTGAAGCGCGACAGCATCGGGTAGAGGCCGAAATTCATCGACCCCATGTTGAGCGAGGCGACCTCCGGCTTGAAGTGGGCTGCGGGCCCGAGGCGCTCGTCGATGCCCATGGTTGGGGCGCCGCCGGTGGTGAGATTCACCACGCAGTTCGAGCGCTGCTTGATGACCTTCAGGAACGGCTCGAAGGCCTGGGGCGACTGGTCGGGCTTGCCGGTCTTGGGGTCGCGAGCGTGCAGGTGGACGATCGCCGCGCCGGCCTCCGCCGCGCCGATCGCGGCTTCCGCGATCTGGTCGGGGGTCACCGGCAGGTGCGGCGACATCGAGGGGGTGTGGATCGCGCCGGTGACGGCGCAGGTGATGACGACTTTTCTCTTGGCCATGGTGGCTCTCCTTCAGGACTGGGCGCGCTTGTGCGCCATGAGGGCAGCGAGGCGCGCGTCGCGGCGGCGGCTGCGCTCCGCCGGCGGGGCGGGATCGGGGCCGCCGTTCCAGGCGGCGACGATGCGGGCGGCGCTCTCGGGCGACCACACCGCGGCAGGGGCGGGATCAGCGGCGAGCCGGCCGTAGAAGCCGCCGTAGCGGGCGGCGTAATCGGCCACGCCCCCCGGTGCGTTGAGGTCGATGGTGGCGAAGGGCCCGAGGAACGACCAGCGCAGGCCCAGCCCCTCGGACACGGTCTTGTCGAGGTCGGCCGGGCTCACCACCCCCTCGGCGACGAGGCGGAACGCCTCCGACAGCAGGGCGCCCTGGAGACGGTTGAGCACGAAGCCCTCGACCTCGCGATGGACCGTCACCGGCGCCTGGCCGGCGGCCTCGTAGAGCGCCCGGGCGCGCGCGATCACCGCCGGATCGGTCCAGGGCGCGCCGCACAGCTCGACCACCGGCACGAGGTGGGGCGGGTTGACCGGATGGCCGACGAGGCAGCGGGCGCGGCCCGCGAGGCCTTCGGTGAACAGCGAGGCGACGATGGCCGAGGTCGAGGAGGCGAGGATCGTCTCCGGCGGGCAGAGGGCATCGAGCTCGGAAAAGAGCGCGCGCTTGGCCTCGACGGTCTCCGGACCGTTCTCCTGTACGAGGTCGGCGCCGGCCACCGCCTCGGCCAGGGTGGGGCAGGTGCGGATCCGGGCGAGGATCGCCGGCACGTCGGCGACGAGGCCGTGCGCCTCGAGCTGGCGCAGGGCTTCCGCGATGTGCTCGGGCGCGGCGGCGAGCGCCGCGGGATGGACGTCGGTGAGGCGGACCGCGAACCCGGCTCGGGCGAAGACCACGGCCCAGGACCGGCCGATCAGCCCGGCTCCGACGACGGCGACGGTTGGCATCGGTGAGGAATCTCCTTCGGGGCGCATCATGCCCAAGAACTAACAGTTGGGGATCTCACAGCCACAGCACCTTCCGCCGCAGATCGAGGTCGTCGCGCAGGGCCTGCGAGGGGCCGACATGCATCACCCGGCCGCGCTCCAGCGCCACGGTGCGGTCGGAGAGGGCGAGCGCGAGGTCGAGGTTGTGGTCGACGATGACGATCGAGACCTCGCGGCGTAAGGAGTCGAAGGTCTCGAACAGGCTCTCGACCACCGCCGGCGCCAGGCCCTCGAACGGCTCGTCGAGGAGCAGCACCCGCACGTCGCCGGACAGGGCGCGGGCCACCGCCACCATCTGCTGCTCGCCGCCCGACAGGTAGTCGGCCGGGGTGCGCCAGCGCTCGCGCAGGCGCGGGAAGTAGGAGAGCACCCGCTCCTCGTCCCAGTGCACGCCGTTGCCGGTGCGGCGCTTGAGCCGGCCGAGCTCCAAGTTCTCGGCGACGCTCATGCCGGCGAACAGGCCGCGCCCCTGCGGCACGTAGCCGATGCCGGCCCGGGCGATCGCCGCCGCCGAGCGGCCGTCGAGCGACTCCGTCCCGAGCCGGATGTGCCCGGCGGCGTGGGGCGCGAGGCCCGTGATGGTCTTGAGGCAGGTCGACTTGCCGGCGCCGTTGCGGCCCAGGAGCGCCACGATCTCGTGGGCGTGGACGTCGAAGGTGACGCCGGCGAGGATGTGGCTCTTGCCGTAGTAGGTGTCGACGGTCTCGAGCGCGAGCAGAACCTGCGGCTCGGCGGCGCTCGGGCGGGCCTTCGCCGCCATGGCGGCGGTGCCGGAGCCGATATAGACCTCCTGCACGCGCGGGCTGGTGCGGGCATCCTCCACCGTGCCGTCGACCAGCACCGTGCCCTCGTTCATCACCGTCACGGCGTCGGCGATCTGGAACACCCGGTCGATGTCGTGCTCGACCATCAGCACCGGTACCTCGGTCGAGACCCGCTTGATGATGTCGCCGATGCGGGTGCGCTCGGCGGCCGCGAGGCCGGCCAGCGGCTCGTCGAGGAGCAGCACCCGGGGCTTGGTGGCGAGCGCCACCCCCATGTCGAGCAGGCGTTGGCCGCCGTAGGAGAGCGAGCCGGCCTCCGCCCGCTCGAGCCCGGCGAGGCCGAGCCAGCGCAGGATCTCGGCGGTTTCGGCTGCAACGGTGCGGTCGGCCCGGGCGTCGCGCCAGGGATGGAAGCGGCGGGGGCTGCGCCCCTGCACGGCGAGGCGGACGTTCTCCGCCACCGACAGGGCCGGGAAGAGGTTGGTGATCTGGAACGAGCGCCCGATGCCGGCGGCGCAGATCCGCTCCGGCGCGAGGCCGGCGATCGAGGCCTCGGCCAGGGTCACCGTGCCGGCGTCCGGCCGGTACATGCCGGAGATCAGGTTGAAGGCGGTGGTCTTGCCGGCGCCGTTGGGGCCGATCAGGGCGTGGAGCGTCCGGTCGCGCACCGCGATGGTGACGCCGTCGACCGCCTTGAGCCCGCCGAAGCGCTTGGCGATGCCGCGCGCCGCCAGGATCACCCCGTCGACGAAGCCCTCCGGCCGCAGGAAGGGCGGCAGGTTCTCGGGGATGCCGGCCCGGCGGCCCGCCATGGCGGCGTCCTCGGTGGCGGGCGGGCGCACCATCCTGTACAGGCGCCGGCCGATGCCGACGAGCCCGTCGGGCGAGAACAGGATGAAGCCGACGAACAGGAGGCCGAACCAGAAGAGCCAGTTCGCGGTCCAGATCGACAGCATCTCGCGGAACAGGATGAAGAACAGCGCGCCGATCGCCGGCCCGGCGAGGCTGCGCATGCCGCCGATCACCACCATGGCGAGGAGCTCGCCGGAGAAGGCCGAGCCGAGCGGCTCGGCCGAGGCGAAGCGGTGGGTGAAGACGCTGAGCACGCCGGCGAGGCCCGTCACCGTGGCCGAGACCGTGAAGGCGACGAGCTTGTAGCGGTTGGTGGGGTAGCCGAGGAAGCGCGCCCGCTGCTCGTTCTCGCGGATCGCCTCCAGCACCGTGCCGACCGGGGAGCGGCGGAAGCGCGCGAGCCCGTAGACGACCGCGAAGCCGACGAGCGCCACGATCCCGTACCAGGTCCAGGCCGCGTCGAGGTCGAGGCCGAGGATCGTCGGGCGCTCGACGCCGCCGTAGCCGCTCTCGCCGCCGGTGAGCGCCGTCCAGCGGAAGGCGATCGTGAAGGAGAGGGCCGAGAGCGCCAGGGTCAGGAGCGAGAAGTAGACCCCGCGCCTGCGAAGGATCAGCAGGCCGAGGAGCACCGCGGCGGCGGCCACGAGGGCGAGGGCGAACAGTGCCGGCGGCAGCAGGGTGCCGGGAAAGAACGTCCGCTGGCCGATCGCCGCCGCGTAGGCGCCGAGGCCGAAGAAGGCACCGTGGCCGAACGAGACGAGGCCGGTCTGCCCGACCAGGATGTTGAGGCCCATGCAGGCCACCGCGAACACCACCACGTCGGTGGCCGAGGTCAGGGTGAGCCCGAGGCCTTGCAGGCAGAACGGCAGGGCCACGAGGGCGAGCGCCATCAGCGGCAGGGTGAGTCTCTCGCTCCGGTCCGTCATGGTCGTCACTCGAACCGCAGGATGCGCTCGCCGAGGAGGCCCCGGGGCCGGACGAGCAGGATGATCGCCATCAGGGCGTAGATCGCGGCCTCGGCGAAGCCCGGATAGACCAGCACCATCAGGCCGCGGACGATTCCGACGATGAGGGCGGCCAGCACCACGCCCCAGAACGAGCCGAGGCCGCCGATCACCACCACCACGAAGGCGCCGGTCAGCACCTCGGCACCCATGGCCGGATGGACGCCGGAGATCGGCGCCAGCATGACCCCGGCCAAAGCCGCGAGGCCGACGCTGAGACCCACCACGGTCGCCATGTAGGGTTTCAGCGAGATGCCGAGCGCCGCGACCATGTCGGGGTTCTGGACGCCGGCCCGGACCACGCGCCCGAAGGTGGTGCGCTGGAGCAGGAACCACACGCCGGCCACCGCCACGACCACCGCCGCCAGGATGGTGAGCCGGTAGCGCGAGAGCACGAAGTCGCCGACGAAGATCTGGCCGCGCAGGGCCTGCGGGATCGAGTACGGCAGGGGCGGCGCCCCGAAGATCATCCGCAGGGCCTGCTCGGCCACCATGGCAAGGCCGAAGGTGAGGAGCAGGGAGAGGATCGGGTCGGCGCGGTAGAACCGGCGGAAGAGCAGGCGCTCGACCGCGAGGCCGATCAGCGCGACGAGGACCGGCGCGGCGACGAGGGAGCCGCCGAAGCCGAGGGCGGGCGAGAGCACGATCGTCAGGTAGGCGCCCACGGCGTAGAACGCGCCGTGGGCGAGGTTGACGATGCCGCCTAAGCTGAAGATCAGCGACAGGCCGAGCGCGATCAGCAGGTAGATCGCGCCCAGGAACAGGCCGTTGACGACCTGCTCGACGGCGAGGGTGAGGAGGGGCACGGGACCGGTCCGTTCGCGGCGCGCCTCAGCCCTCCATCTTGCACGCCGCCTCCTCGGCGGTGGGGGCCAGCACCTCCATGTCCTCGCCCTCGCCGGGGATCGCCGGGGTCGAGGTGAACAGGTCCCACTTGTCCTTCACCTTGTCGGCGGGCAGGGCCGTGATCGCGTACATCTCGCTGATGAACTGGTGGTCGCGGGGCCGGAAGTAGCCCGGGCGCGGCTTCTGCACGTCGAACTTGGCGCCGCCCTCCAGGTAGGAGACCAGCTTCGGCCCTTCGGTCGACTGGGTGTCGGCCATCGCCTTGGCGACGATCTTGACCGCGTTGTAGTCGCCCCAGGCCTGGTTCTCCGGCGGCTTGCCGTACTTCTTGACGAAGGCGGCGACGAAGGCCTTGGCCGAGGGCGTGTCGACCTTGTGGTGCCACAGGCAGGGCCAGGTGCCGGCGAAGTTGCCGGGCCCGGCGCCCCAGGCGAGCGCGGTGTCGAAGCCGAAGCCGGCGACCGGGAAGGGCAGGCCGTACTCGGCGTACTGCTTGAGGAAGTTGGTGATCTGGTTGCCGGCGAGGTTCGAGATCACGAGGTCGGGCTTCGCCTGCCGGATCTTGATGAGGTAGGCCGAGAAGTCGGTAGCGTCGGTCGGCACCAGCTCGTCGGCCGCGAAGGTGCCGCCCTGGCCCTGCATGAACACCTTGGCGACGCGCAGGAGGTCGTGCCCGAAGGCGTAGTCGGCGGTGAGCGAGTACCAGCGCTTGCCCTTGACGAGGCCGGCCTCGGTCAGGGAGCGGCCGACCGCCTTGACGTACATCGAGTTGGCGCCCTCGATGTGGAACATGTAGCGCTTGCAATCCGGCCCGCGCAGGGCGTCCGAATTGGCGCCGGTGTTGAGGAAGATCGTCTTGCCGCGCTGGGCGACCTGGCCGATGGCGAGCGCGGACGCCGACGAGATCTCGCCGACGATCGCCGCGACCTTGTCGCGCTCGACATAGCGCTCGGCCTTGCCGGAGGCGGTCTGCGGGTTGACCGAGTCCTCGGTCAGCAGCTCGACCTTGCGGCCGTTGATGCCGCCGCCGGCGTTGATCTCCTCGGCGGCGAGCTGGGCCGCCATCACGGCGTACTCGCCGAGCGGCCCGAGGAAGCCGGTGCGCGGCGTGAGGTGGCCGATGCGAATCGGCGCGCCCTGCGCCCGCACGAGGCCCGGCATCGCCAGCGCGGCGCCGGCAGCGAGACCGCCCTGCACGAGGCGGCGGCGCGTGGGGGTGAAGCCCTGCGTCATGGTGCGTGTCCTGCCCGGGATCGCATCACGGTCGTTCGGGTTGCCGTGATCTGTGATCACACTTAGGCTGGCATCAAACGGCGCGCCTGTCGAGACGGTCGAAACCGTCCGCGGACGCGCAAAGGGGGAAACGCAGGGGAGGTCCGTCGCTTGGAGAGACGGGACTTGCATGGGCGCGACCTGCCCGGCGCGGAGGCGGGCCAGCCCGACCCGGACGGCGTCGCGCGGCTCGCGCCCCTCGCGCGCATCACGCTCGGGACGCAGGTCTACGACGCCCTGCGCGACCTGCTGATCGCCGGCGAGCTGGCGCCGGGGGAGCGGCTCTCCCTGCGCACGGTCGCCGAGCGGCTCGGCACCTCGATGATGCCGGCGCGCGAGGCGGTGTCGCGCCTCGTCGCCGACGAGGCGCTCGAGGTGCTGCCGAACCGGGCGGTCCGGGTGCCGGTGATCACGCTCACGAAGTTCCGCGAGCTGACCCGGGTCCGCATCGCGGTCGAGGGGTTCGCGGCGGCGGAAGCCGCGCGGCCTCCCGGGCCCGACGAACTCGCGGCGATCCGCGCCCACGACGCGGCGTTCCGGCACGAGGTGCGGGCGCCGGAGCCCGACCTGGAGCGGGCCATGCGGGCGAACCGCGACCTCCACTTCGCCGTCTACGCCGCCGCCGGCCTGCCCTCGCTCATCGCGATCATCGAGGGCCTGTGGCTGCGCATCGGCCCGGTGCTCAACCTCGACATGCGGTCCTCGCCCCGCCGCCTCGCCGAGGGCGGGGCGGAGGCGCACCACGCGCGCCTGGTGGTGGCCCTCGCCGCCGGCGACCCTGACGGCGCCCGCGCGGCGCTCGCCGCCGACATCGCCGGCAGCGCCGCCTTCATCGAGACGACCGGGCGCCTCGCGCCCTGACGCATCGAGACGACCGGGCGCCTCGCGCCCTGACACACGGAAACACCCCGGCGCCCCGCGCCCCGAGAACGGAGAGAGACCATGGAGATGGGACTGAACGGCCTGAAGGTGCTGGTCACCGCGGGGGCCGGCGGCATCGGGCTCGAGGTGGCGCAGGCCTTCGTGGAGGAGGGCGCGCGGGTCCACGTCTGCGACGTCGACCGGGAGGCGCTGGCGGCCCTGCCGGCCGGCATCAGCGGCACCTACGCCGACGTGGCCTCCCGCGACGACGTGGCCCGGCTGTTCGCGGAGGCGACGGACGCCCTCGGCGGGCTCGACTGCCTCGTCAACAACGCCGGCATCGCCGGGCCGACCGGCCGGGTCGAGGAGATCAACCCGGAGGACTGGGACCGCACCCTCGACATCTGCATCACCGGCCAGTTCAACTGCGTGCGCCTGGCGGTGCCGCTCCTGCGGGCGAGCGCCAACCCGTCGATCATCAACCTGTCCTCGGTGGCCGGCCGGTTCGGCTTCCCGCTGCGCACGCCCTATGCGGCCGCGAAGTGGGCGGTGGTCGGCTTCACCAAGTCGCTGTCGCGGGAGCTCGGGCCCGACGGCGTGCGGGTCAACGCGGTGCTGCCCGGCATCGTCGCCGGCGACCGCCAGCGCCGGGTGCTGGAGGCCAAGGCACAGCAGCGCGGGATCAGCTATTCCGAGATGGAGGCGGCGGCCTTCGCGGCGGCCTCGATCAAGGAGTACGTCACCGCCCGCCAGCTCGCGGACCAAATCCTGTTCCTGGCCTCCCACCGGGGCAAAACCATCTCGGGCCAGGCGCTGGCGATCGACGGCGACCTGCAGATGCTGACGTAGCGCAGGGCGCAACGCGCCCGGCGGGTCCGGTCCCCGCCAGCGTCGTCGTCCCGGGTTCCGCTGCGCGCTTCCGGGACGACACGGTGAAGCGTCCGGGCCGGCGTCGGTTCGACGGACCGACGTCGGCTTCTACGGCAGCCACCGCGCCAGGAAGCCGCCCACCACCAGGGCGAACACCGCCCAGGGGCCGAGCACCAGCCAGATCGGGTGTGGCCCGGCCTCGTCCCTCGTCTTCGCGTCGTCCAGGATCATCGCGCCCCCGCCGATTCGTCACGGAAGGCAGGAAGCTCCGCGATTATGGTTGGACGGGGGAAGCTTGACCGCCGGAGCTTGCGTCAGGCTGGGCGATCCTCAGGCCCGGGTGCCCGCGCCAAGGTCGCGGCGCGCCGCGGACGCGCCGCGTCGAACGCGTAGAGCGCCAAGGCCGCCCAGATCAGCCCGAAGACCAGGGCCCGGGACGGGGGCAGGGACTCGCCGTAGACGACCACGCTCAGGATCAGCAGGCAGGACGGCGCGAGGTACTGCAGCAGCCCGATGGTCGAGAGCTTGAGGCGCGAGGCCGCGGCGGCGAACCACATCAGCGGCACCGCGGTGGTGACGCCGGTAAGCATCAGGAGCAGCCATTGCCCGGTCCCCTGCGTGGGCGGCGTGGGCGCGACGGCGAGGTAGGCGAGAGCGGCGGGCAGGAGCACGACGGTCTCCGCGAAGAGGCCGAGGATCGGATCGATCGGCACCATCTTGCGGATCAGGGCGTAGACCGCGAAGCTCACGGCCAGCGCCAGGGCGACCCAGGGCAGGGTGCCGGCCGCCACCACCGCCGCGGTGACGCCGATGGCGGCGAGCCCCACCGCCGCGAGCTGGAGCGGTCGCAGGCTCTCCCTCAGCACCACGGCGCCGAGGGCCACGCTGACGAGCGGGTTGATGAAGTAGCCGAGGCTCGCATCGAGCATCCGCCCGTTCTGCACCGCCCAGAGATAGAGCGACCAGTTGCCGGCGATGATCACGGCCGAGAGCAGCAGGAAGCCGTGGCGCCGCTCGAAGGCGAAGCGGGGCCGCCCGGCCGGGCGGAAGAGGCGCAGGGCGACGAGGAGGAGCGCGACGAACAGGCCCGACCAGGCGATGCGGTGGGCGAGGATGCCCCAGGCCGGCACCCCGTCGAGCAGGCGGAAATGCACCGGGACGACGATGCCCCAGCTCAGGAAGGCGCCGAGCGCGTAGATCAGACCCACGGGACATTTCCCCGGGCACCGAGGGGGTGCCCGGGCGGGTTGTGCCCCAGGCCGGGTGCGCGCGCTACGGTCCTGGCCGTGGGACCGGCATCCGCTCCGCGCGGGTCTGTCCAGCGGGGTCAGGCCTGCAGGAAGCGCTCCAGCGCCGCGAGCGTCGCCTGCGGGTTCTCCTCGGGCACGAAGTGGCCCGACGGGACGATCTCGAAGGCGGTGCCCTCGGGCGCGAAGGTGCCGGTCCAGGCTTGGCGTACCGGATCGAGGCCGTTGCGGCCGACGAAGCGGTCCGCCACCAGTACCAGGACGGGGCCGGCGAGGCGGCGGCCGGCAGCGAGGTCGGCCTCGTCGGCGGCCCGGTCGGGCCCGGCCCCGGCGCGGTAATCCTCGCAAGCAGCGTGGATGCGATCGGGCACGTTCCAGCTCTGGCGGTAGAGGTCGAGGGCGCCGGGGGAGAAGGCGTCGAGGCTGCCGTCGCCGGTCCAGAGGCGCAGCAGATCCTCGTAGTACGGGATCGGGGCGCGGCCGATCTCCTGCTCCGGCTTGGGCGCCGGCTGCGCCAGGAAGCGCCAGTGCGGGTAGGCCCCGGGCTCCTCCTCCATCTTCCGCCACTGCGAGACCGTGGGCAGGATGTCGAGGAGGGCGAGATGAGCGATCCGGCCCGGCTCGTCGAGGGCGAGGCGGTAGCCGACCCGGGCGCCGCGGTCGTGGCCGATCAGGCCGAAGCGAACATGGCCGAGCCGCTCCATCACGGCGACCACCTCCTGGCCCATCCGGCGCTTGGAATAGGCCTCGTGGCCCGCGTCGCCGGCGGGCGCGGCGGACCAGCCGTAGCCCTTGAGGTCGAGGCAGATCACCCGGTGGGTGCTCGCCAGCGCCGGGGCGATCCGGTGCCAGCAGGCGTGGGTCTGGGGAAAGCCGTGCAGCAGCACGAGGGGCGGCGCATCCTCCGGGCCCCCGGCCCGGGCGAAGAAGCGTCCGTCGGGCAGGTCGATCCAGTGCGACGTGAAGCCGGGAAACAGGTCGGCGGGCATCGGGCGCTCCCCACTGTCAGGGCCCGCGTCGGCGCGCGGGACCGCCGAGGTTAACGCAGGAGCCCGGCTCAGGTCTCCCGCGCCACGGCGCGCCAGCCGATGTCCCGGCGGCAGAACCCTTCCGGCCAGTCGATCCGGTCGAGGGCGGCGTAGGCCCTCGCCTGCGCCTCCCGCACGTCGCGCCCCAGCGCTGTGACGGCGAGGACCCGGCCGCCATCGGCCAGGAGCCGCTCGCCGTCGCTCTTCGTGCCGGCCTGGAACACCAGGGCGCCCGCCGCCTCGGCGTCGGCCAGGCCCCGGATCTCCGAACCCTTGGCGACGGGGCCGGGATAGCCGGGCGCTGCCATGATCACCGTCAGCGCCACCTCGTCGCGCCACGCGGGCGCGACGCCCGAGAGGTCGCCGTCGACCGCGGCGGTGAGCAGCGGCACGAGGTCGGAGGTGAGGCGTGGCATCAGCACCTCGCATTCGGGGTCGCCGAACCGGGTGTTGTACTCGATCAGCATCGGGCCCGATTCCGTCAGCATCAGCCCGGCATAGAGGATGCCGGCGAAGGGCGTGCCGCGCGACCGCATCCCGTCGAGGGTCGGGCGGATGATCCGCTCCATCACCTCGGCCTCGAGGGCCGGCGTCAGCACGGGGGCGGGGGAGTAGGCGCCCATGCCGCCGGTATTCGGGCCCTTGTCGCCGTCGTGGACGCGCTTGTGGTCCTGGGCGGTGCCAAGCAGCACCGCGCGGGTGCCGTCGCAGAGGGCGAACAGGCTCGCCTCCTCGCCGACGAGGCACTCCTCGATCACCACCTCGGCCCCGGCGGCCCCGAGCCCGCCGCCGAGCATGCTCTCGACCGCTTCTTCCGCCTGCGCCAGGGTCTCGGCCACCACCACGCCCTTGCCGGCGGCGAGGCCGTCGGCCTTGACGACGACCGGCACCCGGCCGGCCCGCAGGTGCGCGAGCGCCGGCGCGACCTCGCGGAAGCGCGCGAAGGCCGCGGTCGGGATGCCGAACTCCCGGCACAGCTCCTTGGTGAAGGCCTTGGAGCCCTCGAGCTGGGCCGCCGCGGCGCTCGGCCCGAAGGCCCGGATGCCGGCCTCGGCCAGGGCGTCGACCAGGCCCGCCACCAGCGGCGCCTCGGGGCCGACCACCACGAGATCGACGCCTTCGCGCCGGCAGGCGGCGATCACCGCGGCGTGGTCGCTCACGTCGAGAGACAGGTTGGTGCCGTGGGACGCGGTGCCGGGATTGCCGGGGGCGACCAGCAGGCGGCGGCAGAGCGGGCTCCGGGCGAGCTTCCAGGCCAGGGCGTGCTCGCGCCCGCCGGAGCCGATCAGCAGGAGGGTGAGGGGGTGCTGGTCGCGCATGGCCGTCCCGGAACGAAGCGTGTGTCTCTGGCGCGACGGTTTAGGGGGCCGGCGCCCGGGCAGCAACCGGGCCCGCGGCGACCGGGACTGATGCGCGGGGGCCACTGGCCGCCTCAAGCGCCGCGACGGCCTTCCGCGGCCCCGCCCGAGCCGGTAGCCTTGGCATCCGATGTCGGCTTCCGCTCTCTCAACTCCCCTCGCCAACGCGCCCGAATGGTCGGTCACGGAACTGGCGACCGCCCTCAAGCGCACGCTTGAGGACGCGTTCGGGCACGTGCGCCTGAAGGGCGAGATCTCGGGCTACCGCGGCCCGCACGGCTCGGGCCACGCCTATTTCTGCCTCAAGGACGGCGGCGCCAAGATCGACGCGGTGGTCTGGAAGGGCACGATGCTGCGGCTGCGCCACAAGCCCAAGGAAGGGCTGGAGGTCGTGGTCACCGGGCGGATCACGACCTATCCGGGCAAGTCCGCCTACCAGATCGTGATCGATTCCCTGGAGCCGGCCGGGGCCGGCGCCTGGATGGCGCTGCTCGAGGAGCGCCGGCGGGTGCTCGCCGCGGAAGGGCTGTTCGACGCCGCCCGCAAGCGGCCGGTGCCCTACCTGCCGGCGGTCGTCGGCGTCGTCACCTCGCCCACCGGCGCGGTGATCCGGGACATCCTGCACCGGCTCGCCGACCGTTTCCCGCGGCCCGTCCTGGTCTGGCCGGTGCGGGTGCAGGGGGAGGGCGCGGCCGAGGAGATCGCGGCGGCGATCCGGGGCTTCAACGCGCTGGAGCCCGGCGGCGCGGTGCCGCGGCCGGACGTGCTGATCGTCGCCCGGGGCGGCGGCTCGATCGAGGACCTGTGGTGCTTCAACGAGGAGATCGTGGTGCGGGCCGCCGCCGAGAGCGCGATCCCGCTGATCTCCGCCGTCGGGCACGAGACCGACGTCACGCTGATCGACCACGCCGCCGACCGGCGGGCGCCGACCCCGACGGGCGCCGCCGAGATGGCCGTGCCGGTGCTGCACGAGCTGCTCGCCGACCTCGATTCCCTGAGCCGGCGCCATGCCGGCGCGCTCCTGCGCCTCGTCGAGCAGCGCAGGGCTGAGCTGCGCGGCCTGACGCGGGCGTTGCCGGGCCCGGAGGGGCTGCTCGCGCAGAAGCGCCAGCGCCTCGACCTCGCGGAGGCACGCCTCGCCCCGGCGCTCGCCGCCAATGCCCGCGACGCGCAGGCGCGCCTCAACCGGGCGCTCCAGGGTCTCGCCCGCAACCCGCCGTCCCTGCGCCTCGCCCGCGCCCGCGAGCGCCTGGCGGCGATCGACCACCGCCCGCGCCACGCCCTTGAGCGCGTGCTGGCGGTGCAGGGCGAGCGCCTGAGCGGGCTGTCGCGCCGGCTGGGACAGGCCCCGGGCCACGGGCTCGAGCGCCTGTCCGGGCGGCTGTCGCGGGCGACCGCCCTGTTCTCCAGCCTGAACTACCGGGCGGTGCTCGCCCGCGGCTACGCCCTGGTGCTCGACGGGGCCGGCAGGCCGGTCGGGTCGGCGGACGGAGCGCGGGCTGCCGGTCGCGTCGCGCTGGAATTCGCCGACGGTCGGGTGTCGGCCGTGGTGGAGGGCGCGGGAGCACCGGAGACGCCGCCGGAGCCTGCCCGTCCCGCCCCGCGCCGGGCGGCCAGGCGCAAGGACGCGGCGGCGGACACGAAAAAGGCGCCCGCGGCAGGCGCCGTTCAGGGATCGCTGTTCGAGACGTGATCGGCGCCGGTTACCCGGCGCCTCTCATCCGGGAGCGGTCCTCTTCCCCTCGGACGGGAAGGAGGACCGCGTCAGCCTTGGCGACGAACCAGGCTCGGATACCGAGACGGCGTGCGAGCCGTCCGCGCTCAGTACTCGTCGTCCTCGTCCTCTTCGCCCTTCCGCATCGGCTTCAGGCGCGCGAAGACCGAATCGGCGTCCAGGCGCTCGTCGCGGCCGGGGCGGCGATCCTCGTCGCGGTCCTCGGGTTCCGGCAGGACCGAGAGCTCGGGCGGCATCAGGGTTGCACCGCCCTCAGCGGACTCGACCAGCGGCCGGTCCTTGGCGGCGCGCTGGACCTCGAAGTCGAGGTCGATCTGCGAGCACAGGCCGAGGGTCACCGGGTCCATCGGCTGCAGCGAGCCCGAGTTCCAGTGGGTGCGCTCGCGGATCTGCTGAATCGTCGACTTGGTGGTGCCGACGAGGCGCATCACCTGTGCGTCCTTCAGCTCCGGGTGGTTGCGCAGCAGCCACAGGATGGCGTTCGGCCGGTCCTGGCGGCGGGAGAGGGGGGTGTAGCGCGGCCCCTTGGTGCGCTTGACCTCGGGCAGCTTCACCTTGGAGACCGCCACCTTCATGCGGTGGCTCGGGTTCTTCTGCGCCCGCTCGATCTCCTCGCGGGTGAGCTGGCCGGTCGAGACCGGGTCGAGGCCCTTGATGCCGGCCGCCACCTCGCCGTCGGCGATGCCTTTCACCTCGAGGGGGTGGAGCTTGCAGAAATCGGCGATCTGATCGAAGGACAGCGACGTGTTCTCGACGAGCCAGACGGCCGTCGCTTTCGGCATCAACGGGCCCTGGGACATACCACACCTCCTCGGGCGTTCCGGCGGCGCGGAACGCGGCCTGCCGCTCCGTCGCGGAGCGGCCTTGCGACACGGCCCCTCGGCGCGACAGGACGCCCGGGGCGGAGCCGAGGGCCCCGCCGGCGTCCCGTGATGGTCAGGACGGCCTGTCTCACGCTGTGAGGGAATCGCCCGATATATAGGCGCGTCTCAGGTCCGGCGCAAACCGGTTTCGCGGCCGGGCCGACTCCGCGGGGGGTTGTTGTCGTTCCCTGGGACGCTCCGCCGCCGGACGGGCGGCGGAGCCGGTCCGTCAGACGAACAGGCTCGAGACGCTCGACTCGTCGGCGGTGCGCCCGATGGCCTCGCCCAGCAGCGGCGCGATGGTGACGACCCGGATGTTGCGGGCGAGCTTCACGGCCGCGGTCGGCTGGATCGAGTCGGTGATGACCAGCTCCTTGAGCTTCGAGGAGGCGATGCGCGACACCGCGCCCCCCGAGAGCACGCCGTGGGTGATGTAGGCGGAGACGTCCTTGGCGCCCTTGGCGAGCAGGGCCTCGGCGGCGTTGACCAGGGTGCCGCCGGAATCGACGATGTCGTCGACGAGGATGCAGGAGCGGCCCTCGACCTCGCCGATGATGTTCATCACCTCGGACTCGCCCGGCCGCTCGCGGCGCTTGTCGACGATGGCGAGCGGCGCGTCGATGCGCTTGGCGAGGGCGCGCGCGCGCACCACGCCGCCGACGTCCGGCGACACCACCATCATGTCGGCGGGGTCGAGCCGCTCCTTGATGTCGCGCACCATCACGGGGGCGGCGAACAGGTTGTCGGTCGGGATGTCGAAGAAGCCCTGGATCTGGCCGGCATGCAGGTCGAGGGTCATCACCCGGTCGGCGCCGGCCTCGGTGATGAGGTTGGCAACGAGCTTGGCCGAGATCGGGGTGCGGCCGGAGGTGCGCCGGTCCTGGCGGGCGTAGCCGAAATAGGGCAGCACGGCGGTGATTCGCCGCGCCGAGGAGCGCCGCGCGGCGTCGATCATGATGAGCAGTTCCATCAGGTGATCGTTGGCCGGGAACGAGGTCGACTGGACGATGAACACGTCCTCGCCGCGCACGTTCTCCTGGAGCTCGACGAAGATCTCCATGTCGGCGAAGCGCCGCACCGAGCAGACCGCGAGCGGCTTCTCGAGATAGGCCGCGATCGCCTCGGCCAGCGGGCGGCTCGCGTTGCCGGCGACGATCTTGATCGAGGATTTCATCGTGCTTCCATCGTGGCCCGCACCGAGACCCCGGCGCTGCCGCGCGGCGCTCGAATCGAGCCCGCGCACGCCGGGTTGAGGAGGATCGCATCGAGCTTCGCGCGAATGCGGGCCCCTCGCGCGACGATGCTCTCGTGTGACGGGCGAGGCTCTTACCAGTGCCGGGATACCGTCACAATGCTTTCATGTGCGCCGGAATGCGCAAGTCCCCGGCTTTCACACGCACGGAGACTGCATTCGCGGGCGCAAGGGTGCGTCTCAGGGCTGCAGGAGCCGGTGGAGGTGCACGATGAAGTAGCGCGTCTGGGCGCTGTCGACCGTCTGCTGCGCCTTGGCCTTCCAGGCCATGGCGGCGCTGGCGTAGTCGGGGAAGATGCCGACCACGTCGAGCTTCGAGAGGTCGCGGAAGGTCACGCTGTCGAGGTCGGTCAGCTCGCCGCCGAACACGAGGTGGAGGAGCTGCTTGGACTCCTGCGAGGTCGCCGGCGTGTCGTTGCCCAGGTTGCTCATGCGCATCGTCTCCGCGTGCCGCCCTGAAGCCGTCCCCGCCCGGTCCGGCGGGACGGCGCCTGCCCGATGGGCAGGCGCGAAGCGGCGTCGCAAACGCCGGGCCGGACGTCAAGCCGGATCATGCCGCAGCGCACGCGGGCGAACCGGCCCGGAGGGGTTCGCCCGCGCGGGCCTCAGGCGGAGGCGAGCGCCGGGTAGTCGATGTAGCCCTCGGGACCCTGGCTGTACCAGGTCTTGAAGTCGTCCTTGTTGAGGGGCGCGCCCTTGGCGATCCGCTCCGGCAGGTCGGGATTGGCGAGGTAGGGGCGACCGAACGCGATCGCGTCGGCCCGGCCCTCGTCGAGGGCGGTCTGCGCCTTCGGGCCGTCGAAGTCGGAGTTCAGCACCAGGGGGCCCCGGAAGGCGGCCTTGATGGCGGGCGCGACGGCCGGGCGGGCGGCCTTGCCGAAGGTGCCGCCGGGCCCGGGCTCGCGCAGTTCGAGGAAGGCGATGCCGATCTCCGACAAGGCGGAGGCGGCCGCCGAGAACAGCGTCTCGGGATCGGGGTCGTCGACGCCCTGGATCGGCTCGTTCGGCGACAGGCGCACGCCGGTGCGGTCGGCCCCGACGGTGTCGGCCACGGTGCGGGCGACCTCGGAGAGGAGGCGGATGCGGTTCTCCACCGAGCCGCCGTAGCGGTCCTGGCGCAGGTTGCTGCCCGAGCGCAGGAACTGGTCGATGAGGTAGCCGTTCGCGGCGTGGATCTGCACCCCGTCGAAGCCGGCCTCGATCGCGTTGCGGGCGGCCTTGGCGTAGTCCTCGAGCAGGCGGGGGATCTCGTCCTCCCGCAGCGCCCGGGCCTCGGCGTAGGGCTTCTTGCCCGTGTAGGTGTGGGCCTGGTCGGGCGCCGTGGTGGCGGAGGCCGAGACCGGCTTCTCCCCGCCGAGGAAGTCGGGATGGACCACCCGGCCCATGTGCCAGAGCTGGGCGGCGATGCGCCCGCCGGCCTCATGAACCGCCGCCACGACCGGCTTCCAGGCCTCGACCTGTTCAGGGCTCCACAGGCCGGGGGCGAACGGCCAGCCGGTGCCCTCCTGGGAGATGCCGGTGGCCTCGCTGATGATCAGGCCGGCGCCGGCGCGCTGCCGGTAGTACTCGGCCATGATCGGGGTCGGCACGTGGGCCTTGGTCGCGCGGCCACGCGTCAGCGGCGCCATCAGGATGCGGTTCGGCGCCGCGATGGCGCCGAGCTGGATCGGATCGAACAGGGACGGCACTCGGGAATTCTCCGGATCAAGCCCGGCTTCAAGGGCCGGGCGACGCCCGGGAGATGGGTGCTGCAGCGCAGCAGACCAGGGTCGGAGCCGGCGGCCCTTACCGTGATGTGCGCTGCCTCACGTCGCGCCCGGGATTAAGACTTGTCCATCTGCTCACGAGCGTCCGACACCGCCTTCATGCAGCCGGCCTCGTCGCCCTTCTTGTCGAGCTCGCGGGCGCGGTTGAGGCTGGCGCGGGCCTCCATCACGCCGGTGCCGCCGCCGCTCGCCTTGGCGACGTCGGCGGTGGCCTGCGTCTCGGCGGAGCCGGGGGCCGGGCCCTTGGGGAGGGCGGAGGGGCTGGTGCCCTTCTCGGTCGCGGCCTCGGCCTGGGCCTCGCGGCGCGACGCCACCTCCTTGCCGCCGCTCGAGGCCGCGATGGTCTCGCGGCCCTTCTCGGTCAGCCGCGGCTCGAGCGCCGAGATCTCGGTGCTGCAGGCGCCGGCGAGCGCCGGACCGGCGAGGCCGGCGAGCAGGCCGGCCGCGAGGATGAGCTTCATGGCGTGTCCCTCCCTATGGTTGAACCTTGCCCTATCGTTGAACCTTGCCCGTTCCTGAACCTTGGCGCGAAGGGCTCCGGTCCGCGAACACCGGCCCGGGGGTGGGGGTTCCGCGGAGCCGCGACGCGCATCGAGAAAAGGGCCGCCCCCGGGCGGGAGGCGGCCCTCGTCGCGACGGTCCGCGGGGCCTCACGCCCCGCGGGATCTCGCTCACGCGCTGAGCTTGTCGCGCATCGGCAGCTGGCGGATGCGCCGGCCGGTCGCCGCGAAGATCGCGTTGGCGATGGCCGGCGCCACCGGCGGCACGCCGGGCTCGCCGACGCCGCCGAGCGGCTTGTCCCAGGACCCGCCCTGCACGAGGTGGACGTTGATGACCTTGGGCGCGGCGTCGATGCGGGTCAGCTCGTAGGTGTCGTAGTTGTCCTGGACGGCGCGGCCGTTCTTGAAGGTGATCTGGGCGGTGAGCGCCAGGCCCATGCCCATCACCACCGCGCCTTCGAGCTGCGAGCGCACCCGCTCCGGGTTGACCTGCTGGCCGCTGTCGATGGCGATGTCGACCCGCTGGACGGTGACCTCGCCCTTCGGCCCGACCTCGACCTCGGCGACCGCCGCCGTGTAGGTCACGAAGCTGTAATGCGCCGCGATGCCGAGGCCGCGGCCCTTCTCCACCTTGCGGCCCCACTCGGCGCCCTTGGCCACCGCCTCGATCACCCCGCGCAGGCGCCCGGTGTCGAAGGGATAGCGCGAGGGATCCTCGCCGTAGTTCCAGGCATCGCCCAGCTTGACCGGATCGAGGATCCGGGCCGGGCCGATGACGTCGAGGAGGTAGTCCTTCGGGTCGCGGCCGGCCATGTGGGCGAGCTCGGCCAGGAACGACTGCACCGCGAAGGCCCGCGGGATGTTCGAGACCGAGCGGAACCAGCCGATGCGGACATGCGCCTCGGCCGGCGGGTTCTCCATCCGCATGTTGGGGATGTTGAACGGCACGTTGACGAGGCCCATGCCGAGCTCGATCGGGATCTGCTCCTTGGCGCCGGCGACGAAGGTCGAGCCGATGGTCGGGGCCGCGCTGCGGTGCAGCCAGGCGATCGGCATGCCCTTGTCGTCGAGGCCGGCCTCCAGGCGCTCCACCGAGACCGTGTGGTAGTAGCCGTGGTGGAGGTCGTCCTCGCGGGTCCAGGTCATCTTGACCGGGGCGCCGTCGACCGCCTGCGAGCAGAGCGCCGCCTCGACGAAGTAGTCGGGCTTCGACTTGCGGCCGAAGCCGCCGCCGAGCAGCGTCACGTTGACGGTGACGTTCTTGGGATCGAGGTTGAGGCGCTTGGCGATGCGGTCGCGGGCGGCCTGGGGCGACTGCACGCAGCCCCAGGCCTCGACCTTGCCGTCCTTGCCCACCCGCACCGTCGCGGCCGGCGGCTCCATCGGGGCCTGGACGAGGTGGGGGATGTAGTACTCGGCCTCGAGGCGCTTGGCCGCCTTCTTCATCGCCGCGTCGACGTCACCCTCCTGGCGCACCACCTTGCCGGGCTTGCGCACGGCCTCTTCCAAGGTGGCCCGATAGGCGTCCGAGTCGTAACTCGCGTTGGGGCCGTCGTCGAAGGCGGGGTTGAGCGCCTCGCGGCCCTTGATCGCCGCCCAGGTGTTGCGGGCGATGACCGCGACGCCGCCCGTCGGCATGAACTCGTAGGGCGGGGCCGGGGGGTCGATGGTGACGACCTTGACGACGCCCGGCACCTTCAGGGCCGCCGCCTCGTCGAAGCTCTTGACCTTGCCGCCGAAGACCGGCGGGCGGGCGACCACGGCGTAGAGCATCCCCTCGACGCGGGTGTCGAGGCCGTACTGCGCCGTGCCGGTGGTGATGCCGACGTTGTCGATGAGGCCGACCCGGCCCTTGCCGATGTAGCGGAAGGCCGACGGGTCCTTGAGCGTCACCTTGGCCCGGTCGGGCACCGGCATCGAGGCAGCGGCCTGCGCCACGTCGCCGTAGCCAAGCTTGCGGCCGGACTTGGCGTGGGTGAGCGTGTGGTTCTCCGCCGTCACCTCGGAGGCCGGGACGCCCCACTGCTTGGCGGCGGCCTCGATCAGCATGGCGCGGGCCGCGGCGCCGGCCCGGCGCAGGGGCATGAAGAAGTGGCGCAGCGAGCGCGAGCCGTCGGTGTCCTGGTTGCCGAAGCGCTCCTCGTCGCCGTGGGCCTGGGCGACCTTGACCCGGCCCCAGTCGGCCTCGAGCTCGTCGGCGATCACGAAGGCGACGGAGGTGCGCACGCCCTGGCCCATCTCGGCGCGGGTGCAGGTCACCGTCACGGCGCCGTCCGGCGCGATGGCGATGAACAGGGTCGGGTCGTCGCGCCAGCCATGCGGCATGCCGTCGGCGCCGAAGCCCTTCTCGGCGGCGATCGCTCCCTTGGGCTTCAGCGACAGGGCGAGCACCAGGGCGCCGGCGCCGGCCAGCAGCCCGCGGCGGCTGAGCTGGCCCGCGGGAGCGTGCGCGATCGCGGAATCCGGCTCGTCGGCCGGGGCCGCGGTGATGAGCGAGAGGAAGGAGGAGGGATCTTGGATCACAGGCGATCTCCCTGTCCGGCCTTCGGGGTCAGCCCCGCCGCCTGCTTGATGGCGGCGCGGATGCGCGGATAGGTGCCGCAGCGGCAGAGATTGCCGCTCATCGTCGAATCGATGTCGGCGTCGGTGGGCTTGGGCGTATCCTTGAGGAGCGCCGCCGCCTGCATGATCTGCCCGGTCTGGCAGTAGCCGCACTGCGCCACGTTCAGCTCGCGCCAGGCCGCCTGGACCGGGTGGTTGCCGTCCGGCGACAGGCCCTCGATGGTCACGACCGGCTGGCCGTCGGCGGCCGAGACCGGGGTCTGGCAGGCCCGCACCGCGGTGCCGCCGACATGGATGGTGCAGGCGCCGCAGGCCGCGACGCCGCAGCCGAACTTGGTGCCCGTCAGGCCGAGCTCGTCCCGCAGGTACCACAAGAGCGGCATCTCGGGATCGCCGTCGAAGCGGCGCTCCTCACCGTTCACGTTGAGCTTGATCATCGTCGCCCTCCGGCTTCGGGAGGTGTTTCGGGCGCCCCGCGGACACGGCTCCGGTCGCGACGCCCGGCCTCCTCCCTCGTTCACTCAAAGTCTCGCGGCGCACCGGCCTTGCGGCCCGCACCTCGTTCCTCCCCGATCACGCCGCGCACGGCGCGCCTTCTTGCTTCCTTGGACGGCTCGCCCCGGACGGGCCAGTCCGCCTGGTCGCCCGAGCACATGAGAATGGTTTCAGGCTATGGATGGGTAACCCGGACGCGCGCGTGTCGGCAAGACGGCGCTCGCCGTCAGGTAGCAGCACGGCCACCCTCGGCAACGCCTTGCCGGGGAGGAGGTTTTCGTGTATCGGCCCAACCTCTGGCAGTCCGTTGCTCAGGATGCCGCGTGCGGGGACCGAACAGTCCCGGCAGCGTGCTCCGGCCGGACTCTCCGGAAGACACGTTTCTGCCCGTCGATCATGCGCCGGCCCGCGCCCCATCACGTTTCGGGGAGCGGCGGTTCCGATCAGTCCCACGAGGGACTCTTGGGAACTCCGGCGGGCGGAAGCGGCCCGTTCATACGAGCCGCCGGCGCCGTCCCCTCGGAGAGAGCGGGACGAAAAGGAGCATAGATGTCCGCAGGTTTGCAAGGCGCCGCGTCGAGCCGCGAGGATTTCGCCGCCCTCCTGGAAGAGTCGTTCCGGGAGCACGAGATCACGGAAGGCTCCGTGGTCAAGGGCCGGGTGGTGGCGATCGAGAAGGACGTCGCCGTCATCGACATCGGGGCCAAGACCGAGGGCCGCGTCGCCCTCAAGGAGTTCACGGGCCCCGGCCGTGACCAGCCGATCACCGTCGGCGACGAGGTCGAGGTCTACGTCGACCGCATCGAGAACGCGCTCGGCGAGGCCGTCATCTCGCGCGACAAGGCGCGCCGCGAGGAGAGCTGGGTCAAGCTCGAGAAGGCGTTCGAGAACAACGAGCGCGTCAGCGGCACGATCTTCAACCAGGTCAAGGGCGGCTACACCGTCGACCTCGACGGCGCCGTGGCGTTCCTGCCGCGCTCGCAGGTCGATATCCGTCCGGTCCGCGACGTCACCCCGCTGATGGGCACGCCGCAGCCGTTCCAGATCCTCAAGATGGATCGCCGCCGCGGCAACATCGTGGTGTCGCGCCGCACCGTGCTCGAGGAGAGCCGGGCCGAGCAGCGCTCCGAGCTGGTGGCCAACCTCGAGGAGGGTCAGGTCATCGACGGCGTGGTCAAGAACATCACCGAGTACGGTGCGTTCGTCGACCTCGGCGGCATCGACGGCCTGCTGCACGTCACCGACATGGCGTGGCGCCGCGTCAACCACCCGTCCGAGGTGGTCAACATCGGCCAGACCGTCAAGGTCAAGATCATCAAGATCAACCACGAGACGCACCGCATCTCGCTCGGCATCAAGCAGCTCCTGGCCGATCCGTGGGAGGGCATCGCCGCCCGCTACCCGGTCAACGCCAAGCTCAAGGGCCGCGTGACCAACATCACCGACTACGGCGCCTTCGTGGAGCTGGAGCCGGGGATCGAGGGCCTGATCCACGTCTCGGAGATGAGCTGGACCAAGAAGAACGTCCATCCGGGCAAGATCGTCTCCACCTCCCAGGAGGTCGAGGTTCAGATCCTGGAGGTCGATCCGGTCAAGCGCCGCATCTCGCTCGGCCTGAAGCAGACCCTGCAGAACCCGTGGGAGGCCTTCTCCGAGAAGCACCCGCCGGGCACCGAGGTCGAGGGCGAGGTCAAGAACAAGACCGAGTTCGGTCTGTTCATCGGCCTCGAGGGCGACGTCGACGGCATGGTCCACCTCTCGGACCTCGACTGGAACCGTCCAGGCGAGCAGGTCATCGACGAGTTCAAGAAGGGCGACGTGGTGCGCGCCCAGGTTCTCGACGTCGACGTCGAGAAGGAGCGCATCTCGCTCGGCATCAAGCAGCTCGCCGGCGACCCCTTCGCCGATGCCGGTGAAGGCATCCGCAAGGGCCAGGTCGTCACCTGCGAGGTGCTCGAGGTCAAGGACTCGGGGATCGAGGTCAAGATCGTCGATTCCGACCTCCAGGCCTTCATCCGCCGGGCCGACCTCGCCCGCGAGCGCAACGACCAGCGCCCTGAGCGCTTCGCCGCCGGCGAGAAGGTCGATGCCCGCGTGACGCAGTTCGACCGCAAGGCCCGCCGCGTCCAGCTCTCCATCAAGGCCCTCGAGATGGCCGAGGAGAAGGAGGCGATCGCCCAGTACGGCTCCGCCGATTCGGGCGCCTCGCTCGGCGACATCCTCGGCGCGGCCCTCAAGGCCCGCCAAGGCGACAAGAAGTAAGGGATCCGTTCGGGCCGCTTGGGCCCGAACACCCGGACCGAAACCGAGCGCCCGCGCGGGGAATCCCCCCGCGCGGGCGTTCCCGTGTCCGCATTACCGCGATCGGGGAGGGGACTGCGCCCAATCCTGCTCTTGCCGCTGCGCGACGGCCGGGGGTAGAACACGCCGGGAGCGAGGTTCGCCAATGACTTGCAGGGAACGACCCTGCACGGGCGGCCTCAGTAGGTCTGACCAGGATACGGGCGCCGCATGGCCATCGATGCCGAACTTCTCCTCGACCGGCGCGCTCTGCGCCGGAAGCTGTCCGTCTGGCGCGCGATCGGGGTCGGGGCACTGATCGTCGCCGCCGGCGCCGTCGGCTGGCGGGCGGCCGGGGGCAGGGGGCTCTCCGCCGTCACGCCGCAGATCGCCCGCATCAGCATCGACGGCTTCATCGCCGGCAGCGAGAAGACCCGCGAGCTGATGAAGCGCGTCGGCGATTCGAGCGCCGTCTCGGGCGTCGTGGTCTCGATCAACTCGCCGGGCGGCACCACCACCGGCTCGGAAGAACTCTTCCGCAACCTGCGGCAGCTCGCCGAGAAGAAGCCGATCGTCGCCTTCGTCGACGGCACCGCGGCCTCGGGCGCCTACATCACGGCGATCGCCGCCGACCACATCGTCGCCCGCGAGACCGCCCTCGTCGGCTCGATCGGCGTGCTGTTCCAGTATCCCGACCTGTCGGGCCTGCTCGACAAGGCCGGGGTGAAGGTCGAGGA
The DNA here is from genome assembly GCF_001043975.1 of Methylobacterium variabile. GTDB lineage: Bacteria > Pseudomonadota > Alphaproteobacteria > Rhizobiales > Beijerinckiaceae > Methylobacterium > Methylobacterium variabile. The sequence goes on from NZ_LABY01000028.1 coordinate 44,479, forward strand.
GGTGAAGTCCTCGCCGCTCAAGGCCGAGCCGAGCGGCTTCCACCCGACGCCGCCCGAGGCCCGCGCCGCCCTTCAGGCGATCGTCGGCGACACCTTCGGCTGGTTCAAGGACTTGGTGGCCGATCGCCGGAAGATGAACCCCGACCAGATCAAGGCGGTGGCCGACGGACGGGTGTTCAGCGGCCGCCAGAGCGTGCCCCTCGGCCTGATCGACGAAACCGGCAGCGAGCGCCAGGCCATCGCCTGGCTCGAGCGCGAGAAGGGCGTGCCCAAGGACCTGCCGGTGCGGGACTGGAAGCCCCGCTCCGACAACCGCTTCGGCCTGTTCTCGGCCGCGGCCGTCGGCGCCGGCCTGCTCGGCTACGACGACCTCGCCGCGCGGCTGCGGCGGGCCAGCGCCGAGACGGCCAGCCTGTCCGAGGGCGGCCTGCTCGCGGTCTGGCGCCCGTGACGCGCGTCTGATGTCCACGCGGGCGCGTCCCGGCGCACCCGCGACCGCACCCCACGAGCGCATCCCCGGCCAGCCCCGCCTCAGTCGAGACCATACCTCCCATGATCAAGTCCGAGCTGGTGCTCAAGATCGCCGAGCAGAATCCGCACCTCTACCAGCGCGACGTCGAGAACATCGTCAACGCCATCCTCGACACCATCGCGGACGCGCTCGCCCGGGGCGACCGGGTCGAGCTGCGCGGCTTCGGTGCCTTCTCGGTCAAGCGCCGGGAGGCGCGGCGGGGCCGCAACCCGCGCACCGGCGCCGCCGTGGCGGTGGCCGAGAAGGCGATCCCGGTGTTCAAGACCGGCAAGGAGATGCGCCTGCGCCTGAACGCCGCCGGGATCGGCGCCGACGAGCCGAGCCGGGCCGAAGCCGCCGTGAGCTGACGCGCCGCCCCCTGGCCGTCCGGCCGCCGCGCGGTACACTCCCCCCGGGGCATCCGACGGTCCCGACCCCTTCCCGCATCACCGACGAAAGACCGGGTTTCCCGATGATCCGCTTCCTCAAGGGCCTGATCCTGCTGCCCATCGCGATCGTGGTCGTGCTGCTGGCGGTGGCCAACCGCCAGCCGGTGATGCTGTCCTTCGACCCGTTCTCGAACGGGACGCCGGCCTTCAGCATGCAGATGCCGCTCTACGCCCTGATCTTCGCCGCGGTCGCCCTCGGCATCGTGGTGGGCGGCGTCGGTTCCTGGCTCGGCCAGGGCGACACCCGCCGCGACCGCCGCGCCAAGGGCCGCGAGCTCGCGCGCCTGCGCGGCGAGGCCGAGCGCCTGCGCCAGGCCGCGCCGGCCACCGTCGGCCGGACCGCCCTGCCGGCCCCGGTCAGCCGCGCCTGACGATGCGCCTCATCGGGGAGGCCGAGATCGACGCGGCGTTGACGCCGGCCCGGATGGCCGACGCCCTCGACGCCGCGTTCCGGGCCGGGGCGACGGCGCCGACCCGCCACCACCACGCGATCGAGACCGCGCCGGATGGGGCCTCGCTGCTGCTGATGCCGGCCTGGACCTCCGACTATGTCGGGGTCAAGATCCTGACCCTCTACCCGGGCAACCCGGCCCGCGGCCTCGACACGATCCAGGGCGGCGTGCTGCTCTGCGACGGCCGCGACGGCCGGCCCCTCGCGCTCCTCGACGGCGCCCGGCTGACCCTGTGGCGCACCGCCGCCGCCTCGGCGCTGGCGGCCCGTCACCTGGCGCGGCCCGGCGCGACCCGGATGGTGATGGTGGGATCGGGCGCGCTCGCGCCCTACCTCGTGCGGGCCCACGCGGCGGCGCGGCCGATCCGCCACGTCGCGGTCTGGAACCGCCGGCCGGAGGGCGCCGCGCGCCTCGCCGCGGCCCTGTCCGCCGAGGGGTTCGACGCGCACCCGGTCACCGACCTCGCGGCGGCGGTGAGGGAGGCGGACCTTGTCTCCTGCGCCACGCTCTCGACGGAGCCCCTCGTGCGCGGCGCCTGGCTGCGGCCGGGCGCCCATCTCGATCTCGTCGGCGCCTTCACCCCGGCGATGCGCGAGGCCGACGACGACGCCCTGCGGCGCGGCCCGGTCTACGTCGACACGCCGGACGCCCTCAGCAAGGGCGGCGACGTCGCCGCGGCGATTGCCTCCGGCGCGCTCGCGCCCGAGGCGATCGCGGGGGATCTCGCGGCCTTGAGCCGGGGCGAGGCGCCCGGACGGCGCAGCTCCGAGGCGATCACGGTGTTCAAGTCGGTCGGCGCCGCGATCGAGGATCTCGCCGCCGCCGCCGCCGTCTGGGAGAGACTGACGCGAGCCCGGGCCTGAGCGGCGACGCCGCGGCACGTGCGGGCGAGGGCGGATCGGCGTATAGGGAGCGGATGTCGCCCGCTCCCGTCCTCGCCGAGACTTGTCGCGTCACGGTCCCTGGCCCTACCGAGCTTTCTTGCCTCGTCAAGATCTGCGGCCTCAGTACCCCTGAGACCCTGGAGGCATCGCTCGCCGCCGGTGCCGACCTGATCGGCCTCGTCCATTTTCCGAAGAGCCCGCGCCACGTCGACCTCGCGACGGGCGCCGCCCTGTCGCGGCAAGCGCGGGGCCGGGCCGAGCGCGTCGCCCTGCTGGTCGATCCCGACGACGCCCTCGTCGACGCCGTGACCGAGGCCATCGATCCGGACTGGCTCCAGCTCCACGGGGCCGAGAGCCCGGAGCGGGTGGCGCTCCTGCGGGCCCGCACCGGGCGCCCGGTGATGAAGGCGCTGGGCATCGCGACCGCCGACGACCTCGCCCGCGCCGCCCGCTACGCCGGGACGGCGGACAGGCTGCTCTTCGACGCGAAGCCGGCCCCGGGCGCCGCCCTGCCCGGCGGCAACGGCCACGCCTTCGATTGGTCGCTCCTCGCCGGCGCCGGCCGCGACAGCCCGTTCATGCTCTCGGGCGGCCTCACCCCCGAGACCGTCGCCGAGGCCCTGGCGGTGACTGCCGCGCGGGCGGTTGACGTCTCCTCCGGCGTCGAGTCGAGCCCCGGCCGCAAGGACCCTGACCGCATCGCCGCCTTCGTGGCGGCCGCGAGAGCGGCCGCCACGGGTGCGCCGGCTGGGAAAATTGCCCCCGCGGCGCGAAGGGCGTAAGTCCCGCCGCCGAGGACGACCCAGAGCCTGACCTTCTCAGACGCAAGAGTTCCTGCCGTGACCGCTCTCCAGACCCCGAACTCGTTCCGCACCGGCCCCGACGAGCGCGGCCGCTTCGGCATCTTCGGCGGCCGCTTCGTGGCCGAGACCCTGATGCCCAACATCCTCGCCCTCGAGGAGGCCTACGCGGCGGCCAAGACTGACCCGGCCTTCCAGGCCGAGATGACCGGCTACCTGACCCACTATGTCGGCCGCCCGAGCCCGCTCTACTTCGCCGAGCGGCTCACCGAGCACCTCGGCGGCGCGAAGATCTACTTCAAGCGCGAGGAGCTGAACCACACCGGCTCGCACAAGGTGAACAACGTGCTGGGCCAGATCCTGCTCGCCCGGCGCATGGGCAAGCCGCGCATCATCGCCGAGACCGGGGCCGGCCAGCACGGCGTTGCCACCGCGACCCTCTGCGCCCGCTTCGGCCTCAAATGCGTCGTCTACATGGGCGCGGTTGACGTCGAGCGGCAGAAGCCGAACGTCTTCCGGATGAAGATGCTCGGCGCCGAGGTGGTACCGGTCGAGTCCGGCACCCGCACCCTCAAGGACGCGATGAACGAGGCCCTGCGCGACTGGGTCACCAACGTCGCCGACACCTTCTACTGCATCGGCACGGTGGCGGGGCCGCACCCCTACCCGGCAATGGTGCGCGACTTCCAGTCGGTGATCGGCATTGAGACCAAGGCGCAGATGCTGGAGCAGGAGGGCCGCCTGCCCGACTCGCTCGTCGCCTGCATCGGCGGCGGCTCGAACGCCATGGGGCTGTTCCACCCGTTCCTCGACGACCGCGAGGTGGCGATCTACGGCGTCGAGGCCGCCGGCCACGGCGTGTCGAGCGGCCTGCACGCCGCCTCGCTCACCGGCGGCAAGCCGGGCGTGCTGCACGGCAACCGCACCTACCTGCTGATGGACGCCGACGGCCAGATCGCCGACGCGCACTCGATCTCCGCCGGTCTCGACTACCCGGGCATCGGCCCCGAGCACGCCTGGCTGCACGAGATGGGCCGCGTCACATACCTGTCGGCGACGGACGGCGAGACCCTGGAGGCGTTCCGCCTGTGCTCGCTGATGGAGGGCATCATCCCGGCCCTCGAGCCCGCTCACGCCCTCGCCAAGGTCATGGAGCTCGCCCCGCAGCAGTCCCGCGACCACCTGATGGTCGTCAACCTCTCGGGCCGCGGCGACAAGGACATCCCTCAGGTGGCCGAGATCCTGGGCGACGCCCTCTGACGTCCCGCGCGCCTCGCCCTCGACGGCGAGGCGCGAAAAGGACCGCGACGGTTCCTTGACAGGCACCATGGCCTCCCCCTATATCCGCGCCACCGCAGAGCCGGGCACGCCCCGGCCACCGCGCGGCGGAGTAGCTCAGTTGGTCAGAGCAGAGGAATCATAATCCTTGTGTCGGGGGTTCAAATCCCTCCTCCGCTACCAGAATTCTTCAACCCCGCTAAGCACTTAGCGGGGTTTTTCATTGCCTTGCCCTTGCGCCAGAACGGCAATATTTCCTAGCGCAGTGCTAGCGCAGCCCAAAAAATTGCCCTGCGCGCGTAACGGTTTGCTGGGGGGTCAGAAAGCACTCTAGCGCACTCCTAGCGCAGTCAGCGGTAGCAAAGTAACTAAACAGGGCCGCCCCTTGAGACCCCCTGGCAACGTCCCCGATGAGCGCTTCCAGCTGTTCCAGCGCAAGGGCAGCGCCAAGTGGCAAATGCGCTTCAGCATCCGCGGGCAGGGGCAGCTCAAGCGCTCCCTGGATACCGACGATCTCCGGGAAGCGCAGCGCCGGGCAGAGGCCATCTGGTACGAAGCGACGTATCGGGCTCAGCAGGGGCTCACCGCGCGCGCCCACACGTTCGAGAGCGTGGCTGAGGAGTACATCGCCCAGATCCTGCGCGAGGTGGAGCGGGGCGAACGTCGAGCCGACCAGGGCAAGAGCGAAGGTGATCCGGCGGTACTTCGTGGGGTACTTCGGGCAGAAGCCCGTGGATGCCGTCAGCGAGGCCGATCTTGAGCGCTATGCGGAGTGGCGACGCACTGATCCTCCTCCGTTTTCGCGGACACGGGGGTTAGCCTGCGTTCCGCTCGGCCTGCTCGGGCGTGATGTAGCCGAGAGCCGAGTGGAGGCGCTGTCGATTGTAGTAGCCCTCGATGTAAGCGAACAGGTCGCGCCGGGCCTCATCCCGGGTCACCCATCGTCGCTGGTGGACAAGTTCGACCTTGAGGGTGTGGAAGAAGCTCTCCATCGGAGCATTGTCGTAGCAGCAGCCGGCGCGGCTCATGGAGGGGATCGCCTGGATGTCGGCGAGTTGCCTGCGGTAAGCCTCCGCTGCGTACTGGCTGCCGCGATCCGAGTGACAGATGACCACGGCAGACGGCCGCTGCCGTTGGCTGGCCATCATCAGTGCGGCCGATGTTAACTACGCCCGCATCTGGCTGCGCGTTGACCAA
>NZ_LABY01000280.1 GCF_001043975.1 Methylobacterium variabile
AAGGCGTCCGGCGCATCAGCGCTGGCGCCCGTTCGGGCTTGCCTTGCGCCTCCGAACGGGTCCGTTCGAAGGCGCGGCGGTATGAGTCGGTACGTGGTCAGACCTGCGCCTGGCCCCCGTCCACGAACAGCTCGATCCCGTTGACGAAGCTCGCATCGTCGGAAGCCAGGAACACGGCCGCCCGGGCGATCTCGTCCGGCTCGCCGACGCGGCCCATCGGGATCCGCGAGGCGAGGTAGTCGAGCAGGCCCTGCTGCTGGGCCGCGTCCGGGCCGGCGAGTTCGACGAGGCCCGGGGTCCGGGTCGCGCCGGGGCTCAGCGTGTTGACCCGGATGCCGCGTCCCTTCAGGTCGAGGATCCAGTTGCGGGCGAGCGCCCGCACCGCCGCCTTCGAGGCCGCGTAGACGCTGAAGGCCTGCGTGCCCTCGGTGCCCGCCGTCGAGCCGGTCAGGATGACCGAGGCGCCGGGCGCCAGCACCGGCAGCGCCTTCTGCACCGTGAACAGCACGCCCTTCACGTTGCGGCCGAACGTGTCCTCGTAATGCGCCTCGGTGATCTCGCCGAGCGGCAGCATCGAACCGCCGCCGGCATTGGCGAACAGCACGTCGACGCGGCCGGCCTCCGCCCTCACCTGTTCGTAGAGCCGGTCGAGGTCGGCGAGCTTGGAGGCGTCGGCCTGCACGCCGGTCGCGGCCGGGCCGATCGCAGCGACCGCCGCGTCGAGCTCCGTCCGGCGCCGGCCGGTGACGAACACGCGGGCGCCTTCCGCGGCGAAGCGCTTGGCGGTGGCGAGGCCGATGCCGCTGGTGCCGCCGGTCACCACGGCGACCTTGTCGTTGAGCTTACCGGTCATGGTCGGGTCACTCCCGTTCGGGTGGGTGAGCGCAAGATGGACCCGCGTTAGCCCTTGCGATATGGCAACGTCCGAAAACCATCGTTGCAGATCTGTCGATGTCGAAGCTGCCGGATTTCGAGGGGCTTGCGCTCTTCGCCCTTGTCGCGGAGGAGCGCTCGTACGCGGGTGCCGCGCGGGCGGCGGGCGTGTCGGTCGCCACCGTCTCGCGGGCGGTGAGCCGGCTCGAGGAGCGGCTCGGCGGCCGGCTGTTCAACCGCAGCTCGCGCCGGCTCGCCCTGACCGAGTTCGGCGAGCGCGTGATCGAGGGTGCCGCCCGGGCCTGTCGCGAGGCGCAGGAAGCGGAGGAGGCAGCCCGCGACCTGTCGAGCCGGCCGCGGGGCACGGTGCGGCTCGCCGTGCCGATGTCGTTCGGGCTGCGCTGGGTCGCGCCGCTGCTGCCGGAGCTGTTTTCCCTCTACCCGGAACTCGCCGTCGACCTGCACCTCTCGGATGCGACGGTCGACCTCGTCGGCGAGGGCTTCGACGCCGCCCTGCGGATCGCGGCCCTGCCGGACTCCGCGCTGGTGGCGCGTCGGCTCCGGCCCGTCACGCCCCTCGTCGTGGCGGCGCCGGCCTATCTCGCGCGCCACGGCCGGCCGGATCACCCGGACGCGCTGAGGCCGGCGCACTGCCTCGGCTACGCCTACCGCGCCCGGCGGGGCGTCTGGCGCTTCAGCGGACCGGCCGGCGCCGAGGCGAGCGTCGCCCCGTCCGGTCCCTTGCGGGTCACGAACGCCGACGCGCTGCTGCCGGTGCTGCTCGCCGGGCTCGGCGTCGCCGAGCTGCCGGACTTCATCGCCGACGAGTACCTCGCCGACGGGCGCCTGGAGGCGCTGCTGCCGGGCTGGCACCTGCCGGGCGGTGCGCTCTCCTTCGTCACGCCGAGCGTGCAGGCGCGGCCCGCCAAGGTGGAGGCCCTGGCCGACTTCTTCGCCGCACGGCTCTCGCGCTCAAACCGGCAAGCCTGAATCGGTCAGCCGGCGACCGCCGCCCGCGCCTCGGTGAGCCGCGCGGCGTAGCGGGCGATCAGGTCGACCTCGAGGTTGAGCTTGTCCCCGGCCCGGCGCTCGCCCCAGGTGGTGACCGCCAGGGTGTGGGGGATCAGCAGCACCGTGAAGGTGTCGCCCTCGACGCCGTTGACGGTGAGCGAGGTGCCGTCGAGGCAGATCGAGCCCTTCTCGGCGATGAAGCGCGACAGGGAGGCGGGCGCACGGATGACGAAGCGCTCGCTCGGCGCCCAGACGTCGTCGACCTTCGCCGTGACCGGCTCGCGGGCCACGATCTCGGCGAGGCCGTCGACATGGCCTGTGACGAGGTGGCCGCCGAGTTCGTCGCCGATCTTCAGCGAGCGCTCGAGATTCACCCGCCGGCCGGGCACCCACTCCCCGACCGTGGTGCGGGCCAGGGTCTCGGCGGCGGCGTCGACCTCGAACGTGCAGCCGCCCTCGCGCGGGGTCACCGTCACGGCGGTGAGGCAGGGGCCCGAGCAGGCGATCGAGGCGCCGATCAGGATGCCGGCCGGGTCGTAGGCGCACTCGATGGCGATGCGCCGGAGCTTGGAATCGCCGGAGACCGCGGCGACGCGGCCGACATCCGAGACGAGGCCGGTGAACATCTACGGGCTCCGTGCGTGGCAGGTGAAGAGGTCGCTGCCGATCCGGTACTCCTCCGCGACCGGAAAGTCCCCGGAGGCGAGGCGGCGTGCGAGATTCGGGCCGACCGCCGGCAGGCCGGGCTGGCCGAGGGCGTTGTCGCCGGTGACGAGCAGGCACTCGTCGACCAGGTCCTCGCGCGCGAGCGCGTCGGCCAGCGTCGGACCTCCCTCCGAGCAGACCCGGGTGAGCCCGCGGGCCCCGAGGAAGCGCAGGGCGGCAGGCAGATCGATGCGGCCTTCCGCCGTGACCGGTACGCGCTGCACCTCGGCGCCGGCGGCGGTCAGGGCGGCCTCCGCTTCTGCGGGGGCGTGAGGGCCGGCCAGGATCAGCGTCGGGACGGTGGCGCTGGTGCGAACCAGGCAGGCGCCCGGAGGGGTGCGCAGGCACGGATCAAGGACGATCCGCAGCGGCGAGCGCGCCGCCATCCCGGGCAGGCGCACGGTGAGCGCGGGATCGTCCGCCAGCACCGTGCCGACGCCGACCATGATCGCGTCGCAATGGGCTCGCTGCAGGTGGATCTCGGCATTGGCCCGGGGGCCGCTGATCAGGAGGCGCCCCTCCCCGCCCGCCGCGAAGCCGTCCGCCGTGCGGGCGAGCTTGAGGAAGACCGCCGGCCGGCCCCGAACGATGCGGGACACGTGCCCGCGCTGGTCGCGCGCGGCCTCCGCGCCCAGGAGCCCGACCGAGACGGCGATGCCGGCCTGCGCCAGCCGGGCATGGCCGCGGCCGGCGACCCGCGGATCGGGATCGTCCATCGCGCTCACCACCCGGGCGACGCCGGCCGCGATGGTGGCGTCGGCGCAAGGGCTGGTGCGGCCGTGATGCGAGCAGGGCTCCAGCGTCACGTAGAGGGTGGCGCCGCGGGCCGCCTCCCCCGCCGCCTCCAGGGCCACCCGCTCGGCATGGGGCCGGCCGCCCGGTTGCGTCATGCCCTGCGCCAGGATGCGCTCGGCCCCGGGGGGACCGCCGACCAGCACCGCGCCGACCGACGGGTTCGGCCAGGCACGGCCGAGATGACGCCGGCCGAGGGCCAGGGCGAGGCGCATGTAGCGCCGGTCGGCCTCGTCGCGGGCCGGATCCTGGGCGTTCATGCGCGGGTCCGCGGGCGCCGGGCCGGCGGCGCCTCGTTCGGCGGGGCGGGGGCCTCCTCCGGGACGGCCGGCAGCGCGGACTGGGCCGCCCCGGCGGCGAGGTGGCCGAGCAGCTCCTCGAAGTCCCGGGCCTCGCGGAAATTCTTGTAGACCGAGGCGAAGCGCACGTAGGCGACATCGTCGAGGCCCTTGAGCCCCTCCATCACCGCCTCGCCGATCGCCTCGCTGGACACCTCGGCCTCGCCGCCGCTCTCGAGCCGGCGGGTGATGCCGCTCACCAGGCGCTCGATCCGCTCCGGCTCCACCGGGCGCTTGCGCAGGGCGACCTCCACGGAGCGCTGCAGCTTGTCCCGGTCGAACGGCACTTTGCGGCCCGAGCGCTTGACCACGACCAGCTCGCGCAGCTGCACCCGCTCGAAGGTGGTGAAGCGGCCGCCGCAATCCGGGCAGATCCGCCGGCGCCGGATCGCCGAGCTGTCGTCGCTCGGGCGGGAATCCTTCACCTGCGTGTCGAGGCCGCCGCAATAGGGGCACCGCATCGGCCGCCCGTTCCTCTCGTGACGAAAAAAGGGCCGGTCCCCGTATGGGACCGGCCCCGGAGGGGCGTGTTCTAGTGCGCTCCCGGCGGAAGGGAAAGCCGGGAGATCAGGCGCTCACAAATCAGCCGTAGATCGGGAAGCGATCGGTCAGCGCGTGGACCTCGCGCTTGGCCTGCTCCTCGGCGCCCGCGTCGCCCGCCTCGCCGGCGCGGGACAGCCCGTCCAGCACCGAGACGATCAGCTCGCCCACCTTCTTGAACTCGGCCACGCCGAATCCGCGCGAGGTCGCCGCCGGCGTGCCCAGCCGGATGCCCGACGTGATCGTCGGCTTCTGCGGGTCGAACGGCACCCCGTTCTTGTTGCAGGTGATGCCGGCGCGGCTCAGCGCGGCCTCCGCCGCCTTGCCGGTCAGCGCCTTCGCCCGCAGGTCGACCAGCATCAGGTGGTTGTCCGTGCCCCCCGACGTGATGTCGTACCCGCCCGAGATGATCGTGTCGGCCAGCGCCCGGGCGTTCTCCACCACCTGCCGGGCGTAGACCTTGAACTCCGGCCGCAGCGCCTCCCCGAACGCCACCGCCTTGCCGGCGATGACGTGCATCAGGGGACCGCCCTGGAGCCCGGGGAAGATCGCCGAGTTCAGCTTCTTGGCCAGCGCCTCGTCGTTGGTCAGGATCATGCCGCCGCGCGGGCCGCGCAGCGTCTTGTGGGTGGTGGTGGTCACGACATGCGCGTGCGGGAACGGCGACGGATGCGCGCCGCCCGCCACCAGGCCGGCGAAGTGCGCCATGTCAACGAAGAACACCGCGCCCACGCTGTCGGCGATCTCGCGGAACTTGGCGAAGTCCCAATGGCGCGGGTAGCCCGAGCCGCCGGCGATGATGACCTTCGGCCTGTGCTCCTGGGCCAGGCGCTCGACCTGCTCCATGTCGATGCGCTGGTCGTCGCGGCGCACGGTGTAGGAGACGGGCTTGAACCACTTGCCCGACACGTTCGGGGGGGCGCCGTGGGTGAGGTGGCCGCCCGCCGCCAGGTCGAGGCCCAGGAAGGTGTCGCCGGGCTGCATGGTGGCCATGAACACGGCCTGGTTGGCCTGCGAGCCCGAGTTCGGCTGGACGTTGGCGAAGCCGCAGTCGAACAGGCGCTTGGCGCGCTCGATGGCGAGGTTCTCGGCGATGTCGACGAACTCGCAGCCGCCGTAGTAGCGCCGGCCCGGATAGCCTTCGGCGTACTTGTTGGTGAGGACCGAGCCCTGCGCCTCGAGCACCGCGCGCGAGACGATGTTCTCGGAGGCGATCAGCTCGATCTCGTGCTGCTGGCGACCGAGCTCCTGCGCCACCGCGCGGGCGAGCTCCGGATCGGCATCGGCCAGCGACGCGGAGAAGAACGAGTTGGACCGGGAGTTGGCGGCGGTGCCCACGCTCATGATGGCCTCAGGTTTCGTCGGGAGCCGCCCGGACGGAGCGCCGGCGCGGAAGTAAGCTTCTGGGATCGCCCGGCTTCTACACGCGGGCGACGGAAGAGTCCAAGGCCGGTGACCCGGACCTTCCGCCGCGTGCTCCACCGGGACTCGGAACTCGTGCCGGGTCGATCGGCGCCGGCGATCGGACCGGTGGACCCGGCCCGTGCCCAGAGTGGATTTGGATCGATGAGAAGGAAACTCAAAAAAATTGAACGAGCCTTTGGGGAAAACTCGTGGTCCGGCCGCGCCTTCCCCTGCGGCGACACTTGCGGCGGGGATCACCGTGCCAGCCGGCCCGCCCGCGCCGCGGGATGATTCGCCCGGTGCAGCATGACGCGCCTGGCGAGCCGGAATCCTCCGTTTCCCTTGCGATCTCATCCCTAATCCCAAATCACAGAAATTTTATTCATCGATTCGCTGCGGCCTACGCTGTGTCATATCGGGCACTGCACATCGGAATCGCGCGTTCCGCGCCGTGAAATCACGGTACGACTGCAGATTCGGCAGCAGCGTGACTCTCCGGGCATTGGAAGCGTGACCGCACGGCGTCATACGTCGTCCGCGTCCTAATCGCGCGAGAGGAAAGCTCGTCTCCATGCTGAAGTCATTGCTTGCCGCCGGCACTGCCGCCGTCCTGTCCGTCGGCGCCGCGTCCGCGGCCGACCTCCCGCGCCGCGCCGCGCCGCCGCCGGTCTTCACGCCGGTGCCGGTCTTCACCTGGACCGGGGCCTATTTCGGCATCAATGCGGGCTACGCCTTCACCGAGAGCGACACCCTGCGCACCGTCGGCATCGGCGCGCTCCAGGCCAACGTCAACAGCGGGCTGCGCCGCCAGGACGTCCGGCTGTCGCAGGACGGTTTCACCGCCGGCGGCCAGATCGGCTACAACTACCAGTTCACGCCGGGCTCCGGCTTCGTCATCGGTCTCGAGGCCGACGCGGCCTATACCGACCTGAACCGCCGCCGCGCCGAATCGATCTTCCTGCCCGCCATCAACCCGAACCAGCTCACCAACACCTACCGGGCGGATCTCAGCTTCCTCGGCACGGTCCGGGGCCGGATCGGCTACGCCTTCGACCGCTTCCTGGTCTACGGCACCGGCGGCTTCGCCTACGGCGACGTGACCCAGACGGTGGCGTTCCAGACCAACGCGCCGGTCACCTACTTCGGCAGCCGCTCGCGCATCGAGACCGGCTACGCCTATGGCGGCGGCGTCGAGTATGCCCTCCCCACAGACTCGTTCCTGAACTTCTTCAAGTCGAACGCGGTCACCCTCAAGGTGGAGTACCTCCGCTACGACCTCGGCAGCCGCAACCTGCTGGTCGCCTCGACCGGTGCACCGCTTAGCCCGGGCGTCGGCTACTTCACCCGGTTCCGCACTGAGGGCAGCCTGGTCCGCGCCGGCCTCAACTTCAAGTTCGGCACGTTCTAGAGCCGAAACTCCTTAAGTTTCTCAAGGGAACACGGTGCCCCGGACGCATGTCCGGGGCATTCGCGATTGTAGAACAGGTCGGCTCGATCAGTAATGCGGCGGCGGGGCCTCGTCCCCGGCGGCGGCCGGGCGCTCCGCCATCTCGCGCACCCGTTCGCGCAAGACGGCGACGTGCCGCGTCAGAGCGTCGATCGCGGTCCACTGGTCGGTGACGATTCTGTTCAGGTCCTCGATCGTCGCATCCTGATGAGCGATGCGGGTCTCCAGCGCGTCGAGGCGGGCTTCCGGATCGTGGGTCATGGAGCCTCCGGTACAGACAATGCGAAACGGCCCGGGCGCGAGCCCGGGCCGTCGTCATGTCGTGAACTCGCGCGGCGATCAGTTGGTCTGGTCGTCGTCGGCGTCGGGGTTGAAGTTGCGCGGGCCGGCGGCGGCGGCGGTCATCGCGGCGGTCGGCGCACCGGCGCCGTCGCGCTTGTAGATGTCGTCGCGGAACTGCACGAGGCCGTCCGGGGTGGACCAGGCGGTGATGTAGGTCCAGTAGACCGGGATCGGCGCCACCGGACGGGCGTCGACCCGCTGCCCGCTCTGGATGATCGACTCGATCGTCTCCGGGTTGGCGTTCGGGGTGCCCTGGAGGATCCAGGAGACGTAGTCGCGCACGTTCTGCACGCGCACGCAGCCCGAGGAGACGAAGCGGAAGTCGTCGCCGAAGATGCCCTTGGCCGGCGTGTCGTGCATGTAGACGCCGTGCGGGTTCGGGATGTTGATCCGCACGAAGCCCATCGAGTTCAGGTCGACGCCCGGATCCTGGCGGAAGCGGTAGCGGGTCGCCTCGTCCGAGTGCCAGTTGACCTGGGACGGCGGGATCTCGCGGTCGCCGTTGAAGATGCGGATCTTGTTGTCCGTCAGGTACGACGGCTCCTTCTGCATCTTCGGGATCAGGTCCTTCTTGATGATCGAGGCCGGCACCGTCCAGTAGGGGTTGAAGTTCACCTCCTGGATCTTGGCGTTCATGATCGGGGACTGACGGTCGATCTTGCCGACGCCGGCGGCGTGGCGGGTCGCGACGTGGTCGCCCTCCACGGTTTCGACGAGGGCAGCCGGGATGTTGACGATGACGTAGCGCTCGCCGAGGTTGCCCGAGTAGGAGCGCAGGCGGACCGCGTTCAGCTCGAGCTGGCGCAGGCGCACCTCCGCCGGGACGTTCATCGCCTGCACGGTGGTGATGTTCATCGCGCCGGTCTGGTTCAGGCCGTGGCGGGCCTGGAAGCGGCGCACGCCGGCCTCGACGTAGGAATCATAGACCGGGGAGGAGCCGGCCGCCGGGTCGAGGTCGCCGGAGGCGATCAGACGCTGGCGCAGGGCCGTGACGGCGGGGCTCTTCGAGCCGACGCGCAGGCGGTCGGAGCCGGAGACGGACTGCCAGCCCCCGCGGGCGACGATGTCGCGGTAGCGCTCGACCATCTGCTCGGTCGCCGCCAGGGTCTGGGGCGACAGGATCGGCGTGTTGGAGCGCTGCACCCGCATCGTGGCGGCGGAATCGTAGTTCTGCGCCCACTCCGCCTGGGCCAGCGCGCCGCCCCGGTCCTGTGCCAAGGCCGGAAGGACGGCGGTGGCCAGGAGAGCGAGGCCGAGCGAACCGGTGAGGGAAACGCGTGTCAGCATGGGGAATCTGCTCTCGAACCTGCGACGCGGGGCGACGAACGCGACAGCACAGTCTCGCTGCCGGTTTGCGCCCCATTCATTGGCCCGTGACGGTGCCGGGATGCGGTTAAGACTCCATGAGGAGCGGGCCAGATTGTGGCGCAGGACGGGCGCCACTGTGGAGCTTGGGCATGGACGGTGGACTGCGGTATTTTTGCCACTTACGTTGCGCTCTCGCGGCGTGAGGACGTGAAAGCCGCTCGTGGCGATCCCCGGCGGCGGTGGCGCAGCCGGGCCGCCTCGGCTATGTCATGCGCATGAGCGATCCCAGGCACGCACCGGGCGGGAGGATGGCGCGCTGGCGCGCCGTCGTGGCCGTGCTGTCGCTCTACGGGCTCGTGCTGCAGGCCTTCCTTGCCGGCCTCAATCCGCTCCCGGTCGCGGCCGGCGCCGGCATCCTCTGCCAGACTCACCAGGAAGCCCCGGCGGGGAGCGGCGCCGCCCACGTCCACGCCTGCTGCACCGTCGCCTGCCCGGGGCTCCTCGCCCCGCCGGCCCCGGCCGCCGCGCAGGCCTGGCCGCCCCGGATCGTCACCGGCCTGTCCTGGCGCCGCGACGCGGCGGCCCCGCCGCGCGGACCTCCCACCCGATCGTTCTCGGCCCGGGGTCCACCGGCCGCGTGACGCGCCGCAGGGCAGCGCCGCTGCCCGCTCCCGTCACGCCGCCTCAGGACTCAAGACCCATGACGTTCCCGCTTCGCGCCGGCCTCGCCGCCGCCCTCTCGCTGCTCGCCGCTCCCGCCCTGGCCCACGCCGTCCTCGCCGTCACGCAGGCGAACCCGAACCGGACTTATCGCGGCGTGGTGCAGATCGGCCACGGCTGCGACGGCCGGGCCACCACCGGCATCACCGTCACCATCCCCGAGGGGGTGATCGCCGCGAAGCCGATGCCGAAGCCCGGCTGGCAGCTCGCCACCGTCAAGGGCGCCTACGCCCGCCCCTACCCGTCCTACCACGGCACGGTCGCGGAGGGCGTGAAGGAGATCACCTGGAGCGGCGCCAGCCTGCCCGACGACCAGTACGACGAGTTCGTCTTCCAGGCCCGCATCACCGACGCCTTCGCGCCCGGCGCCACGGTCTACTTCCCGGTCCGCCAGGATTGCGACGGCGCCGTCGCCAACTGGCGCGAGGTTCCGGCCGCCGGCCAGTCCGCCGGCGACCTGAAGTCTCCCGCGCCGGGGGTGCGGGTCGTGGCGGCCGCGGCCACACCCGCCGCGGCCCCTGCGCCGGCACCGGCCTCGGTGAAGGCCGGCGACCTGACCATCACCGGCCCCTGGATCCGCGCCACCCCCGGCGGCGCCAAGGTGGCGGGCGGCTACCTGCAGGTCACCAATACCGGCACCGAGCCCGACCGTCTGGTCTCCGCCGCGATCCCCCTCGCGGCCCGGGGCGAGATCCACCAGATGGCGATGGACAAGGGCGTGGCGAAGATGGCGCCGGTGGAGGCGGGCCTCGTCATCAAGCCCGGCGAGACCGTGGTGCTCAAGCCCGGCGGCTACCACCTGATGTTCATGGACCTGAAGGGCCCGGTGAAGGCCGGCGACACCCTCGAGGGCAGCCTCACCTTCGCCCGGGCCGGCACGGTGCCGGTGCGGTTCGCGGTCGGCGCGATCGGGGCGGCAGGGCCGGACGCCGGAGGCGGGCACCATCACCATTGATGGTGACCGGGTCGGGGGCCCTCGCCCGAGGACGTCCCCCGGCCTTCCGCGCGTCCGACCGGGCTGATCGTTCGAGGTGAGGCGCCCCCCTCTCCCGCCCGGGAGACGGGATGCTGCGGCTCTCCTTGGATCGTCTACCCCCGGCTGCACTGCGCCGCAGCTTAACCCGAAGACCGCTCTCCTCCCCGCGCCGTCGAGCCCCCGGGCGCTCCGGCCCGCGAAAGGTCGCCTCGTCATGGTCCGTGTTGTTCGCGGGGGCCCGGTGCTGCCCGCCCTCCTCGTGCTCCTCCCGCTCGCCGCCGCCGCGCAGGATTCCGGCACCATCGCGCTCGAGCGGATCGACGTCGCTGGCCCGGCCGCGGCCGGCCCCGCCGCCGGCTCGCTCACCGTGCCGGGCATCCCCGAGCAGCGCCGCGCGCTCTACCAGACCGTCGGCTCCGTCGCATTCGTGGATGCCGAGAGCGTCCAGAACCGCTACGCCAACACCCTGCGGGACGTGCTCAAGGACGTGCCCGGCGTCACCGTGCAGGAGCGCTACGGCCAGGAGCTGCGCCTGTCGGTGCGGGGCTCGGGCGTCGCCCGCGGCTTCCACCTGCGCGGCATCGAGCTCCTGCAGGACGGCATCCCGCTCAACCTCGCCGACGGCAGCGGCGACTTCTACCAGATCGATCCCCTCGCCCTGCGCGCCATCGAGGTCTACAAGGGCGGCAACGCCCTCACCTTCGGGGCGACGACGCTGGGCGGCGCCGTCAACCTCGTGACGCCGACGGCCCGCACGGCGCTGGCGCCCACGATCCTGCGCCTCGACGGCGGCAGCTTCAACGCGGTCCGGGAGAATTTCCAGGTCTCGCGGGTGAGCGGCCCGGCGGATTTCCTGGTCAACGGCACGATCACCAACGCCGACGGCTTCCGCCAGCACGCGGTGCAGCGGACGCAGAACTTCAACGCCAATCTCGGCTACCAGCTCGCCCCCGGCGTCGAGACACGGTTCTACGCCGGGATCTACCTCACCGACCAGAAGCTGCCCGGCGCCCTCACCCTGGGCGAGTCCCTCCGCACCCCGCGGATCGTCAACCCGGCAGCGCTCGCCGGCAACCAGTCGCGCCAGGTCGCGACCGAGCGCATCGCCAACCGGACCTCGTTCCTGCTCGACGTCGGCAAGCTCGACATCGATTCCTGGGCGATCCACAAGTCGCTCTACCACCCGATCTTCCAGGTCATCGACCAGGACGGCTGGACCTACGGCGTGGCGCCGCACTGGGCCGGCACGTTCGAGGTCGCGGGCCTGCGCAACGACGCGATCCTGGGCCTGCGGGCCTATGCGGGCCAGAACACCGCGCTGCAATTTGTGAACGTCGCCGGGAGCCGCGGGGCGCAGACCCGCAACAGCCTGCAGAGCGCATCCAGCCTCGAGGCCTACGGCGAGAACCGGCTCTGGGTGCTGCCCGACCTGGCGCTGATGACCGGCGCCAAGCTTTTTTCCGCCAACCGGACCTACAGCGACAAGGGCGGCCTGCCCGGCAATCTCGCCGCGCAGTTCGCCAACCGCACCTACGAGGGCGTGAACCCGAAGATCGGCCTGCTCTGGCAGCCCCTGCCCGATATCCAGGTCTTCGGCGACCTCACCCGCTCCCGCGACGTGCCGGACTTCTCCGATCTGGTGCAGCAGAACCTCGCGAACACCACCTTCGTGCCGCTCCAGGCCCAGCGCGCCTGGACCGTCGAGGCCGGGACCCGCGGCCGGATCGACCGGCTGACCTTCGACGTCACGCTCTACCGGGCGGAGATCCGCGACGAGCTCATCAACTTCGCGACCAATGCGGGCCTCGGCATCCCGGCCGCGACCTTCAACGCGCCGCGCACCCGCCACCAGGGCGTCGAGGTGGCGTTCTCCCTCGACCTCGCCCGCGACCTCACCGGCGCCGGCGACACCCTGACCCTGACGCAGGTCTGGACCCGCAACGACTTCCGCTTCGTCGGCGACCCGGTCTACGGCGACAACCGCATCGCCGGCCTGCCGCGCGACATCCTGCGCACGGTGCTGACCTACGCAAACGGGCCCTACACGCTCGCCCCGACCCTCGACTGGGTTCCGCGCGGCGCCTTCGCCGACCATGCCAACACCCTGCGGGCGCCGGGCTACGCGCTCCTCGGCCTGCAGGCCTCGGCCAGCATCGAGCCCGGACTCACCCTCTTTCTCGACGCCCGCAACCTCACGAACGCCCGGTACGTCTCCGACGTCTCGGCGGTGACCAACGCCGCCCTCCTCAGCGGCAGCGCCGCCCGGATCTTCTATCCCGGCGACGGGCGCAGCGTCTTCGCGGGCCTGCGCGCCACGTTCTGAGGGTGTGATACCCTCGCGCCTTGGCATCGACACGTCGATGCGAAGGCGTCCGGCGCATCAGCGCCGGCGCCCGTTCGGGCTTGCCTTGCGCCTCCGAACGGGTCCGTTCGAAGGCGCGGCGGTCT
>NZ_LABY01000281.1 GCF_001043975.1 Methylobacterium variabile
GGGTGGAGGCTGTGTGAAAAGAGCGTCTGATGGTCAGGCTTGCCTCACATGGCGGAAGGCTGCTTCGAGGTTTTGCAGGACGCGAGGGTCGCAGGTTGAAACTTCGTAGAAGCTGCTGTCGATGGCGCGCACGATGAGCACGGGTACCGTAGCGCCTGCTTCTGGGTAAGCCTGAAACTCGCCCTAGATGACCTGCTGAGTTCCGTTGGCTAGTTCTCGCAGCTGAGATCCCTTGATCCGCCTACCGGAGGCCGCAAGCTCTTCGAGACGTCCTGCCTGGTCGCCCGTCGCCTCGAAAGGCTCGTCGTATACTCCTCCGACGCGACTCACCGCCCAAGAGCATCCGATAGCCTGCGCTCCGATTGCCGATAGAATATGACGCAGATCGAAACTAAGCGCGCCGTCAGTCGTATCGTATATTTGGACGGTGTGCATAGCTGATCTTCCTGTTCGCGGTTCTGGCTCAATATGATAGTCTTTATCTCGATACGGGAGGCGAAAGATGACACGCTTTGTCCAAGGTGCAGACCGCCATCAGATCGCCTTGCTTCCTGCTTGTCTGGACGATTACGTCGTACCGGATAACCCGGCTCGCGTCATCGATGTGTTCGTCGACGAACTCGATCTCACAGCCCTTGGCTTTGCCGGCGTGACGCCCGCCATCACCGGCCGCCCAGGCTATCATCCTGCGACGCTGCTCAAACTCTACCTGTACGGCTATCTCAATCAGGTCCCGTCGAGCCGGCGCTTGGAGCGGGAGGCCGGGCGCAATGTTGAGCTGATGTGGCTGATCGGCCGCCTCGCACCCGACTTCAAGACAATTGCCGACTTCCGACGCGAGAACGGTGAGGCGCTGCGTGCCACGTGCCGACACTTCGTGATCCTCTGCCGCCAAGTCGGTCTCCTGGCCGGAGGCGTCGTGGCCGTCGACGGTAGCCGGTTCAAGGCCGTGAACACGCGAGACCGGAACTTCACCCCGGCAGCAGTCCGCCGGCGCATCGAGCAGGTCGAGACGAGCATTGGACGCTACCTCGCAGCCCTCGACACTGCCGATCGCCAGGAAGCCGAGGTGGCAGAGCTTCGAACGCCGCGCCTCAAAGAGCGGTTGGCCGCTCTGCGGGATCGTCTGCGCGCCTTGCAGGCCATGGAGACGCTCGTCGAGGCTGCGCCCGACCGGCAGATCTCGTTGACCGATCCCGATGCGCGCGCCATGGCAACTAATGGCAAGGGCACCGGGCTCGTGGGCTACAACGTTCAGGCGGCGGTCGACACAAAGCATCACCTCGTCGTGGCCCATGAGGTCACCAACGTCGGTCACGACCGAACCCAACTCGCGAGCATCGCCGGGCAAGCCCATGCTGCCACGGGCGAGGCAGCCATCCACGTCCTGGCGGATCGGGGCTACTTCTCGGGCGAGGAGATCCTGGCCTGCGAACAGGCGGGCATCTCGGTCACGTTGCCAAAGCCATTGACGTCTGGGGCGAAGGCCGAAGGCCGGTTCAGCAAGCAGGACTTCGTCTACCAGGAGAACGAGGACGCCTATCGCTGCCCGGCAGGCCAGATGCTGACATACCGCTTCGAGAGCATCGAGAAGGGGATGACCTTGCGTCGCTACTGGACGTCGGCCTGTTCCACCTGTTCGATCAAAGCCGATTGCACCCCCTCTGTGCAGCGGCGCATCACGCGCTGGGAGCACGAGCATGTGCTCGAAGTGGTGCAACGCAGGCTCGACGAGAACCCGAACGCAATGCGCGACCGCCGTCAAACGGTCGAGCACGTCTTCGGCACCCTCAAAGCCTGGATGGGGGCGACCCACTTCCTGACCAAGGGGATGAGACATGTAGCGGGCGAGATGAGCCTACAGGTTCTCGCCTACAACATGAAGCGGGTGATCGCGATCCTTGGGGCCGCTCCGCTTATCGCAGCGATCCGCGGCTGAAAGCCGGGACCCGTTGTCCACCGTTCCGTCAGCTCAATCCGAGCCTCAAACACGTTCTCACACAGCCTGGGTGGG
>NZ_LABY01000282.1 GCF_001043975.1 Methylobacterium variabile
GCGCTAGGCCCACGGCATGGCGCGCCGGATTAGCTATCAAATCTTTGACATGCCGGACGGTCGGTTTTCGGTCACGGTCACCATCGAGCCGGACAAGACAATGGTGCGGACGGGTTTCGTGACCCAAGCTGAGGCTGGCGCGTGGGTTGAGGGCCTGCGGGACATCATGGCAGCCCTTGGCGCACCTGTGAGCCTCGCTTTTCCCGAATATACTGGCTCTCTCCCTCTGAACGATGTGCTGGCCTTCATCCGCAAGGCACCCACCGAGGCTGACTGATTGCCCGGTTCATGCTTCAGGACTACCTCATTTTTCACGGCGTTACGGCGTCAGGTCATCTGGTTGGGCCCGTGGCGCGCTAATGGAGGTTGGTGGGTCGGATCGGTCACAGTCCGGTCAGCGATCCAGCCTTGCATCGGCGAGTCAGGGAACAACCCCCTTAACTTGGGCATTGCGGACCCTAGGTCTGCGGCAAGCGCTGCCGCTAATGACGCCTATTACCCGCTGTCTGGCCTACGC
>NZ_LABY01000283.1 GCF_001043975.1 Methylobacterium variabile
GCGCACGGTCCGCGCGGACCGGGTGCGACGCTGCGGAAACCGCGGCGCGTTTCTCCGTAGTGTCACGGGACGCCCTTAGGCTTCCGCCCGAACGGACGGAATGGGACCCACGACCATGAGCGAGCTGCGGAGCGCCTCCGACGCCGACGCCATCGAGGCGCTGCGGCGCGAGATCGCGGAGGCGTTCGACGAGGAGCTGGAGCTGGAGATCGAGGAGGAGCGCCTCGCGCGGCTCGTGCCGCCGCGCGAGGATGCGGCGCCCGGGCTCGACCGCAAGCTCTACTTCCGCGAGCTCCTGCGCCTCCAGCACGAGCTCGTGCGGCTCCAGGACTGGGTCCACACCAACAAGCTCAAGGTCGTGGTGCTGTTCGAGGGCCGCGACTCCGCCGGCAAGGGCGGCGTCATCAAGCGCATCACCCAGCGCCTGAACCCCCGTGTCTGCCGCGTCGCCGCCCTGCCCGCCCCGAGCGAGCGCGAGCGCGGCCAGTGGTACTTCCAGCGCTACGTCAGCCACCTGCCGACCGGCGGCGAGATCGTGCTGTTCGACCGCTCGTGGTACAACCGGGCCGGCGTCGAGCGCGTCATGGGCTTCTGCTCCGAGGCCGACGTGGAGGAGTTCTTCCGCTCGGTGCCGGAGTTCGAGCGCATGCTGGTGCGCTCAGGGATCATCCTGGTGAAGTACTGGTTCTCGATCACCGACGCGGAGCAGGCCCACCGCTTCGAGATGCGCATCCGCGATCCCCTCAAGCAGTGGAAGCTCAGCCCGATGGACGTCGAGTCCCGCCGGCGCTGGGAGAGCTACACCCGGGCCAAGGAGGACATGCTGGCCCGCACCCACATCCCCGAGGCGCCGTGGTGGGTGGTCGACGCGGTCGACAAGCCGCGCGCGCGCCTCAACTGCATCAGCCACCTCCTGGAGCTGGTGCCCTACGGCACGGTCGAGCGCCCGCCCGTCCACCTGCCCGAGCGGGTGCGCAACCCCGACTACGTGCGCGGGCCGATCCCGGCCGAGATGTACGTGCCGGCCCGGTACTGACGACCGGATGGGCGGGGGCCTGCGCGCGGCGGCGCTCGCCGTCCTCATCGTCGCGCCGGGCGGGGCCGCCGCACAGCAGGCACAGGCTCCGCCGGTCCCCGTCCTGCCGATCATGGCCCGCCCGCCGCCGACCGGCGCCGGCGGCGACCCGCAGACCGCCATCGCCCAGTCGCAGACCTCCGACCAGGTCTCGCTGACCATCGGCAGCTCGATCCAGTCGGCGCTCGGCCCCTACGGCGACCCGTTCGGCGTCCGCGCCTTCCTGGCCGAGCGCGGCATCACCTACACCATCACCTACATCGGCGAGGGGCTCGCCAACCTGCGCGGGGGCTTGCGGCGCGGCGCGACCTATGGCGGGCGCCTCGACACCTCCCTCGACGTCGACCTCGAGAAGCTCGCGGGCTGGACCGGCGCGCGCTTCCACACCGACTTCTTCCAGATCCACGGCCACGGGCTGTCGCGGTCCTACGTCAACAACCTGACGACGGTCAGCGGCATCGAGGCCCTGCCGGCGACGCGGCTGTTCGAGCTCTGGCTCGAGCAGCGCTTCTTCGGCGACCAGCTCTCGATCAAGGTCGGCCAGGTCTCGGCCGACACCGAGTTCGCCATCGCCCAGTCCGCCGTGGTGTTCTTCAATGCCGGCTTCGGCTGGCCGAATGTCGGCGCCGTGGTGCTGCCGAGCGGCGGGCCGATCTATCCGCTGGCCACCCCGGCCGTGCGGGTGAAGTACGTGCCCGAGGAGCGCCTGTCGTTCCAGGGCGCCATCTTCAACGGCGACCCGGCCGGGACGCGCCGGGGCGACGACACCGACCCGCAGCGGATCAACCGCACCGGCACCAGCTTCCGGCTCAGCGACCCGCCCCTGCTGATCGGCGAGGTCGCCTACGCCTACACGCTCAACCTGTGGGGCGAGAGCCTGCACGGCACCGCGACCCTCGGCGGCTGGCAGCATCTCGGCGGCTTCGACAGCCCGCGCCTCGACAGCGTCGCCGGCCGGTTCCTGGCCGACCCGGAAGCGAGCGGCATCGCCCGGCGCTTCCGCGGCGACCGCGGCGTCTACGGCATCATCGACCAGACGCTCTACCGCGAGCCCGGCACCGAGGACGAAGGCGCCAGCGCCTTCCTGCGGATGTCGAAGGTGCCGGGCGACCGCAACCTGATCGATCTCTACGTCGATGGCGGCATCGCCTACAAAGGCCTGCTGCCCGGCCGCCCCAACGACACCGCCGCGCTGGGTGTGATCTACTCGCGCATCAGCCCGGCGGCCCGGGCCTTCGACCGCGACACTCTCCGGTTCGGCCAGGGCACCAACCCGATCCGCAGCAGCGAGGTCGTCATCGAGGCGACCTACCAGGCCGAGGTGCTGCCCGGCTTCACCCTGCAGCCCGACCTGCAATTCGTCATGCGCCCCGGCGGCGGCCTCGCCGACGACAACGGGCGGCGACTGAAGAACGCCACCGTGATGGGGCTGCGGGCGACGATCAACTATTAGGACCGGCTCGACTCCGTCGACCGTGACGTCCCGGCCGAGGAGCCGGGCGCGGCCTTCGGGGAGCGCGAGCCGGAGCCTTGCTCACTCCCATTCGCCGTTGTGGGGATCGGCGAGGAAGCGGTCGAGCCGGCGTTGCTTGACCCTGACCTTGCGAACGCAAATCCGGTCGTTGCCTTCGGCGACCATGCGTCCGTTGCCTCCAGGGTGGCGGCCGAGGAAGCCGACGCGAACCATTCTGTCGGGAAACCAGCGGCAGGAGCCGCGGCTGTTCCGCCACGGCCGGCGCGGCGGAGCGATCGTCTGCATGGCAGGACCCTTGTGCGAGCGGTTCAGCAGCCGCGGCAACACGCGAGGCCAGCGGCCTTCGCGGGATCTCCCGGCGACGATCACCCGGCCGACTGGTCCACATGGCGCGGACATTCTTCTCGCACCTCCGCTTCCCGCAGCCGGATCCACTCCGACGTGTCGTTCTATAAAAAGAACAAACTCGTTGACTTGACGAACGCTTCCGAGCACCCTCGGGAGGTCGAAGGCGGCTTCGGTCGCCGCCCTCTTCGTCGCGACCGAGGCTCCCGTCATCGGGCAGCAGACGGATTGAGCCCGCCCCGCCCTCGGTGCGCAGGC
>NZ_LABY01000284.1 GCF_001043975.1 Methylobacterium variabile
TCGAACTGCTGCGCAGGATCGTCTGAGTGAAAGCTGCCGAAGCCTGCCAGAGGTCAGCAACCCCGGTCGGTCTCTGCGAGCGCCTGGGGCGCTCAGCGCGTCGACGCGTTGCGGGCCATGAAGGTCTCGGGGCTGCCGTCCTGCGGGTTCACGAATACGATGTCGGTGGGTACGCGCCGGGGCGTGTCGACCGAGAGGAAGACCACCGGCTCCGCAATGATCCGTGGCAGGGCGTGCACCGTGCCACGCTCGAAGAACAGCAGGTCGCCCGGCCCGAATTCGGCCTCTGTTCCAGCCTCCCCCATCCAGAAGGTGCCGCGGCCTGACAGCACGTAGAGGTACTCGTCGCAAGTCTCATGATAATGCGGCGGCGTTCCCCGGTAGACGCGGAAGATCCGAGAGCTCGCCGCCTCTCGGTTCGTCAGATAGGTGTCAACCAGAAGGGTCTCTGCCTGATCCGGCAGAGCTGCGGCGAGCGCCGCGAGATTGAAGCGCCCAGTCTTCTCCGCCTCGATCATGACTTTTCTCCTCAGTGGTGATCGTTGGGCGCCGGCTTTGCACCGAGCTG
>NZ_LABY01000285.1 GCF_001043975.1 Methylobacterium variabile
TCGAACTGCTGCGCAGGATCGCCTGAGTGAAAGCTGCCGAAGCCTGCCAGAGGTCAGCAACTCCGATCGGTCTCTGCGAGCGCCTGGGGCGCTCAGCGCGTCGACGCGTTGCGGGCCATGAAGGTCTCGGGGCTGCCGTCCTGCGGGTTCACGAATACAATGTCGGTGGATACGCGCCGGGGCGTGTCGACCGATAGGAAGACCACCGGCTCCGCGATGATCCGTGGCAGGGCGTGCACCGTGCCACGCTCGAAGAACAGCAGGTCGCCCGGCCCGAATTCGGCCTCTGTTCCAGCCTCCCCCATCCAGAAGGTGCCGCGGCCTGACAGCACGTAGAGGTACTCGTCGCAAGTCTCATGATAATGCGGCGGCGTTCCCCGGTAGACGCGAAAGATCCGAGAGCTCGCCGCCTCTCGGTTCGTCAGATAGATGTCAACCAGAAGGGTCTCTGCCTGATCCGGCAGAGCTGCGGCGAGCGCCGCGAGATTGAAGCGCCCAGTCTTCTCCGACTCGATCATGACCTTTCTCCTCAGTGGTGATCGTTGGACGCCGGCTTTGCACCGAGCTG
>NZ_LABY01000286.1 GCF_001043975.1 Methylobacterium variabile
TTGACAGGACTCCCGGCCGTCAGGCCCGAGCGGGGTCCGCCCCTGAACAGCGAGTGTCACGACTTGTCCGATCTGGTTCTCCCCCTCCTCGACCGCGTCCGCGAGCCCGCGGACCTGCGCCAGCTGCCCGAGAGCGACCTCGCCCAGCTGGCCGCCGAGCTGCGCGCCGAGACCATCGATGCCGTCTCCGTCACCGGCGGCCACCTCGGCGCCGGCCTCGGCGTCGTCGAGCTCACCGTCGCCCTCCACTACGTCTTCAACACCCCCGACGACCGCCTGATCTGGGACGTCGGCCACCAGGCCTACCCCCACAAGATCCTCACCGGTCGCCGCGACCGCATCCGCACCCTGCGCCAGGGCGGCGGCCTCTCCGGCTTCACCAAGCGCGCCGAGAGCCCCTACGATCCTTTCGGCGCCGCCCACTCCTCCACCTCCATCTCCGCCGGCTTGGGCATGGCCATCGGCCGCGACCTCGCCGACGCCGCCGCCAAGGCACGCGGCGAGACGCCGCCGCGCCGCAACGTCGTGGCGGTGATCGGCGACGGCTCGATCTCCGCCGGCATGGCCTACGAGGCGATGAACAACGCCGGCGCCCTCAAGTCGCGCCTGATCGTCATCCTCAACGACAACGACATGTCGATCGCGCCGCCCGTCGGCGCCATGTCGTCCTACCTCGCCCGGCTCGTCTCCGGCGACACCTACAGGTCGCTGCGCGACACCGCCAAGCAGTTCGGCCGCCTGCTGCCGAAGGCCCTCTACGACACCGCCGCCCGGGCCGAGGAGTACGCCCGCGGCATGCTGGCCGGCGGCGGCACGATGTTCGAGGAGCTCGGCTTCCACTACGTCGGCCCGATCGACGGCCACAACCTCGACCACCTGCTGCCGGTGCTCAAGAACGTGCGCGACGCGCCCGAGGGCCCGGTGCTGGTCCACGTCGTGACCCAGAAGGGCAAGGGCTACGCCCCCGCCGTGGCCGCCGCCGACCGCGGCCACGCGGTGGTGAAGTTCGACGTGATCTCGGGCAAGCAGACCAAGGCCAAGCCGAACGCGCCGGCCTACACGCGGGTGTTCGGCGAGAGCCTGATCAAGGCGGCGGACGTCGACGACAAGGTGGTGGCGATCACCGCCGCGATGCCCTCGGGCACCGGCGTGGATCTGTTCGCCAAGGTGCACCCGGAGCGGACCTTCGACGTCGGCATCGCCGAGCAGCACGCGGTGACCTTCGCGGGCGGGCTGGCGACGGAGGGCTACAAGCCGTTCTGCGCGATCTACTCGACGTTCCTGCAGCGCGGCTACGACCAGCTGGTGCACGACGTGGCGCTGCAGAACCTGCCGGTGCGCTTTGCGCTGGACCGGGCCGGGCTGGTGGGCGCCGACGGGGCGACGCATGCGGGCGCGTTCGACCTCGCCTACCTGTGCTGCCTGCCGAACATGACGGTGATGGCGGCGTCGGACGAGGCCGAGCTGGTGCACATGGTGGCGACCGCTCATGCCCATGACGCGGGCCCGATCGCGTTCCGCTATCCGCGGGGCGAGGGTGTCGGCGTCGAGCTGCCGGAGAAGGGCGAGGTCCTGGCGATCGGCAAGGGGCGGGTGATCCGCCGTCCGGAGGGTGCGCGGGTGGCGTTGCTCAGCCTGGGCACGCGCCTGGCGGAAGCGCTGAAGGCGGCGGAGCGTCTCGAGGCCTCGGGCATCGCCGTGACGGTGGCGGACGCGCGGTTTGCCAAGCCCCTGGACGAGGCGCTGATCCTGGACCTTGCCGGCAGCCACGAGGTGCTGGTGACCCTGGAAGAGGGGTCGGTGGGCGGCTTCGGGGCGATGGTGCTGCATCTCCTCTCGTCGCGCGGGGCGCTGGACGAGGGGAAGGTGCGGGTTCGGACGCTGACGCTGCCGGACGCCTACCAGGAGCACGACACGCCGGAGCGGATGTACGCCGAGGCGGGGCTCGACGCGCCGGCGATCGTCAAGGTCGTCGAGGCCGCCTTGCCGACGCGCGAGGCCACGGCGGAGCGGGGCGGGCGGCCGGGGGCCCGCCG